>NZ_JANSIS010000003.1:0-116262 GCF_047462135.1 Synechococcus sp. O70.2
GCCAACTTTAGCCTAGGCAAAGTGCCTACCAGAAAAGATGTACTCGCAAGCCTACTAGCTCAGCCCATCTCCGTCAAGGCAGGAGGTTGGTCATGCCACAAAGTGGCCAATTGTCCGGTGAATCAAGGACTAGAGGAGAGCCATAGAATGAGGAAAACCTGAGGACAAGAAAGCATGGGACGGCAACAACGGGTGGCCATCTTGGGGGCCACAGGAGCAGTAGGAGCGGAGCTGCTGAAACTGCTGGAAGAGCGCCACTTTCCGGTGGCAGAGTTGAAGCTGTTGGCCTCGCCCCGTTCAGCGGGCACCTATTTGACCTTCAAGGGGGAACGGATCCCGGTGGAGCCGGTTTCAGAAGCGGCCTTCCGGGGCCTGGATCTGGTGCTGGCCTCTGCCGGTGCTAGTGTCTCCAAAACCTGGGCCAGAACCATCGTCGAGGCAGGAGCGGTGCTGATCGACAACTCCAGCGCCTTTCGTCTGGATCCCGATGTCCCGCTGGTGGTGCCCGAGGTCAACCCCCAGGAAGCCTTCCGTCACCAAGGGATCATTGCCAACCCCAACTGCACCACCATCCTGATGTGCGTGGCCATCTACCCCCTGCATCGCCACATCCCGCTGCGCCGGGTGGTGGCTGCTACCTATCAATCGGCCAGTGGGGCCGGGGCCCGCGCGATGGTGGAGCTAGAGGAGCAAACCCGCGCCTACCTGCAAGGCCAGCCCTTTCAGCCCCAGGTGTTCCCCTACCCCATCGCCTTCAACCTCTTCCTCCACAACAGCCCCCTGGAGGAGAACGGCTACTGTCAGGAAGAGATGAAGATGGTCAACGAGTCGCGCAAGATTATGGGATCCCCCAACCTGCGGCTGACAGCTACCTGTGTGCGGGTGCCGGTGCTACGTACCCACGCCGAGGCCCTCAACCTGGAGTTTGAACAGCCCTTCCCTGTGGAAAAAGCCCGGCAAATCCTGGCCCAGGCCCCTGGGGTGGTGCTCATTGAAGATTGGCAGCAGAACCGCTTTCCCATGCCCATCGACGTGGCCGGCAAGGATGAAGTGGCGGTGGGCCGCATCCGCCAGGACATCTCCGAGCCCAAGGCCCTGGAGCTGTGGCTATGCGGGGATCAAATCCGCAAAGGTGCGGCCCTCAACGCCATTCAAATTGCCGAGCTGCTTTTGAAGGACTAATTCACTACAACTGTCCAGATTACTGGCCCCGCTGTAACAGGGGCAGCCTGAGTGCTGTTCAACGTCACCGGGGAGTTGGTGTAGTTGTAGGTGCCGGGTGAGTCCGTAGCTGCGAATGTGACTTGGACAGGGATGGTCACTGTGCAAGTTTGTGCTGGGGCTACTTGTCCTCCGGTGAATTGAATGGTGTTCCCACCCACCGAGGCTGTGAGGGTAGCTCCAGCACCGCAGGAAGCAGGTAAGGGAGGAGGTGGGGCAGATACGGTTAAAGGAGGCGGCCCTCCCGGCAAGGTGTGGTTAAAGGCCAAGCCCGTCAATGGAATGGCTGCGTTGTTGGTTATCCCAAACGTCAGAGTTCCATTCCCGGTAACGGGACGTGGGCCAATTGGGCCAAGCGGGTTGGGAGCAAAGGCCATGGTAAAGGTGGGAGCTGGCACCGTTACCGTTAAGTTGATAGCCGCAGCGGTGGCATTAGGCGCTTGGTTGCTGCTCAGGGTTACCGCGGGGCTGGTCAGGGATCCCGCTGTCGTGGCTGTAACCTGAAGATCCAGGCTAATGGTGCAGCTAGCGTTGGCTGCCAATGAGCCGTTGACCAGCAAGATGGAAGTTGCTCCTGGTGCAGCTGCCAGAGTCCCGCCACAGCCGTTGTTGAGGTTGTTGGGAGTGGCAACGATCAAGCCGGCAGGCAGGGGATCGGAAAAGGCTAGACCCGTCAGCGGCAGAGCGGCTGTGTTGGTGATCGTGTAGGTCAGGGTTGTTTTGGCAGTGGGGCCAGCAGCCACCGAGGTGGGGTTAAATGCCTTGGTAAAAGTCGGGGCACCCGGCGTGGGTGTTGGAGTCGGCGTAGGTGTCGGGGTTGGGGTGGGTGTTGGAGTTGGGGTCGGTGTGAGTGTCGGTGTAGGTGTCGGCGTGGGCAATATCGTCCCACCGCTTCCGCCTCCACCGCAGCCGGCTAGCCCCAAGCCAACTCCTCCCAGGCTTAGGCTTAGAGCCACAAGCGTTGTAATTGCTCTTCTTGTCATCTCTGCCTCACTTATTTAGTCGTCGCTAACTAGAAGTGCGTTTTCCTCAGGGGTGGCAGCTCGGTTCTAGAGAGCCTAGCACCAAGACGAATCTACTGGGAGTGACGCAAAACATTGACACCTAGTTGTATTCTGCTTAGCAGGTTAACAATTTCCCAAGCGGAGATCCCCAGCCTACGACACATGCAGAGAAGGTCGCAAGCTGCGCCTCAGCAGTCGGGGAGCCATTTTTCAGTCGTCGAGGGGAAAATTGAGAGGCATTGGGCCTTCAGGGAGAGTGATCTGTGCATCCAATTGCAACGGGATCCCTGGCTAGCTTTGTGGCCGGCTTGGCAACGGGGTTGGGGGCTTTGCCGGCGCTGTTTCTTCCCTCACTCTCGGAGAGGGTGCAAGGGATCTTGCTAGGGTTTGGGGGTGGCGTGATGTTGGCAGCCACCTCGTTTTCGCTGCTGGTGCCGGGTACCGAAGCGGCCCTGGCGCTGGGACATTCCCAATTCGAGGCGGCGGTGATTATGGGGGCGGGCCTGTTGTTGGGGGCGATCTTCCTGGAGAGTGCCCACCGCCTCTTTCCTCACGAGCACTTTTTCAAAGGGGTGGAAGGGGAGAACCGCGCCCATTTGAAACGGATTTGGCTGTTCATCATTGCCATCGCCCTGCACAATTTCCCGGAAGGACTGGCGGTGGGAGTGGGTTTCGCTACCGGCCAAGTCGGCGATGGGTTGGCGTTGGCGTTGGGGATCGGCTTGCAGAACATGCCAGAAGGGCTGGTGGTGGCTTTGTCACTGGTGGGCCAGGGGTACTCGCGGCTGTTCGCTTTTGGCATCGCCCTGCTGACCGGACTGGTGGAGCCCATCGGCGGGATCCTGGGAGCAACGGTGGTCTCTCTGGCGCAGCCCCTACTACCCTGGGGCATGGCTTTTGCGGCGGGGGCGATGTTGTTTGTCATTTCCGATGAGATCATCCCTGAGTCGCACCGGCAGGGGTTGGAGCGGGAGGGCACCTTTGGCGTTCTCAGTGGGTTTTTGTTGATGCTGCTGCTCGATATTGCGCTGGGCTAGAAAGGGATCCTCTCCTGTCTTGACGCGAGGTTTTCAATGCTGAGCAACGAGCCTTTTCTGTGGCGGGGATCACGGGAGCACGCCTGCCTGCTGCTACACGGGTTGGGGGGTGGCGTCTACGAGTTGCAGTGGCTGGCGGAGCGGCTGTTGGCAGCCGGCCTAACGGTGCAGGGGTTTAACTACCCCGGCCATGACCGCCCAGCACCCCGCATGCCCCCTTCCCGCTGGACGGAGTGGTACGGGCGGGCTTTGGAACATTACCTAGCTCTGCGCCAGGAGTACCCGCGCCTTTCGCTCGTGGGGTTTTCCACCGGCTGCCTGTTGGCGTTGCACCTGGCCTTTTCCCATCCTGTCCACAAATTGGTGCTGCTGGCGCCGTTTTTTGCCATTCGCCACCGCTGGTACTACCTCTTTCGCCTGGAGCAGTACCTCAACAGCCTGGGCTGGCTTTTGGACGATGTCCCCCGCTTCCGCCTGCCGATCCGGGATGGCAATGTCCGCGCTTTGGCAGAAAAAGTGGCTTATTTTCGCAGCTTCAATCTGACGGCGGTGCGCAGCGCCCTCGAGCTCATCGAGCAGGTCAAGGGGGAGGTAGCCAGCATTCAAGTGCCCACCCTCATCCTGCAACCGCGCCAAGATACGGTGGTGGATCCCGACCAAGCGGTGTGGCTGTATCGGGAACTGGGATCCGCCGAGAAGAGCCTGCAGTGGCTGGAGCGCTCCGACCACGTTCTCACTTTGGACTGCGAGCGGGAGACCGTGTTTGCCCAGGTCTGTGCTTTTCTCACCCAGGATCCCGCTCCAGCCGCACTAGGGTAACCCGCTGCCAAGCGCCGCGCTCGTCGTAGTCACGCACCAGGCGCAGCAGGTGGCGGCCCTCCGGCCCTTCTGGAAACCAGCTTAGGCTGACGGAAAAGCGGCGATCCCGATGAAGGGTAGGGATGGGCAAGGGATCCGGCCCGCCAACCCACAGCCCTCCCGGCAGAGGATCCCGAGTCTCTGTTTCCCCCCAGAACTGAACTTCAGTTTCGCTGGGCAAGCTATCGACCGCAGAAAAGCTCTGGGCAATCCCCCGCCATCTTCCTTGCAGGGCTGCGCTCAGTTGCGCTTGGGTAACCGAGGGAAAGTCGGCAACCAGATCCAGCGCTTGGCCGCGCCGCTCTAAGATGACGGTCACCCGCGCCAGGCAGCCCTGGGCATCCCACTGTTGCACCAGCCGCGCCTTGCGATCTCCCCAGAGAAAGCCTTGCTCAACGGCAAAGTCGCTAAACGGCGCTAGTTGCAGCCGCCCGTTAGAAAAGGAGCCATCGGGGAAAAAGCGCAGTCCGGGCGAGAAATCTCGGTAAACCCAGCTCTGGCGGCTTGTTGGGTTAGGGGATCCCTCCAGGGGGTAGTAGGCATTGGTTTGGCGGATCGCGCCCAACTCCAAAGCCTCAAAGGTAATGAGGCTGCGCTTTTGGCCTACTAGCTCCCAACCACCGTGGGCAGTAGGTCGATAGTCAAAAAAGAGGCCGTGCCATTCTCCCAAGTGTAGGGCTAGGCATTGTATCGGGGTTTTCATGAAGAAGCCTGAAGTGCAACGTTGAAGACAGAGCCGATGGAGAAGAAGCTCCGGGGTGGTATTTTACCTTTTGGGGATAACATCAGCTTTCTGATGAAAGGGTTGTGGTTTACCGCGGCTCAAAAAATGACAATGCAGCCTGCAGTTGCGGAGGCTTTAGTGGAACGAATAGGACACCGAGTACCTTGGATCCTAATGGGGTTATAAAAATGGAGCTTGGAGATAGCTTCTGTGATCCCGCTGCCATAGCGGGAAGGAGTTCTTTCAAGTTTTCGTCGTTTACCAGTCTGAAGTAGGACTCCACATGGTGGCATCGACGCAAAGCAGCCATACCCTAACCCGTAAACTGTTAAGGGGGTAGCAAGAGCAGATTAAGTCAGAAAAAACTAGCTATCGAAGAATCCTCAAAAGATCCCAGAATGCGTACTTCTGGCTCCAGCAGGATCGACCATTGTTGATAGACTTTTTCCTGGGCTAGGCAAATTAGGCGGTAGATGTCATTGGCGCTGGCCTGGCCACAATTGACGATGAAGTTGGCATGGCGCTCGGAGATTTGGGCTCCGCCGATTCGGTAGCCCTTTAGACCCACTCGCTCAATTAACCAGCCAGCGGGATAGGTTTCGGGGTTGCGAAAGACGCTGCCACAACTAGGCAGATGATAGGGCTGAGAGCTTAGGCGCTGGTTGAGGTGGCGCTGGGTTTCCCACTGCACCTGGGCTGGATCTTGGCCCGGGATCAACTGCAATGTTGCCCCTATAACCGTCCAGGGCAAGTCCTGCAGCCGCGAGCGGCGGTAGCCAAATTGCAGGTCGGCGGGTTTCAAGCGGCAGGGCTCTTGCTCTTCATCCAAAATCTGCACCTCCACCACCACGTCTGCCATGGCCTGCCCGTGGGCGCCAGCATTCATCACCACTGCTCCCCCCAGCGTGCCTGGGATCCCAATCGCCCACTCCAGTCCACTCCAGCCTTGCTTGGCAGCCGCCCGCGCCAGGTTGACCAAAGGTTCTCCGGCAGCGGCCCAGATCCTCCCCCCCTCCAGCAGTTGCAGCCCGCGCAAACGCCGGGTGTGGATCACTAGCCCTGGCAAACCGGCGTCACTGATGAGCAAATTGCTGCCTGCCCCCACTAGAGTGGCAGGGATCCCTTCTGCCCGCGCCCAAGCCAAACACTGCCGCAGCTCCAGGTTGCTGCCGGGCTCACAATACCACTCCGCCCTGCCCCCCACCCGCAAAGTGGTCAGAGGGGCCAGGGGGATCCCTGGGCGAATCCGTCCAGACAGCAGCGCTTCTTGCCCAGCAGGAAGAAGCTCCTCGTTACCAGCATGGCCTGCGGCGTCGGGCCCACAGGACCTGTTCTGCTGAGGCACCAGCGGAGCTGTCGTCATAGTGTTGATACCTCAGAAGCAGCCATGTTGAAAGCGTGGGTTCTTTGCCCAGGCTATTCTCCCTCCGGAGGAGTCTGGAGCTGTTCCCCCACCTGGGCTGCATATGCCCGCATCGTAGCCGCTATCTGCTGATTGAGGTCGCCTGCACCCAGAAAGATAGCGAGATCCCCAGCTTGCAAAATGGAGGTCAACACCTGCGGCAGTTGCGCTAAAGAAGACACATAGCGCACCTGGGGATGGTGTTCCGCCACCGCCACGGCCAGCCGCAAGCTGTCAGAATGCTCCGACGCTGGCTCTCCTGCCCCGTAGGTGGGCACAATCACCACCACATCTGCATTCTCAAAGCAGCAGGCAAAATCCTGAAACAGGGCGGCCAAGCGGCTATGGCGATGGGGCTGAAATACTGCCACCACGCGCCGCTGTTGTAGCCGTGCTGCCTGCAGCGTAGCGCGAATCTCGCTGGGATGGTGAGCATAGTCATCGATAAAGGTAACCCCGCCCACCTCCCCTTTGGCCTCAAAGCGGCGCTGCGCCCCTCGAAACTCGGCCAGGGCAGAGGCAATTACCGGAAACTCCAAGCCCAACTGTCGCCCAACGGCAACCGCTGCTAGAGCATTGCTGAGGTTGTGGGATCCCGGCACTTGCAGCCGTAGCTGACCCAGCAGGGATCCCCTTTCCCAGATCTCGGCGGCAGTGGAATTGCCCTTGTAGACAATCTGCCGCGCTTGGTACTGGGCTTGGGGATGTCCGGCCAGGCTGTAGCCCACGTCCACCTTGAGGTGGGTGGCCACGTTGGGGCAATCCAGGCAGGCCACTAGGGTTTGGCTCTGCTGCCCATACTGCTGAAAGGCCCGGATGACCTGCTCCAGATTGGCATAGTGATCTGGGTGGTCTAGCTCAACATTGGTGATCACGCCAATTTTGGGATAGAGACGCACCAGCGATCCGTCTGACTCATCCACCTCCGCCACCAGGTATTCTCCCTGGCCTAGGCGAGCGTTGCCGTCCCACGCCTCCATCTCCCCGCCTATGATTAGGGTGGGATCCCAGCCCGCAGCAAGCAGCATGTAGCCAATCATGCTGCTGGTGGTGGTTTTGCCGTGAGTGCCCGCCACGCCGATGCTTGGGCGATGGTTAAACAAAGCCGCTAGTAAATCGGCTCGGTGCCAAACCTTTAGTCCCTTGTTTAGAGCCGCCGCTAATTCCGGGTTGGTGGGGCGAATGGCGCTGGAGTAGACCACCTGGGGATTCCCAATCAACCCCTCTGCCGTGTGACCTTGAATAACGCGCACCCCCAACGCCTCTAAGCGGCGAGTGCGGTTATTGGCAACAATATCGGACCCCGAAACGCGAAACCCTTTCTTCGCCAAAATATAGGCCAAAGCAGACATGCCGACCCCCCCAATTCCAACAAAGTGATAGGCCGAAAGGGAGGAGTTCGACAGCTCCAAGCTTTGCCCAAGTAGAGATGAAGACGGAGCCTGCACCGAAATGCCGGGATCTTCTCCCCCCGCTGTCTCCACCATTGCAACGTTGCCTCACTCCTCGCACACACCTAAAACCAAAGCTGCTGCAAGGCAGATCATATCAGCAGTTTTTCGCCTTCTGCAGCAGGGAAGCAAAGCCTAAGGAAAAAGAGCTGCTTAAAGTGCAATTTCGAACTTGACACTCTTTTCCACAAAGCTTTAAGCTTCTTAATGAAGGGGTAGCTGTAGGCTTGAAGTTGACGGCAAAATGAGACCCCAACTGCTGTGGTTACTGCCAGGAGCTGGGCTGGTTGGCTGGGCAGCGCTAGCTACCTTAGGGTTGAGCCAACAAGGAGCTACCCAAGGAGCAACGCCGCCGCCAGCCGAAACTCCGGCAGCAGGCGGGGCAACGCCGTTGGCTACCTCGGTCGGGGCTCTGGGCCGTCTGGAGCCGGAGGGGAGCGTTATCCGTGTTGCTGGCCCTCCTGGCGAACGACTGGGGGAGCTGTTGGTAGCCGAAGGGGAGCGGGTGGTGGCGGGGCAGGTATTGGCCCGTCTGGAAAGCTACAGCGAGCGCCTAGCGGAGAGGGAGTACGCTGCCGCCCAACTGCAAGAGGCCCGTGCCCGTCTAGAGGCTGAGACCCGCTTCGGCCAGGCTCAAATTGAAGAAGCACGCACTCGCCTTAGCCGGCTGGACGAGCCCCAACAGTTGCAGATCCGCTCCCAGGAAGCCGTGGTGGAGCGCATTCGGGCGGAGCTAGCCGATGCTGAGGCCAATCTGGCTCGCTTTCAGGCTCTCTGGCAGGAGGGAGCTATTTCGCAGCAGGAACTCGATCAAAAGGCTCTGGTGGTGCGACAGCGCCAGGAGGACTTACAAGCTGCCGAGGCCACCCTCAACCAACTGCGCCTTGCCCGCGAGCGGGATCTGCGCAATGCCCAGGCCCAAGTGCAAGCTGCTGAAGCGGCGTTGAGACGGGCCCAAGCGCAGGTGCAGCTGCAGTCTTTGGCCCGCAACCTGGAACTGGCGGAAGCCCGCTTGGAGCGCACCCTCATCCGTGCCCCCCGGGCTGGCCAGGTGCTGAAAATCCACACTCGGCCGGGGGAAGTGATCGCTGCTAACCAAGGGATTCTCGAGCTGGGCAACACCGACCAGATGATGGTGGTGGCCGAAGTTTACGAAACCGACATCCTGCGGGTGCGACCAGGACAACGAGCTACCATCAGCAACCGCGTGCTGCCAGAAACCCTACAGGGCCGAGTGGAGCGGGTAGGCTTGCAAATTGGCAAGAAAGACGTGCTCAACACTGACCCTGCTGCTGACGTAGATGCGCGGGTGGTGGAAGTGTACATCCGCCTGGATCCAGAAAGCAGTGCCCGCGTGGCCGGCCTGACCAACCTGCAGGTGAACGTGGCCATTGATGCTGAGGGGTAGAGGGGGCGATGTCCAGCCTGTTCAGCTTTATTGGGCGCCGCATTCCCCTAGCCTGGCTGCAGCTGATGCGGGAGAAGATCCGCCTGCTGGTGGCTTTAGCAGGCATTACCTTTGCCTGCATCCTCATGTTCATGCAGCTGGGCTTCCAGGACAGCTTGCTGGAGAGTGCCATCCGCTTCCATGTTGCCCTCAAAGGGGAGATTTTCCTAGTCAGTCCCCAGTCCAACGCCCTTATTGCCATGAACACCTTTTCGCAGCGGCGGCTCTATCAGGCGTTGGGCTTTGAGGGAGTGCGAGCTGTCTCGCCTGTGTATTTGAGCTTTGCCCTCTGGAAAAACCCTGAGACCCGTCGCACTCGCAGCATTTTTGTCGTGGGGGTGGATCCCTCTGCCGACCTTGTGGATTTGCCAGGGCTAACCCCCGACGAGCTGGAGGAGATTAAAAAAGCTGACGTAGTGCTCTTTGACCGCCGCTCCCGCAGCGAGTTTGGTCCAATTGCCCAATGGTTTGAGGCTGGACAAGAAGTCGTTACCGAAGTGGGCAACCGCCGGGTGCGGGTAGGGGGATTGTTTGAGATGGGGGCTACCTTTGGCGCCGACGGTACCATCCTTACCAGTGACCTCAATTTCCTGCGGATTTTTCCTCAGCGCGAGCCTGGCCTGGTGGATATTGGCGTGGTGCAACTCCAGCCAGGGGTAGATCCCAAGCCGCTGCTGGATCAGATGCGGGCTCTGCTGCCCGAGGACGTGCGAGTACTCTCGCGGGCAGAGTTCATTGACATGGAGCGGAGCTATTGGGAGGAAGGCACGGCCATCGGCTTTATTTTCGGCCTGGGGGTGGCTATGGGCTTTATCGTCGGCATTGTGATTGTCTATCAGATTCTCTACACCGATGTATCTGATCACCTAGCGGAGTATGCCACCCTCAAAGCCATGGGCTACACTGACACCTACCTGTTGGGGGTGGTGCTTCAGGAGGCCCTTTTGCTGGCTGTTTTGGGCTACATTCCCGCCTTTGCCTTGGCTGTTTTGCTTTACGATTTGACGGCCAATGCTACCCTATTGCCCATTGCCATGACCTTTAACCGAGCGATGTTGGTCCTGGGGCTAACGGTGAGTATGTGCTTTATCTCAGGAGCCATTGCTGTGCGGCGGCTGCGGGCTGCTGATCCTGCCGACATTTTCTAACTGCTGAAGCAGGAATCCAGAATGGTGGCTTCCTTAGTTAGTCATTTGAGATTCTGAGCTTCCTATGCTGACTTCCCTTCTCAATCAAACTGCCCCTACCTCCACTCAAAATACCGCTGAGCCCGTGGTCAAAGTCGAAGGGCTAAATCACTACTTCGGTGAGGGATCCCTGCGCCGGCAAGTCCTTTTTGACATCAACTTTGTCCTGCACCCGGGGGAGATTGTGTTGTTGACTGGACCCTCTGGCTCCGGTAAGACCACGCTGCTCACTCTCCTAGGAGCCTTGCGCTCGGTGCAAGAGGGCAGCCTGCAGGTGTTGGGGCAGGAGCTGCGGGGAGCCAAGCCCAGCACCCTCGTCCAGGTTCGCCGCAAAATTGGCTATATTTTCCAGGCTCACAACCTGCTGCGATCCCTGACGTCAGCCCAGAATGTGCGCATGGCCCTAGAGCTGCACAACGGCCTGTCTCCCCAGGAGAGCCAACGGCGGGCAGAAACAATGCTGGCAGCGGTGGGTCTTGGGGATCGCGTCCACTACTACCCGGAACAGCTTTCAGGGGGTCAAAAGCAGCGAGTGGCGATTGCCCGCGCCCTCGTCAGCCACCCCAAGTTGGTGCTAGCGGATGAGCCGACGGCCTCCCTCGATAGCAGGTCGGGCCGCGAGGTGGTGACCCTGATGGAGAAGTTGGCGCGGGAGCAAGGTTGCACCATCCTGCTGGTAACCCACGACAACCGCATCCTTGACATTGCTGACCGGGTGCTGCACATGGAGGATGGACGGCTGGAGAGCCAGCCCATTGCCTAGGTTGCTCCCTGGGAGGCGTGACGGCGGTACCAGTCGATGGTGCGCTGCAGCCCTTCCCGCAACCCCACCTTGGCCACAAAACCAATCTTCTCGCGGGCCTTGGAGACATCTAAGCAGCGGCGGGGCTGGCCATTGGGCTTGTCAGTTCGCCAGCGAATCTCTCCTTGAAACCCCATCAGCTCGCAGATGAGGGCAATCAGATCCCGAATGGAGATCTCTTCGCCGGTGCCCAAATTCAGGGGCTCGGGGCTGTTGTAGAGCTGGGTGGCTAGAAGGATCCCCCGAGCTGCGTCTTCGGCGTAGAAAAACTCGCGCGTGGGGCTGCCATCTCCCCACACCTCCACGTAGTTCTGGCCCCGCTGCTGGGCTTCATGCACCTTGCGGATCAAAGCGGGGATGACGTGGGAAGTTTCGGGATCGAAGTTGTCCATGGGGCCGTAGAGGTTGACCGGCAGGAGGTAGATGCCGTTGAAGCCGTACTGCTGCCGGTAGGCCTGCAGTTGCACCAGCAGGGCTTTCTTGGCAATGCCGTAGGGGGCGTTGGTCTCCTCCGGGTAGCCGTTCCAGAGATCCTCTTCTTTGAAGGGGACAGGAGTGAACTTGGGGTAGGCACAGATGGTGCCCACGCAGACAAACTTCTCCACGCCCGCCAGGTAGGCAGCATGGATAAGCTGGGATCCCATGATCAGGTTGTCGTAGAAGAGTTCTGCTGGCTTGGCCTGGTTGAGGCCGATGCCCCCCACGTGGGCCGCCAGGTGGATGACGATGTCCTGTCCCTGCACCACCTCTTGGCAAACTTCCCAGCGGCGTAGATCCTGGGTGCGGGAGCGTGGGATTCGCACCTGCTCCGGCTTGACGCCCAGGAGGTACAACTGTTGCAGGACATGTTTGCCCAAAAAGCCACTCCCTCCGGTCAGCAAGATGCGCTTTTGGCTGAGATCGATGGCAGTGGACATGGCTGGCGCGGAAAATTCCCGGCTTTCATTATGGCAGGGCGGCAGCTCCTAACTGCCCAAGCTTGAAGACAGCTCTGCCTGCAGCCGCTCTTGAGCCGCTTGGAGAGCTTGCGCCAGTTTCTCCGGCTGTTTGCCACCAGCCTGCGCTAGGTTGGGCCGCCCCCCGCCACCGCCGCCGGTGAGCTTGGCAATCTCGCCGATAAAGGAGCCCGCCTTCAGGCCAAGTTTCTGGACAGCCGGGCTAAAAGCCGCTACAAAGCTTACCTTGCCCGCTTCGGGCACCGATCCCAGCACCACTGCCCCTTCCCCCAGCTTGTGGAGTAGGTGTTCGGCGGCGGTTTTCAGCGCCTCCGGGGGAGTGGCTCCCAGTTCCGCCACCAAGATCTGCAGAGGGCCCACGGCTACAGCCTGGGGCAAGAGCTGCTCTGCCTGGAGCAAGGCCAGCTGGCTGCGGGCCTCCTCAAGGGCCTTCTGGGTGGCCTTTAGCTCCGCCTGCAAAGCGGCAACGCGCTCTGGGATCTCCTGGGGCTTGGCCTTAAACTGGGCGCTCAGCTCCCGCACCACCCTGTCGCGCTCGTTCAAGTACTCCAGCACTGCCGGCCCGGCTACAGCCTCGATGCGGCGGATCCCGGCAGCTATGCCCGTCTCAGAGATGATCTTAAATAGGCCAATCTCGGCGGTGTTGCTGACGTGGGTGCCGCCACAGAGCTCCATCGACACCCCCGGAAAGTCGACCACCCGCACCTCGGCGCCGTATTTTTCCCCAAACATGGCGATTGCCCCTCTGGCTTTGGCCTCTGCCAGGGGCAGGATGGCTACCTGAGCTGGATGGGCCTCGGCAATCCAGGTGTTGACCAGATCCTCAACTTGCTGCAGCTCTTCGGGAGTAAGGGGACGCGAGAGGGTAAAGTCGAAACGCAGCCGGTCAAAAGCCACCAGGGATCCGGCTTGGCTAATAGAGGGATCAACCACCTTCTTCAGGGCTGCCTGCAGGAGGTGAGTGGCGCTGTGGTGGGCCTGGGCGCGCCGCCGACAGGCCAGGTCAATTTGGGCCTGCACGGGATCCCCCACCCGCAGGATCCCCCGTTCCACCTGGCCAAAGTGGACAAACAGATCTCCTCGCTTCTGCACGTCCTCCACCCGCACCCGTACTCCATCCCCAGCCAGGTAGCCGCGATCCCCAATCTGGCCCCCGGATTCGGCATAAAAAGGTGTGCGATCCAAAACCACCTGCACCACTTGCCCCGCCTCCACTTGGGGCACGGATTTCCCCTCCACCAGCAGGGCTTCGACCACGCCGCGGGCAGAGGACTGGCTGTAGCCAAGAAACTCCGTCTCGATTAAAAACTCGGCCAGCTCGTCCAGGGATCCCTGGGCCATGACGTCAAGGGTTTGGTGGGCAGCGCGGGCCCGCTGCCGCTGTTTTTCCATCTCTTGCTCAAAGCCCTGCAGATCCACACTGAAGCCGTGCTCCTGGGCAATTTCTTGGGTTAGCTCCAACGGGAAGCCGTAGGTGTCAAAGAGCTTGAAGGCGTCGGCCCCAGAGATCTGCTTTGGCGCGCCACTGGCTGTAACGTCTGCAAACAGATCAAACAGCAGCCGTTCCCCCCGCTCCAGAGTCTTGAGGAACTGCTCCTCTTCCCGCTGCAGCTCGGCTTTGATCACCGCCTCCCGCTCCCGCACCTCAGGATAGGCAGCCTCCGCCAACTGGATGGCCGTCTCCACCACCGGCAGGGTAAAGGGCTCGCCAATCCCTAAGAGGCGCCCGTGGCGCACCATCCGCCGGATCAGCCGCCGCAGCACATAGCCCCGCTCCACGTTGGAGGGGATCACCCCATCGGCAATTAGGTGCATCACCGCCCGCGCGTGATCCCCGATAATCCTGAGGGAGACTTTCTGCTCGGGGCTGGCCTGGAAGTAGTCCACCTGGGCGATCTCGGCCGCCTTCTGCACAATGGGGAAGAGCAAATCCGTCTCATAGTTGTTGGGGACTCCCTGGAGTACCTGAGCCAGACGCTCCAGCCCTAGGCCCGTGTCAATGTTTTGCTTGGCCAAGGGGGTAAGGTGGCCCTCGCTGTCCCGGTTGAGCTCCATGAACACCAGGTTGTAGATCTCGAGAAAGCGGGAGTCGTCCCCTAGGTCGATCTGCTCATCCCCCAGCTCCGGCTTGAAGTCGTAGTAGATCTCCGAGCAAGGGCCGCAGGGGCCAGTGGGGCCGGCAGCCCAGAAGTTGTCTTCCTCCCCCCTGCGCTGGATGCGTTGGGGCGGGATCCCTATCTCATCGCGCCAGAGGGCAAAGGACTCCTCATCCTCCCGGAAGACGCTCACCACTAGGCGCTCTGGCGGCAGGCCAAACACCCCTGTCACCAGTTCCCAGGCCCAGGTGATGGCCTCTTTTTTGAAGTAGTCGCCGAAGCTAAAGTTGCCCAGCATCTCAAAAAAGGTGTGGTGGCGGGCTGTCCGTCCCACGTTCTCGATGTCGTTGGTGCGCACGCATTTCTGGGCAGTTGTCACCCGTGGGTAGGGCGGATCCTGATGCCCTAGGAAGATGGGCTTGAAGGGCAGCATGCCAGCAATGGTTAGCAGCACTGTCGGATCCTCCGGCACCAAGGAGGCGCTGGGCAACACTTGATGGCCCCGCTGGGCATAGAAATCTAGAAAAGCCTGCCGGATGGCGGCCCCGGAGAAGGACGAAGACATGGCCAAGGCAAAGGGTGACTGCATTGATCAATATTCTCCATTCTAGGTTTTCTAGCTCTGGGGCAGTTGAAAGCAGCAAAATCTAAGCGATTTCGCCGATGGACCGCAAGTAGGCAAACGCATAGAATCAGCCTAGTTGAGCTAGATGCGCCAGATTTCTCTTGGGTCTAGCCTAAACGCGCTTGCCTACCTAGCTTTCCTCTCTTGGTTCTCTAGGCGTTAGCCGGTAGCGCGCTAAATGTTGAGCTGCTACTGCCTCAACCCAAACTGTCCGCAGCCAGAAAATCCGCCGGATGCCTCCACCTGTGCTGCCTGTGGACAGCCGCTGCTGCTGCGCAATCGCTACCGGGCCTTCAAGCGCTTGGGACAGGGGGGATTTGGCGCTACTTTCTTAGCTCGAGATGAGGACATGCCCTCCAAGCCCTGGCGGCTGATCAAGCAGTTGCGCCCAGTGGAAAATTCGCCCCAACTGGCCAAGCTGGCGGAGGAGCTGTTTAACCGCGAAGCCGAGGTGTTGGAGCGCCTGGGGGAGCATTCGCAAATCCCCACGCTCTATGCCCACTTCCAGGAAGGCGGCAAGTTTTACTTGGTGCAGGAGTTTATCGAGGGAATCACCCTTGCCCAGGAGGTGCGGCGTAACGGGCCTTTTTCCGAAGAACAAGCCCGGCAAGTGATGCAGGAGGTGCTGCTCATCCTCAGCTATGTCCACAGCCACAACACTGTCCACCGCGATATCAAGCCGGCCAACCTCATTCGCCGCAAGGAAGATGGCCGCCTGGTGCTCATTGACTTTGGGGCCGTGAAGCAGCTTGGGCCCGGCCACAAGGTGTCGGAGGAGGGAACGGCCATCCGCTCCCCGGGCTTTTCTCCGCCGGAGCAGATGGCTGGCCAGGCAGTAGGCCCCGCTAGCGATCTCTACGCGCTGGCTGCTACCTGCCTCAATTTGATGACGCTGGAGTCGCCGGCCAAGTTCTACAACCACAACACAGGCCAGTGGGATTGGTCGGATCGCCTGCAGCTCAGCCCTGAGTTCGACGCCATTTTGCGCCGTATGCTGCAGCCGGCCATCAGCCAGCGCTTTGCCACGGCTACCGAGGTGCTGCGGGCTCTACAAGGAATCGGCTCCACCCCCCAGCCAATCCTCTTGCCCAACTCTCCCCTGGCTGCCCCTTCCAGCCCCTCGCTGATCTCAAACCATTGGGCCAGGCGACCTTTAACCTCTCCTCCTCTACCTCGAACCGATGGGTTTTCGCCTAAGCCACTCCCTCAGCCCGAAGCGGGGGGCCTACTGCCTCCAGGATCCATTCCTACCGGCTCTACCCACGTGGGTCTGACTAGCCGCATTGCCGGCAGCGGGCGCATGAAGCCGGCTACCCCTCCGCGGATCCCGTCTTTGGCTGGAGCGGATCTGCGGGGCAAGTCCTTTGCTAACCGGAACTTGGCCGGCTACGATTTGCGCCGCGCCGATCTGCGGGGGGCCGATTTCTCGGGAGCCAACCTGCAGGGAGCCGATCTGCGGGGGGTTCGCTTCAACACCCCTCAGCCCCGCTGGCTGCGCTTTTTGAGCCGGCTTCTGGGCTCGGCCAAGACCCTGGGCGGAATCCTAGCAGGCCTGGGAGGACTTCTGGGATCGGCGGGCCTGGGGTTTTTGCTTGTCCATCTCACCACGCGCAACGTGGCTTACGCCTTGGGAGCAGCCGGGATCGCGGCGGCAGTGGCCAGCTCCGTGCTCTGGTCTGTAGGCAGCAGGGCCTCGCTGCTGCATCAGTCTGAGGAAAAGGGCAAGCGCTTCACCAACTTCTCCAAAGCCGATCTGCGGGGAGCCCAAATGGATGAGAAGTTGCGTAAGTTTGCCCGCCGCCAGGGAGCCATCTTGAACTGACGTTCTGCCTCAGGCAAGAGGGGGAGGAATGACTTGGCGCAGGGCCTGGTTGATCTGTTCTGCTAAAAGCCGGCAATTGACGGCTTTCCCTTGCCGCCGATCCCCCGCTTGGTCGTAAAAGACAATGCCCTCGGCGTGGGAAAACCCCAGGGACAGGAACAACAGCTCCAAAACCTTGAAAGAGGCCGCCTCCAGCTCCGGTGCCTGCTCCCGCAGCTCTGCCAGCGTCGCCTGGGCATCTTCCAGATGGCCAAAAGCTGGGATCCAAAGATGGCTGATGGGCTCCCTTCCTGGAGAGTTTTCCTCCACTCGTGCCGTTATCCAACCGCCATCGGGGTAGCGCAGGATGGTGTACTGCAGGTGATCCAGATGCTGGGCCACCTGGGTAAGCACCGCCGTTACCCGCTGCATCGCTGCGGCCGGGATCCCGTTCTGCGGGGCTTCCTCCACCAGGGTTGCGGCCTGGGCCGCCAGACTAGGTACCATGATTGACAACCACCCTTACTTAGGTTCAGAATGAGTATTCGCAGCTCCTGGGGCTGTAGTTCAATTGGTTAGAGCACCGCCCTGTCACGGCGGAAGTTGCGGGTTCGAGCCCCGTCAGCCCCGTACCCATTGGGAACACTCTAGCCTACTTTGCCAAGGAGGTCAGCCCTGCTACCATAGGTACCCTGTCCCGTCAGGGAGATGTGCCTTGCGGTATCTGCGCCCAGATTTGCTTCAGCTGCAGCCCTACGCTGCTGTGCCGCCCTTGACGGCCGACAAGCTGGATGCCAACGAGTTTCCTTGGGATTGGCCGGTGGGCTTTAAGCAGAAGCTCTCTCTCCTCTGGGAAGAGGAGATCCTGAGCAACCGCTATCCCGATGCCCAGCATCGGCGCCTCAAGCAGGCCATTGCAGCCTATGCAGGGGCGGCTCCTGAGCAGATTAGCGTGGGCAACGGCTCCGACGAGCTCATCCGATCCCTCTTGATTGCCACCTGCCTGGGCGACAGGGGCGGCATTTTGGTGCCAGAGCCCACCTTCTCCATGTACGCCATCCTGGCGGAGAGCCTGGGGATCCCGGTGGTGCGCGTGCCCCGCCACCCCGAGACCTTTGCCCTAGATCTAAAGCAGTGCCAAGAGGCTATGACAGGGCAGCAGGTGCGGGTGGTGTGTTTGGTGGATCCCAATTCCCCCACCGGCAATGGTCTAACGGCAGCTGAGTGGGAGTGGGTGGAGGGGCTGCCGGAGGAAGTCCTGGTCATCCTAGATGAAGCCTATTTCGAGTTCAGCCAGCACACAGCCCTGCCCAAGTTGGCAGAGCACCCCAACTGGGTTATCCTACGCACCTTCTCCAAAGCCTTTCGCCTGGCAGCCCACCGAGTGGGCTATGCCATTGGCCATCCTCAGCTCATCCAGGTGCTAGAGGCCATCCGCCTACCCTACAACCTCTCGGCCATTTCCCAGTGGGCTGCTCAGCTTGCCTTAGAGCATGCCGACGAGCTTTTGGCGGATGTGGCCCTCATTCGTCAGGAGCGGGAAGCCCTTTACCATGCTTTGCAAGAGCTACCGGGGGTGCGGGTGTGGCCTAGCCAAGCCAACTTTCTCTACTTTCGGGTAGCCGGCTGGGACCCCCAAGAGTTGCAGCGGGCCTGGCAGGAGCTAGGAACCTATGTGCGCTGTAGCGGCGGCGGGCTACGCCTGACAGTGGGTAGTTCTGAGGAGAACCAACGGGCCTTAGAGCGCTTGCGGCAGATTTTACAGTCAGGGAGGTAAGGGGATCCCTAAAACGGCGGTCTTGGAGGATGGAAGTGGATCTGGATCCCACTTGAGGGCAGCACCTTTTCCGACTTCTCTTCTCTAAAGGAGCGGGATCCAAGCGATTGTTTGGCTGACGCAGGGAGGCGTTCTCCCCACGCCACTGCAGGTCTTGGAAAGCGGCGAAGCCTACACTGTTCAAGGGTGGGTGCCGGGAGCTAATCCGGAGCGCTTCCACCTTGAGGCCACCGCTCAGCACTTGGCCATACCCTGCCCAAGGCCGAAGCCGCTCAGGTTGTTAAGGAGGGGTAACTGCGCCAGAGGCTGGGACGGTCGAAAGCCAACCTGCCTAGTCTCCCCTCCCTCGGGAAGCTGACGGTGAGGAAGCTAGCTAAGCCACCCCAAGCGCACTTCCTCCCCTACCTTGAAGTCGAGGGTGCGGCTGGCGTTGCCTTGGTTTTGCACAATCTCCACCCAGCCGGCGCTGCCCACCAAAGCCAGTAGCTCGCCTTCGCTTCCCTCGGCAAAGGTGGTGGCAGAGCGGATGGCGATGCCTTTGATCCAGGCGCTCCAGCGCCGTCCCTCCACCCACTGACCCGGCAGGTTGGTGATGCCATTGCCAAAGTGGTCGATAGCCTGGATGACCCCCCGGCAGCCATTGTCCTCCAGCTGCGGTGGCGGCCAGCTCCAGCGAACCAGCTCGGCCACGTCTAGAGGATCCCCCAGCTCTGCCAAAGGGATCCCGTTGGCCAGATGGGCAGCCACAGGGGCAAAAATGTCCCGCCCGTGGAAGGTGCGGCTGGGAGAGGGAGTGCGCCAGTACTGAGACCGGGTGAGTTCCACAGCAGCTAGAGGCGGAGATTGCTCCAAAATGCCGCTAAAAAGGCCGTTGTCGGGGCCCACCAGGTAGCCAGTCTGGGTTTGGATGGCCACTGCCCGCCGCCGAGTTCCCACCCCCGGATCCACGACCGCCAGGTGAATGCTGCCTGGAGGCAGATAGGGGTAAGCCGTCATCAGGGCAAAACGGGCTGCTGCCACGTCCTGGGGCGGGATTTCGTGGCTGAGGTCGATAAACTGCACCTGGGGTGCAATCCCCCAAATCACCCCCTTGAGAATGCCCACGTAGGGATCCTGAAGACCAAAATCCGTGAGTAAGCTAATGATTTTCATGGGCGGGTCAAGCAGCGCTTGCCTACCCTCTGCTCCTGCAGGGGGTTTTCACGTGGAGGGGGAGTCTTTTGCCAGCTCCGGCTGGGGCGGAAGGGGCTCAGCGATGTTGGGCAACTCCAGGCAATAGCCTGCGCCATAGACAGTTTTGATGTACTGGGGGTGGCGGGGATCCGGCTCCAGCTTGGTGCGCAGGTGGCGGATATGGACACGGATGGTTTCAATGTCGTCGTCGGGATCGTAGCCCCATACCTCCTTGAGGATTTCGCTGGGGGAGACTGTCTGGCCGTGGCGCTGCAAGAGGCAGTGGAGCAGGTCAAATTCGAGGTGGGTGAGCTTAACGGTTTTGCCAAACCACACCGCCTCAAACCGCTCCGGCACCAACGTCAGGGGGCCATAGGTGAGGATCTCGCCGTGCTTGGCCGTTTGCGGGATCCGGTCGGCGCGGCGCAACAGAGCCCGTACCCGCACCAGCAGCTCCTGTACCTCAAAGGGCTTGGTCAGGTAGTCGTCGGCACCGGCGTTGAAGCCCTCGATCTTGTCCCGGGTCTGGCCAAGGGCAGTCAGCATCAAAATGGGAATATCGCTGGTGCGCTCCTCCCGCCGCAGCCGTTGGCAAACTGTCAGTCCATCTACTTGGGGTAGCATCAGGTCGAGAATGATGAGATCGGGGAGAGTTTGCAAAGCCAGCGCCTGACCCCGAACCCCATCCGTAGCCTTGACAACTTCGTAGCCCGCCAACTCCAGATTGATACGCAGAATATCTAGGACTGAAGGATCGTCCTCAATGATGAGTATGCGAGCCATAGAGGATTGCAGCCCGAACTGCGGATAAAACGTTTTGTTAAAGTCGCTAACAAAGAATCGAAGCTTTACAACTCAAAGTTTACTGGCATTCTACGGCCATTGCAGCCGGCAAGCACGGCTAGAGGCCAGAGCTTTTCAACCCAATAGAATGCTGCCTCTGGCCTCCGGTTGGTGGGCACCTGGAGACAAGCTAGCGGGCGGGCCGGAAAATGCCGAAGCAGGAGGTGTAGCCGTGTAAGAAGGTGGATCCCCCCACGGGGCCAATCTCCCCATTGCAAAAAAAGCCTCCTAGCGGCACTTCTCCCAGGATTTCTCGAAACTGCTGCGAGTCAAAGTTGGGGACGCCATACAGCCCCTTGCCTCGCCCCAAACAGGCGAACATCAGCGCCCCACAGGGCTGCGGGCTTAGGGCAGGGTCTTGCCCCAAGTTGCGCTCAAGGCAATAGCGCCTGAGAGCCGACCGCAAGTCCTCTGCCGAGGTCTGGGCATCTCGCAGATGAAACTGCACGGTCTGGCCGGAGCGCACCCGATCCCCAATGGCTATGGCTCCCACCCGCGGATCCACGCCGAGAATCACGCGAATGAGAAAATCCCCCGGCGTTGGATCCAACTTAAACTCATCCATCAGCAGGCCAATGAAGAGAGCGTGGCGAGCCAACTGGCGATCCGCTGGGCTCAGCCGTTCTACCAAATCCTGCAGAACCACTAGGGGAGGTCGCCCCTCCAAGCTGAGGATGACGTTGCCCTCTGCTTCGGTAACGCGCAAGGGATCCCCAATGGGACGGCACCCCTGGGCTACCACTGCATCCAGCACCACGTTGCCGGAGAGAGCTAGCCCCACTGTTCCTTCTCGATACAACTCCCGCCGGGGGGTGGAGGTACGTGCATCCAGCAAAAACAAAGCATTGCCCCGAGGACCGCGGCCACCACTGGCCAATCCCCCCACCTTGACAGCTCCGGGATAGGCAAAATCCAAACCCTGCACCAGCTCGGAGATGCGGGAGGAAAATCCATCGGCTAAGAGCAAGAAATGGGGCTGGGCCTGGGGCGCAACTCCTACCTGCTCAATCCAGGCTGAAGGCGGGGCATCCAAGTCTGGCAGTTGATCCCCGCGCAGATGAAAGGGGTGCAACGCCACATCCGGCAGCACCGCCAAAGAGAGCGACACCGCCGGCCCTTCTTCAATTTCCTGACCGCCGCCAACAATGCCGCTACCCGAGCAGCCAACTAAAACGTCCACCTCGAGCAAGTCAGACAATAAGGGCAGCACGCGAAGGTACTCGCTGGCAAAGGCTGCTGACACAAACAGGATCCCTAAGTTGGGCCGCAGCGGCTGGGGGGGAAGGTAGCCCGTGAGCAATCCTGGCAAGCTGCCGGATCCCACCACCTGCACCTGCCGCGTCAAGGCACTCTTGAGCTGAGCTGCCTGAAGTTTAGCCTTGGCTTCCTCCACCACCTGCTGCAGAGCCGCTTCCAGGGAAGGAAGCTGGGAGAGTGCGTTTGCCCACTGCATCGGCCTGTTCTTAGAGGTTGGGAGCTTGCTCTTTTAGGCTAGCAATTTATACCCGGAGTGGTTGTTCTCAGCTAGCCCCGCTGGGATCAGGGTAGGTAAAGCAAGGGATCCACAGGCGCGCCCCCCCCGGGGCGGACTTCAAAGTGCAGGTGAGGCCCTGTGCTGTGGCCCGTGTTGCCCCGGCTCATGATCACCTGGCCCTGCTGCACGTACTGGCCCTTGGACACGTAGATCTGGTGGCCGTGGGCGTAGCGGGTAACGATCCCGTTGGGATGGCGAATATCCACGTAATTGCCATAGCCATCGCCGGCATTGCCGGCAAAGATCACAACCCCCTCCTGAACGGCCACAACCGGGGTTCCTATCGGGCCGGCAATATCGATCCCCGAGTGGAAGCGACCGCGACGGTAGCCAAAGCCAGAGGTGACCTGCCCTGGGACTGGCCAGATAAAGCCCCTGCTGCGGGCCACGGGAGGCGGAGCTGCCAGCGCTGGCCGAGCTTGGGGCTGTCGCCAGGCTGGGTGCACGGGGGTGGGGAGGGGGAGCTGCCTGCCAGGGGCCGGAATCGTCAGGCGTTGGCCGATGCGTAGCCAATGGGGATTGTGCAGGTTGTTGGCCTGGATGATCGACCGCTGGGTTACCCTATAGCGAGCAGCAATCCGCTCGATGGTGTCACCAGCTTCCACCGTGTGGGTCAGGGATCGCCCCTGCTGGGCGCGGCGTCGCTCCTCGGCTTGGAGTCGAGCCTGTTCTGCAGCTTGGCGCTGGGCTTTCTCTTCGCGGGCCTTCTGGGCAGCGATCATCTCCTTCTCGCGCCGGATCAGCTCGCCCACATCGCCAGGGATGAGCAGCCGTTGACCAATGCGCAGATACTCCGGCCGATCTAGGGGAGTAGCCTCGATGATCCGCTGCTGCGGAACCCCATAGCGCTTGGCAATGTCCTCCAGGGTGTCTCCCTGCTTGACGGTGTAGATCAGCCCCGGCTGGCTGGGGATGAGCAACTTTTGCCCTGGCTGCAGCGGTGTACTCGCTTGAATGCGATTGGAGACCGTAATGGCGGCAGCATCGAGCTGGTACATCTGGCTCAAGCGCCAGAGGGTCTCTCCCGGTTGCACCTCATGCTCGAGAATGCCTCTAGGCCCTTCCCCCGTTGAGATCTGGCCGGCCTCGAAGGCTTGCCGCAGTTGGGCCTTTTTCAGCTCGTAGTTCTGCTGCAGGGCACTAGACAGGGTATACACGGAGGGTGGGATCGGCTCGGCCAGCTTCGCTCCCCAAGGGTGACGAGAAAGCTGGCGTTGCTGCAGACTAGCAGCCCCTGCCAAGCCCAACATCAGCAGAAGACTGGTGGCCCAGGCTGGATACCCTCGCGAGGGAGCCCCTGTCTCTGGAGAGGCTGGCTCCTGAGAGGAACTGGGCAGCGACTCTTGCCAGGCCTCTGCCTCGGGATCCGCCTCCAGCTTCAGGAGCCACACCAGGCCAGCTAAGCTGAGAGAAAGGGCTAGCCCAGGCCACCACTGCCTGGATAGAGCGGAGAGCACCCTGCCTCCTTCCACAGAGGGATCCGGAGCTGGCGGGGTCTCTAACCAATCCTCGGCTGGAGAGAAAGCCCTCGGGATGTCTAGCTCCTCCCTCTGGGAATTGGAGAGCGTCGATTTTGGAGGCATCCTCACACCAACGGCTAGAGTGCAAGAGAAGAAGCCAAAAACAAGGCAATAGGCCCCTGGCAATGAGCTGCCTTTGCAAGCGGCAAGGCTCAAGCCAATGTAACGAAGCTTTGTACTCAGGTTAGGTTACCGTAGTTAGTAAATCTAGACAAGTCTTCGCAGGTAATCTCCGCTAAGATGCTTGTCCTGCAATGATTCCAGCCTTCTACCCCTTGCGATTTTGCCTAGCCTCATCCAAGGGAGGAGGAAAGCGCTTCTTGGAAACAGAGCCCACTTTGCTGTATCTGAAACTACAACTACAAACTGGGACTTTCCATGGCTTTGGTTGTCTATAACACCTTGACCCGGCGCAAAGAAGTATTTCAGCCCCTGTCTGCCGCGGAAACGCCCCCTGGGGAGAAGCCTTTGGTGCGGATGTATGTCTGCGGCGTTACGGTTTACGACCTCTGCCACCTGGGCCATGCGCGCACCTATGTGGTGTGGGATACAGTGCGCCGCTACCTAGAGTGGCGCGGTTACCGGGTCAAGTATGTGCAGAACTTTACCGATGTGGACGACAAGATCCTCAAGCGGGCGCTGGAGCGGGGCGAGTCGATGCAGGCGGTGGCAGAACGCTTCATCGCCGAGTATTTCCAGGACATGGATCGCCTCAACATCAAGCGGGCCGATCTCTACCCCCGGGTAACTCGCTCCCTGCCGGCAATCTTTGAGCTAATCCAGTCCCTGGAGCTCAAGGGCTTTGCCTATCGAGTGCGGGCTTGCCAGGAGAGAATCTCAGGCTATGACGTCTACTACGCCGTCCGTAAATTCCCGGATTACGGTCAGCTCTCCGGTTGCAAGCTGGAGGAGCTGGAGGCAGGGGCCAGTGGCCGGGTAGGAGAGGAAGGAGCCGGCAAACGGGATCCCTTCGATTTTGCCCTTTGGAAAGCGGCTCCCCCCTCGGAGCCGGGGTTTGAGTCCCCTTGGGGCTGGGGGCGGCCAGGGTGGCACATCGAATGCTCTGCCATGGTGCGGGAAAACCTGGGGGATCACATCGACATCCACGCTGGCGGTGCCGACCTCATCTTTCCCCACCACGAGAACGAGCTGGCCCAATCAGAGCCGATTACTGGCAAGCCGCTAGCCAAGTACTGGCTGCACAACGGCTTTGTCAATGTCAACGGCGAGAAGATGTCCAAATCGTTGGGCAACTTTACCACCCTGCGCCAGGCTCTTGCCCTCTACCACCCCATGGCCCTGCGGCTGTTCCTGTTGCAGACTCACTACCGCAGCCCGATTGACCTCACCGAGGCTGGAATGCAGGCGGCTAGCCGCGGCTGGGAAACCCTCGAGAAAGGGATCCACTGCGCCCAGCAGTTCTGCCAAGGGGAGACGGCCTCCCCTGCTGCCGAGGCCATGCAAGCCTTCCAGGAGGCCATGGACGATGACTTTGGCACCCCTGGGGCACTGGCTCTTGCTTTTGAACTGGCCAAGGAACTTATCCGCGAGCACAACCTGTTGACCCACGAGGGCTGCACCCACCTGGAGCCGCAGGTGCTAAGGCAAAAAGGCGCCGCTCTGCTGGAGATCCTGGCCACCCTAGGCTTCTGCTGGACCCAGCCTGGCACTGCGCAGGGATCTGAGAAAGGCGTTGCCAAGGGAGAACTGGCCAAGCTTCCACCTCTTGAAGATGCGCAGATTGAGGAGCTGGTGGCCCAACGCACGGCAGCCCGCAGGGCAAAGAACTTTGCCGAGGCGGATCGGATTCGAGAGCAGCTAAAGGCCTTGGGGATTACCCTCATCGATCAAAAAGATGGCACCACTCGTTGGCTGCGGGAGTAGGAAGCCTGGGGTAGCGGTCTATCTTGAAAGGCTAGCGGTGGCCTGGCGGTAGAACTCGCGCATCTCAGCAAACCACTCAGCCCGCGAGGGATCCCAGGTGTAAAACATGTGGCCGCCGCGGTAGTGGCGCAAGCGGAGGTTGGCCTTGAGGCGGGGATCCAACTTCATCAAATCCACCAAGTGGTTGGAGGCAAAGTAGGGCGTAACCAAATCGTAAAAGCCGTGATGGATGCTCACCTGCATGTGGGGGTTGAGGGCCATGCTGCTGCGCAGCTCGTCCATGGCGCCAATGAAGCCCTGCTTCAGCTCCCCCTTGGGAGTAAAGCGCCACGACTTGAACACCTCCAGGTTGAGGAGGTGGTAAGTTAGCTCCGTCTCCACCTGCAAGGTCTCCCGCAGGTGACTGTTGATGGCAGCAGTAAACAGGCGATCTATCCCATCCAGGGTGGGATCGGATCCCTCGAAGGTAGGTCGATCCGGAAAGGGATCCACGGTGGTTACAGAAGCGTCGTAAAGCCCCAACACCAGCCGCTGGGAGCGCAACAGCTCGCGGGCAAAGCTAGCCGGGTCGATCCGCCCCCCTTTGTGGGCCACATACTCCGCCGACAGGCCGATCCCTGCCGCCATCTCGGCGTAGATAGCCTGCCGCTCTGCCTCCGGCATTGCCTCCCCCATGGCCAGAAGAGGCAACAGACGTTGCCGGGCAAAGTTTTCCGCTTTGGGCAGGAGGATCTGCAAATCCTCCCCCCAGCCACATCGCCCATGATGGGCCGCCGTGGCTACATAGGAAGGGAAAAGCATGGCCCAGGTGCTGAGGTTGTAGTCGTTGGTCTCCAGCAACCCAAACTCAAGCGCTGGCGAAATGAGAATCGCCCCTGAGAGGCCCACGCCAAACTTGGACTGCAGCTCCTTGGCCAGCCGTGCTACCCGGAACCCCCCGTAGCTCTCACCAGCGATAAAAATCGGAGAGAGCCAGCGTTTGTGGCGCGAGAGGAAGCCCTGGATAAACTCGCCCAAGGACTGGAGATCCCGCTCCACATCCCAGAAGGGCGCTTCTTTGGGAGGCTCCTCCTTGTCCTGCGGCTGAGCAGGCTTGGGGGCAGAGGTTGCCGCCGCTTCCTGAGACGCTTTGGAGGATTGGGAGTCTTCGGTGAGGGCGCGGCTAAAGCCGGTTCCTACTGGATCAACAAAAACTAGGTCGGTAAAGGGCAGCCAACTTTCGGCGTTATCCACCAGTTGCACCGGCGAGGGCGGCAGACTACCGTTGGGCCCAAAGCGGATGCGTTTTGGCCCCAGGGATCCCATGTGCAGATAGGCAGAGGCGGCCCCTGGCCCTCCATTGAAAACGAAGGTAAGAGGGCGGTGCTGGGGGTCAGAGTCCTGCTGCAAATAGGCGACGTGGAAGATCTCTGCTACGGGCTTCTCTCGGCGGAAGAGCCTTTGCCAGCCAGCCAAGGCCTTGTAGGGGAAGGGCTCTCCGCCAGCGGTAAAGATGTGCTCAGTAACGTGCAGGGCAGGGGTGGACTTGGGTTCTACTGCCATAGTCTGAGGTTCCTCCATTGGGGCAGAGCGCTGGGCGTAAATGCCGGGGCTTGCGCTGCCTTTAGCTTCCCCCTACCACTGGGCTAGAGGGATCCCCTAGCTGGCTAGATGAAGCAACGTCCACCAATCCTACAAAGCCAGCGGAGCTTCTAAGGTCAAATAAAAAGACTGACCAGGACGCAGCACCACCACCCGGGGAGCGGTAACATTGCCCACCACCACTCCAGCTACCGCGCCCCCCAGAACGTTACCTGGCGAGAGGTTGCCTGTGAGGGCCCCCAGCAGCACGCCGGCGGCTGCCCCGATAGCCGCATCTTCGGCAATGGCCCTAGGTGTGTACTGCCGGGGATCCTTCTCGTCGGGAAGGACACTGGAAGAAGCCCGCAGGCTATAGGTGCGACCGCCAAGGACAATGGAGGTGGCCACAAAGCGGGATCCACCTGGAGCTGGCTCCATTTGTCCGAAAACGCGACTGCCGGCTGGGATTACTAAACGCCCCTGGCTGTCGAAAATGTTCTGAGTAACAGCCACCTCCAGAGGATAGATGGTGTCTGGATAAAAGTACTGCGGTCCTTCGCTGCTGAGGCTGCCGACAGGGATCAGGGTCCCCTGATCAAGGCGGTAGGTCCCCAACTCGAAAAGGGCCTGCGCCTTCACCGGCAAAGAGACTAGCCCCGGGATCCCGGTTAAGCCAATTGCGGCTGCTACTAGAATGGCTCTCATCGCAAAATCCCCTGTTAGATAGAGGCTCACAGCCCTTCCGCGCTAGCCAGCCTGTTTCCTCTACATTTTATCCAGTCAAAGTTCCGGCTCTTTTTCCGAGCCGAGCAGCCTTGCTTTCAACTTTGAGCAGTTCTAGTTGCCTCCTTCTGTGCTCTTGGGGCAGCTAAGGTCTCATTGCAAGTTAAGATTTATCCGTTTGAGCCATGAGGATTCAGTCAATGCTTTCGTTGCTAACAAAACCTGGCTCCTCTGCAGAGTCATCAGTTGCAGGGGATTGCAGCGCATGTTTGAGAGCATGCCAAGCCAGGTTGGCACACTTGATGCGCACTGGGAACTGGGCGACTCCCTTCATGGCATTGAGGGAGCGATACTCCCGAGGGAACTCTTCGCCGCCCCGCATCATGGCCTGGAAGCGCCCCACCAACTGTAGAGCTTCGGGGATGGTACGCCCCCGCACAGCATCAGCCATCAAATCGGCGGAAGCCAGAGCAATAGCACAACCTTCTCCCTCGAATTTGATATCGACGATCCGCTCCTGGTTGGGATCCAGTTGCAAAGTGAGATCAATAGTGTCGCCACAGGAGGGGTTGTGGCCACGTTGGTGGCGATGAACTGGATTTACCCTGCCAAAGTTGCGAGGCTTTTTGTAGCGCTCGAGAATAACTTGTTGATAGAGTCCGCGCAGGTTGTCAAGAGGCATCGTTGTTCCCAGGTCGCCGCTTTGGCCGGAGAGATAAAAACCTCAGGAGCCTAACTTAATCTTAACTTCGCTCCTGGCAAAGTTGGGCTTGCAAAGGGGGCAATCCCCATCTGCTTTAGGCAGGAGCCATGGCGAGGCTACTTTGGGGAGCGTGGCTCCCCCACAAGCTGTGGCCTAAGTCGGTGGCCAAACCAGCAAGGGGCTTACAGTCGGCTAGAACCAGCAGAGGTCTAGTCGGGGCCGCAAACGGCTTTCAGAGGAATCCCAACCAGCGCCGCCAGCTCCACCAGGGAACTCCTTTTCGGCGAGCCTGGAACAGCTCGGCCACTTCTTCGCCACTGGGCCGGGCTCTAAAGGTCTGGAGGACGCTGTAGAGGCCGGACTCCTCCTGCTGCCACACGCTCCAGGGATCCGGATAGGCGCGAAACAGCGCCCCTTCCGCCAGCGAGCGCAGGTAGTAGCTGGTCTCAAAGGTACTCAGGAAGCGTTGGCGCAGCCGCCGACCAGCTAACCCCACTCCCACCGTGGCCGCATCCTGGAGCTGCGGGTTGAGGAGAACAACGGGCTTGGGATCCCTGCTGCTGACCGCCTGGCAAACCCGCTCCACCTGATCCAAGTTGTAGACGGCGGGCATGACGAAGAGAAGGCTCTGTTCTGGGGTGGGCTGGGTACGGGCCGTCAGGCTCTGCAGTTCCACTCCTTCGGGCAGGGATCCCCACTCCCGCTGGGCCAGCGCTGCTCCGCCGGCATCACTAAACAACACCAAGGCCGGTGGCTGGAGCAACTGCAAGAACGGACGAGCCAAGACTTCTGGCTTAATCTCCGGAGCGAGGATCTCGATGAGCAGGCGGCGATACCCTGCTCGTATGGCCAGCTGTGTGGCCTGGATGGCCTGCTCACAGGCCTGGGCTAGGTCGACAGGTAAATTAGGAAATTGGGCTAGTTGTAGGTGCTCGGTCACAGGTCAATCCAACTTAAGATTCTTCCCAAGCCCTGTGGGTGAGTAACTCCTCCAACACCCGCACCCCCCGCAGTTGGTTGGAAAGGGGCAGGTGGCCCTTGGGGGCAGACAGATTCCAGGTAAACTCGTCAGGGTAGCGGGTCCAGTGGTAGCCTCGCTTCCAGCCAATGAGCGACCAAAAGCGCTCCCAATTGCGATTTACCCCCAGCCATAGCTGCCGCTGCACCGAGTAGCCAAAGCGATCTCCGGAAGCTGCCCGCCAGAGGCGATCGATGGTGCGCAGATCCTCTGCCGGGATCCGGCTCACCTCGGAAAAATACAGCCAGCCCCGCCGCACTGCCCCCTCTCCTGCTGCGCGACACAATAGTTGCAGACTTAGGCGATCCGCCTCCCGCCAGGCTCCCGCCGACAACAACTCCTGCAAAGGCCGGTAGTCGATGTTCAGGGCTGAGATCAGAGGGACGGTTACCATGGTGCGGTTGCCACTCTGAAAGATACAACGCTGGACAAAAGCGGACTTTTGCTCCAGGTTGAGGCTTTCTTCCTGCTTCCACGACCCATAGCTAGCAGCAGAGTTCACCTCCACTACCCCACTAGAGGGATCTCCACAGGCGCCACTTCCCGTCGAGCTGACGGTAGTTACTCCTTAGTAGCTCTTGATGAGCACACAGGCTAAAGACGGAACCAACTTTAGCCTAGGCAAAGTGCCTACCAGCAAGAAATGTGCCTGCAAGTCTACTGGCTTAGCCAATCCACGTCAAGGCAGAAGGTGCGTTGGCGAGGTTACCCATTGTGCCACGAAGTAGCAAATTGTCTGGTAAGTCGAGGACTAGAGGAAAGCCCAGTGTCCCTTTTGATCTTAGTCCCTTAGGTTTCGGGCGGGTACTTAGGCGGATTTCCAAAGACAAGGCGATAGCCAATGTAGGCTACCCCCAACAGCCCCGCCAGGATCCACAGGAAAGTCGAGAAGGGTAGGCGGGAAAAGAAGACAACATAAACCCGGCGGCTGAGCCAAGAAAAAATCAGATAGGTTGCCGCTAAAAGGCCGATCCCTTGCAGCGTGCGAAAAGCTGGCACCCGCGAGAGGGGCATGCGCTGGCGGGCCACCCAGATGGAGGCGAGGAAATAGTAAGGAGGAACCAGCAACAGGAACATATTCGCCTGCTTCACCACCGCTGCCCAGCCGGCTGTGTTGGTGGCGTAGGCCAAGTAACCCGCCCAGAGGACAAGGCTTACCGCTGCCAAGCCGAGGTTTAGGCTGAGCAGAAACGGCTCTTCCCACTGCCCAGGGATCCAGTGACAGAGAACCCAAACCAACCAGGGGGCAGCAAAGAGCAAGAGGGCAATCGTCAAGCCGTTGTCGTTGAGCTGAGTAAAAAACGTTTCCAGGGTCATGGGGGCGAGAGGAGGGAAGGTGGGCTTTGCTCGATAGTAGTGTAATTCCAATCCAACGCTAACCCCCTCCCCACCTAGGGAAGGGGCAGCGTGCCTGAACCGGCTCCGACTACAAACCCTGCAGCACCGTATCCTGGCGCACCGAGAGGTTCTGGATGCGGGTATCCTGGGCAGCCGGGGTGTCGGCTTGAGCAAACACGCCGATCTGCCGCAAGTACCGAGCCAGAGCGTCCTGCTCGCTGCCAGGGGTATCGAAGGTGAGGCCGGAGCCGGGGGCCAAGTTCACCCGGTTGGGGTTGGACAGGCGCGGGAAGGGATAGTCATCCCCACCGTTGGCCAAGAAGTCCAGCGTCACCATGCGGAAGGTACGACGGGGATCTCCCTGCAACTGGCCGTTGCGCACCACCACATCCGGGCCCCTGGGCGTATCCACCCGCAGGGAGATGACGCGGGATCCCGGTGGCCGCGAGGGATCGAAGCTGAAGGCAAAGCCGCCAATTTGCGGGAAGCGGCCTGGTGTAGCTCCCGGCTGGGTTTGGGCCACCCCATGTTCTACTATCTGCTTGAGCTCCTCGGCGGTGACAGTCACCAAGGACAGGCCGTTGTTGAAAACAAGGGCAGTTTCAATATCCAATTGCGAAATTTGGCCCGCCTGCTTGCCAGCCTCAGGGTTGGCCACCGGAGGGATCCGCCGTACTGGCTCGCTGCCGCCGCCGCCGGTGGTAGCTCCAATGGGAGCGCGAATGCCGCCGCCGTTTTTGAGGGAGATGACGGTGGTGGGGTCAACAGTTCTGGCGTAGGCCAAGTTGGCATCAGCCGTGAGGTTGCCCAAGTTGGTTTCCTCAGTGCGCACCTCGGCCCGCAAGCCGTTGAGGAATTGGGTGGTAGAGCCAAAGGTACGGCCATCCTTGGCGCGGATGATGCTGCCGATTTCGTTGGCGATCCGCACCACCTCGGGATTGGGAGTGCCGCGCACGGCTGCCATCCCTTGGTCATCGGTGGCATAGGCGCCGCTCACTGGATCGATGCGGGCAATCACCCCGTTGGCATCGAAGCTAACCACCAGGCGGCCCACGTAACGGTAGTTGGCGCCGGTGTTCACCACTGCCACCGGTTGACCGCTAGCCGAGGTGCGCAGAATGGGGTAGTCGCCCGTGCGCACATCCTCAGGGCGCAGGCGGTCAGTGGGCTTGGCAAGGACGCGGTGGGAGCCACCCGCAATGATGACATCGACATCCCGCAGCTGGGTGGCCAGGGTCACCTCATTCTGGAGTTGCTGCAGGTGGGCTAGGAGAATGATCTTATTGATGCCCTGCGCAGTGAGTTGGTTAACGAAGTTTTGGATGAGGGCAGCATTGACCTGGTCGGTGTCGTCCACCCTGCCTTCCACCCTCACCTCAGGGCCGGGGCTAGAAATAGCAGCTAGGCGCGTGGTCGTGGCCCCCACCAGGCCAATTCGCTCTCCTCCCACGGTAATCACCGCTGTCTTGACGATCTTGCCGCGGATGGAGCTGGCCTCTTGGCCATCGGCAGCAAAGTCAGAGCTGGCCAACTCGCCAGTGCCGCTGAAGCTGAGGTTAGCGCTCAAATAGGGAAAGCGGGCACCTGCGTAGCCGCGGCTGGTGTCGGGTCGAATCAAGTCGCGAATTTGGCGCGTGCCTTGGTCAAACTCGTGGTTGCCAAAGGCAGCCGCCTCAAAACCGATAGCGTTGAGGATTTCCATGTCGGCTTTGCCAGGGGTGCGGTCATACCGGCCCCGCAGCGAGGGATCCGCGCTGGCGTTGTAGAAGGGGCTGGGAATGTAGTTGTCGCCGCTGGAGAGCACCACCGTATTTGGGAATTGGGGGCGCAGAGCGTTCACCACCGCCGAGAAGCGCGGCGCATCTTGTACGGCAGCGATCGAGGCTTCCAAGTCGCTGGCATGTAGGATTTGCAGGGTAAAAGTGGGCGGCTGAGAGGAGAGCCTAACGTTGGGATCTGAGGCGATAAACCCTGCCCCGCCGCCGGCTGGAGGAACTGAGCTACTGTCGGTGGTACCGCAGGCGCTGGCCAGGCTCAGCAGCAAGCAGCACAGCCCAACCCGCAGGAACTTGGCCAGAGCGTTCAGCCAAGCTGGAAGCCCTCCCTCAGCAGGGGCAGCCCCTCGAGCACGACAAGCTGGTTTCATGACCACTCAAGACGCATCCGCATTCACGTTGCCAAGGCTGGACAGGAGATTTCGCTATGACCTGTTTAAGGTTAGGTCAAGCGCAGGTTAAGCTTCCCGGGGATCCCAGCCAAACTGCTGCAGATCCACCCGACCTTCGGCGTCAAAGGGGATCCCTTCAGCTTGGAGTAGGACTTTTTGCAAGTCGTCGTAGCCAAGGCGAAAGGGGGAGTAGGAAATGCGCCCTTGGGCGTTGATTACCCGATGCCAGGGGATGTCGGTCTCTTGACCTTGCAGGCGAAACAGGGCATAGCCCACCTGTCGGGCATAGCCAGGACAGCCGGCAAGCCGCGCCACCTGCCCATAGGTAGCTACACGCCCCGGCGGGATCCGCCGCACGACTTCATAGAAGCGCTGGTAGAGGCTCACAGGGATCCCTCCCTAAACTCTGTAGACAATGGAATTGGCTGATGACGGGCACCGACCCTTTAACCTATGAGCTACCTAATTGCGGTACTGCCGGATCGCCTGGCTGCCGAAGCGGCCTACAGCGCCCTGGAACAGGCCGGTTTCCCCCTGGAGCGATTGCACCTACTGGGGCGAGGCTACAAAACAGCAGATGAGTTTGGGCTAATCGACCCGGCCCAAGCCGCGCGCCGCCAGATGCAGCGCCTGGCCATTTGGCTAGTGCCCTTTGGCTTTTTGGCTGGGGTGGGGTTCAGCGTCTTGAGTGGTTTGGATACCTTTGCCTGGGCGGGACCTATAGGCAACCACCTGATCGGCGGCCTGTTGGGCGCGCTGGGCGGGGCCATGGGCAGCTTTTTTGTGGGGGGCGGGGTGGGCCTGACCAGTGGCTCCGGCGATGCCTTGGCCTACCGCAACCGCCTCAATGCGGGTAAGTACGTACTCATTGTGGAGGAAGAGAATGAAACCCGCCTCCGCGAGGCCACGCGGATTTTGCGCCAGTTTGAGCCGGAAAATCTGCAAGGGTACAGAGAGCGCCCCTAGACTGGGAGATCTGGGCAGCTATTGAGAGAACTCAGGGAGGTCCAAAAGCATGTCTTGGCTGTGGCAGCAAGTCCCATCGCCGCTTGGGCGGTGGCGGAAGGAAGGGATCCCCAGCTTTGCCGCTGCTGGGGGTGCACTGGCAGTTACGGGGTTTTTTTCGCCGGCTTTTGCCCACCACGCCCTGGGGGGGAGACTGCCGGCAACGGCCTGGGAGGGATTTCTCTCCGGGCTGGCTCACCCTGTCATTGGCTTGGATCACCTGGCCTTCGTCGTGGCCATCGGTCTTGTGGCAGCGGGGCAGCCCTGGCGCTACGGGATCCCTTTGGGCTTTGTGTTGGCAGGTCTGGTGGGCACTGGGATCCACCTGGCCGGCTGGGATCCCCTGGGACTGACGGAGCTGGCCATTGCCTCTTCCGTGGTTCTCTTCGGCTTGCTGCTGGTGCAACCGCGGCAGATCCCCAGTTGGCTCTTGCTAATAGGGGGATCCCTGGCGGGGCTATTCCATGGCTATGCCTACGCCGAAACCATTATCGGCGCCCAACCCATGCCTTGGGTGGGATATCTACTGGGGTTGAGCACCGTCCAGTATGGGGTAGCTCTCCTGGCCCTTTGGGCAGCAGAACGCTGGGGGTTGCGGATCCCTGGCTTAACTCGCTGGGCCGGCTGGGCGATTACAGTGGTGGGGGCTGCCTTCCTGATCTTGGCAGTGGTGGGCGCGTAAAAAGCGCTAATTTTGCTCCCTTGCGCTTGGGATCCCCGATCCGGTACAAGGATAACGGTGAAGATAGGTAACAACAAGGGGAGATCCCATGGAGCGCACCTTTATCGCCATCAAGCCGGACGGCGTGCAGCGGGGTCTAGTGGGCACCATTATCCAGCGCCTGGAAAGTCGGGGCTACCAATTGGTAGGCCTGAAGCTGGTGCAGGTAAGCCAAGAGCTGGCAGAAGCCCACTATGCTGAACACAGGGAGCGCCCCTTCTTCCCCAGTTTGGTAAAGTTTATTACCTCGGGGCCGGTGGTGGCTATGGTTTGGCAGGGCAAAGGGGTGATTGCTGCTGCTCGTAAGCTAATCGGCAAAACCAATCCCCTAGAAGCCGAGCCAGGCACCATCCGCGGCGACTTTGGTATTGACATTGGCCGCAACCTTGTCCATGGCTCTGATGGCCCGGAAACCGCCCAGCGGGAGATTGCCCTCTGGTTCCGAGATTCCGAGCTGGTGAACTGGATCCCTGCTGCCCAAAGCTGGATTTACGAGGAGCCCTAAATGCCAGAGAGCTCCAAGCCTCAAGATTCAAACAGCTGGGTTGGCATCACAATGAGGGTATTGCCCTTGCGATCGACCACGTATACCTCCTGGCCGGGTTGGATCTCCACGTCAGGAATACTGCATTTGGCGTTCCAGGTGGAGCCAAGATAGGAGACTCGCCCCTGCTTCCCTGGCGGAATGGCTGTAACTGCCCGCGCTTCCCGCGATTCTTGCAGGATATCCTCCAACTGGGCCGGGCCCTTAGGTACCAGGCGTCGGCTGAGGAGGATCAGCGCAATCGAGAGCAGCACCCAGGCCAAGAACTGGGCCCAAACCGGCAGCCCCCAATAAGCCAAAAGAGCAGTTCCCAGCGCCGCCACACCCGTTGGACCAGCCACCAGTCCCGGCAAAAACAGCTCAGAGGCAACCAGAAGCAAGCCAAAGGCAAGCCAAGGCCATACCATAGAGCCCAAGGATCCCACTACGTTTATTATGAGCCGCTATGAGCCGCGGCACCTGGAGGCTGGGCAGGGACTAGCCGCCTAGGCGGTAGTTCTCCAAAAACTGCAAGGGATCTTCCTGGGGAGGAGTCTTGGGCAGGTTCCTGGACTCGGCAAGCCGCATGAGCGTCTCCCAGTCTGTATTCATGATGAAGTCCACCGCTCGACGGGCTGCCTCTCGGTGGGGGCAGGCCTCGCCCAGGACACATCCATCCCGGCACAGCGTGGCGCAGTCGTGCTCAAAGCTTTGGGGATCCGGGCCAGCCATAGGGTCTTCCTCTCCTGCGGTTTCATCTTCTCTTTAGGATACCTGAAGAGAATCTTGCGCTTGCCGGGGATCAGAGCTGGCGGGGATAGGGTAGAGGGGGTGAGGAGAGCCGCTCAAGAGGAGCAGCAATTCCATGGAGTTTGCACAACTGCAGGCCCTAGTAGAGCAGGCCCTAGAAGATAGGAAGTTAACCCGCACCGAGTTGGAGCAAATCGTCAGCGCTATCCGCTCCGATGGCAAAATCTCCCCCGAGGAGCTGCGCTTGCTAGAGTCCATCCGCGAGAAGGTGCTGCACCGGGAAATTCAGGTAGTGGAAACCGCCGATTGAGCTCCCTTTCGCAAGTAGAGGGTGACTTCGCTGCGGTTATGGAACAGGTGGCGTGCCCTCACCACGGCAAAGGTACCGCTTAGGATATCGAGCGTTTGCTGCAGCACCCGCAGGCGGCGGCGGGAGGGAAGTTTTAAGGTCATCAGGGCTGCCCCCTCTGGCTCCAGATGAGGGGCAAAGGCTGTCATCAGGTGGGCAGAGGTGCGGCCATCCAGGCGCATGTCGTTGAGGATGAGGTGAAACCGCTCCCTACAGCGGGCCAGGTAGGCTTGAGCGCTGAGGCGATGGTAACAAATGCCGGCATCGGAGTGGAGACGCTCGTCCAATGCCGCCGGATCCACCGCTGTTACCTCCTGCCCGTAGAGGCGCAGGATGCGCGACCATCCCCCTGGCGCTGCCCCCAGATCTAAAGCCCGCCCTCCTGGCTGCAAAGGGATGTGGAACACCTGGATGGCTTCCAGCAACTTGAACTCAGAGCGGCTAATCTGACCGGGATCGCGGCGGAAGCGATGGATGCCGCCCGCCCAGTTGGAGAGGTTTTGCTCAGCCAGCGACAAGCCTAGCCAAACTCGGATCCCTGTCGAGTTAGCCAGGATCACCACCGAGATCACCTGTTGGGGATCCCTGACCTGCAGCGGCGATCCCACTGCCGCCACTACCTGGGCTGCCAGGGCTTCGTTGATCTGAAAGGGCTTGAAGTTGAGCTTGCCAAATAGGCGCGTCTGTACGGAAAAGCTGAGGGCCGGGTTGATGGCGGCCAGCAGCTCTTCATCTAGGCGGAGTCCTGCCAGGGATCCCTCGTCCAGCCAAAGCTCCCGCTGGATGGGACAGATGTGGCGCAAAAAAATAGGTGGGTTGGCCTGCCAGCTCTGGGCAAGGTCGACAAAGGAACGCCGGCTGCACACCCACATCAACCCCGTGGCCTCGGGGAGGAGCTGGACGACGGCCTCTGGATCCGCAGCCACGATTTCCCGCCTTGCCAGATCCAGAAACTTTGGGTCAGCGCTGCCCAGCCACTGGTGGGTAGCAGGGGAAAGCGACCTGCTCAGCGGGCTCCTCGCTGCCATCGCAGGTAGGGCAAAGAGGCAGCTACCTCCTGAATGCGGTCGCGGGCAGCTAGCAGCTGCGCCGTGGCATCCCAAGTGCCCTGCACCAGCATCTGCCAAGCCCCCTGGGGGATCTCGACGGCGGCGGCTTTGTCTTCCCAGCGCACCTGTTTGTTGAGGAGATCCAGCGTTAACTGGAGCTCTGGGTTTCTGGCCACTGCCTCTTGGAGAGTTTGAATTACGCTCGCAGGCGCTGTGACACAGGGGATCCCCAGAGTCAGGCAGTTGCCGAAAAAGATCTCGGCAAAGCTTTCGCCAATGAGGGCTCGAATCCCCCACTTGGCCAGGGCTTGGGGGGCATGCTCTCGACTGGAGCCACAGCCAAAGTTGGCGTTGACCAGTAGAATCTCCGCACCCTGGTACTGAGGCAGGTCAAAGGGGTGCTGGCCAGCCGCTTGGGCGCGGTCGTCAGCAAACACGTGCTGGCCCAGGCCATCAAAGGTGACGCATTTGAGGAAGCGGGCCGGGATGATCCGGTCGGTGTCAATGTCATTGCCCACCAGCGGGATCCCTCGGCCTGTGATGCTTAAAACTTCGCTTGCCATGCAAACTCTTGCGAGAACTTCAGCCTCAGCTTAGAGACTGGCTAACGGTCAGAAGCGGCGGTAGAGCTGGTTCTCCAAGTTGCGCACTTGTCGCTCCAGGCGATCCAACCGCCCGCGCAGCTCGTCCATTTCCGACTGGCAGGGCACGCCTAAGTCCTGCAAAACGTTGCGCACCTGCCGCTGCACGTAGGATTCCAGGTTGCTCTGTTCAGATTTCACCTGGTTGAGCAGGTTGTTGAGGAGGTTAGAGGCCTCTTCTGAGCTAAGCTGCCCCTTTTGCACCAGCTCATCGGCAGCCTTCTTCAACTGCTCCGCTAGCAGCGTAGTGGTGCCAACGCCCACGAGCAAGAGCTGACGTAAGATACTGTTGTTGTCCAATGCTGCCCTCCCGAGAACGCTTGACCAACGGCACGGGTCTCCATGACCAAAGACCGGATTTCCAGCCCCCTTCTTCGGGACGGTTTCTGCCATCATAACAAATGGCCTCTGCCAACTCAAAAGAGTACTTGGGCTTCGGCCCAGAACTGTTGCTGGCAGCGCGGAGCGCCTGCAGGAATCCTTGCCCTCAGTGAAAACGCCAAAGCGCTGGCAATAGCGTTGAGCATTCCCCAAAAGATGCGGGAAGATCAGGAGTAAGGGACCGGGATCCCACTACTATCTCGTTTGCTGAGGAAACCCAATGCACGACCTGGACAGTTTGCCAGAACCGGTAGCCAATGCCCTGATCAAAAGCCTGCTTACGGATCTGGAACGGTTGATCAACCAGCATGGTTTGTCCGAGGTTTTGGTGGGGTTGGCCATGTATTGCAATGTGCAGTTCAAGGCCAAGCTCAATAAGCCCAACCGCACGGAGAAAGATGAGGAGCTGGGGTTTTACTTCCGCGACGCTGCCAAAGCCCTAGAGGTAGCAGCCAGCCTCACCTACCGCACCATCGATCGCTCCCAGCCTAGCCAGCCGGCCCAACCCAACGCCTAGACACCAGCGATCTTGCCGTCATCCCCAACTGCTCTCCTTGAGGGAGAGGGGAAGGGATTTAGGCTGGCAAGAGATCCCTTGCAGTTTTTATCCTGGTGGGCAAAAGTCTAGCGAGGCCGAGCGTGAAAATTGTCTGGGAACGCAGCATTTACGCGGGCAATGGCCGCGTGCCCTGCATTATCTGCGGCGGATGGGTCACCCCTATCCAGAGGAAGGGGCAGCAGGTGCTGCTGGCGGTAGTCTACAACGACCGCGGCCAAATCTATGGCGAGATCTGCCGCAGTTGCCTTAGTCTGGGGGCCAAGGGCATCAAGGAGTGCCTGCAAGAGCGGATTGCCCGCCTGAGGAGGCAACTGCAAGATCTGGAGGAGCTAGAGCGGGAAGAGGTGCAATTGCCCACCTTGGAGCAGGAGCTGAGCGCTTACCTGGACTGAGGGCTACCCTTTCTGCCGCTCAATCGAGTTAGCCAACGGTTCAGTCCGAAGTCAACCTCTCCAGCTCTAGCTCTTGCAGACCCTTTGGCTTGCCCTTGCGGTTGCCTGCCCGGATGTCCGATCACCCGATCTTGATTGGAATCGCGTCGGGTAAGGATCAGCTCCAGCCGGTCAGTATGGGCTTGCCGACCAGGGGTAACTCCGCGAAAACGAACCACTTCTAGGGATTCGATATTCAGGTGAGTCTTACCGGATAAGCTGGAAAGGATCTTGATCACCATCGCCAACCCCTCCTTCCATAAGGGCAGCATGAGCAGGACAGCCACCCGATTCACCGGAAAAGGGGCAAGCACAACTGCCATGATTGTGAAAAAGGCAATGAAAGCGTTCCAAACGATGGCGAACGCAACCAAGGCGCGGAGTTGACTGGCCCGGATCACCTCCTCATAGATCTGTTCGGGCTTGTGCAGTTGAATCCGGCTGTCTGCCGGCTGTTGAGGAGAAAGGGCGGCTGTTGCTGAAGCAACCGGCAGCGGTCGGCGATCCAACTGCTCCAGGGCCTCCAGGGCCTGCCGGGCGGAGGCGGGACGATTCGCCACCAGAGGCTCCGTCAACCACCGCAGCCAGTCGCGAAAAGGTGGACTCAGTTGCACCACTTGCTCAAACCCAATTCGGGATCCCTCCTGGGGCAAGTCCGCCGGGTGTTGGCCGGTGAGCAGGTGAATCAGGGTGGCACCCAGGCTGTAGAGATCGGAAGCGGGCACGGTTCTGCCGCCAAATTGCTCCAGGGGCATGTAGCCGTAGCTTCCCACCACAGTGTAGGATCCCTGCTCCCGGGGGGCAGCCGCCTGAACCGAACCAAAGTCCACCAGATACACCTGCTGGTCGGATCCCAAGAGAATGTTGCTGGGCTTGAGATCCCGGTGGATGACCGGCGGATGGAGTTCGTGGAGGTAGATGAGGATGCGTAGCAGCTTCTGCGCCAAGTCGCGCACCTCCGGCTCAGCAAAACGCCGCCCTCGCTCCATCCACTCCTGCAGGGAGGGAGCCTCGATGTAGCTTTGCACCAGCGCCAGGCCGCGCCCCCCTTTCAGAGCAATCTCAAAGCAATCGCGGTACCGGGGAATGGCTGGGTGGGAGAGGGTCTGTAGGACTTGGGCTTCCCGCTCAAACAGCTTCAGATTGTCCCAGTTGAAATCCGGCCCAAACAGGAGCAGCTTGATCACAACTGGCTCTGAGGTGAGGAGATCCCGTGCCAGGTAGGTGTGTCTGCCGCTGCGCTTGCTCAGCCGCCGCTCCAGCTGATACCGCTGGCGCAAAACGGGAAGCTCTGAAGCCATACTCCTTTGCTTCTGGGGCCCTTTTTTTGCTCAGCTCCATAGTAGCCGCTCACCCAAACCCACCTGCAGCAGGCTAACGGCACCAAGGGCAGCCGTGTGCCGTTGGATTTGCCCTAGCCGGTCAAAAACTTGGCCCCTAGGCGCGAGGAGAAAACTTCGTAAATAACCGTCAAAGTTTGGCCTCGGTGCAGCAAAAGATAATGCCTAGCCCAGAAAGGGCCAGGACAGTTGAGCAGCCGGGCAATGGGCTCAGCTTCGCCGTAGTAGAGGCGACGCACCTCGCGAAAGGTCTCCAGTTTTTCTTGGATTAGATTTTGGCCGATGGGCAAATCGGGATGGGGCAAGTATTGAGCCAGATGTTCCGCGTTCCACCAAGAGGTGGCATAGAGCAAGGGCTGTTGCGAGGCCGCTCCGCCCAGCCAAACCCGCCGCCGCATCAAGGGGGATCCCAGCCGCGCCAGATCCCTAGCCAGTTGTGGCATGGACTTGGGGACAGCGCTTTGCTCGGCCAGTAGCTCGACCTGGGCCGTATCTAACAGATGGGCCTGAATTGGTTCCAGGGTCAGAGTGGCCAGATTGCGAGTGGTCAAGCCATCCCCCAGCAGCAACAACCGCAACAAGGGATCCACCCCTAGCAGCTCCGGCTGAAGGGGGTCAGCCTCTCCCTGCCACTGCAACCGCAGCGGCCACCACTCGGCTTGACCCATGTTGCCTAGGAAAGTCTCCTTGGCAGAGCAAGCCGAGGGCCAAGGGGATACTGCCCCAGGAGCATGGTCGATGGAGAGAGGGGGAGAAAGTTCCAAGATGGCGGCGCGGTTGTGAAGTTCTGTATCGACCCCTAGTCTAGCCCACTCCCCCTCTCCCCTCCGAGGACTTTCCTAGCTCGTACCCGGCTGAATCAGCAGCCGCACCACCCAGGGGACGACCACGATGACGCTAATCAGGCGAGCTAGGTGCATAACTACCACCGTGCTGGCCTGGGCCCCCATGTCCAGGGCAATTAAGCTCATATCGGAGATACCCCCTGGGGCCGTGCCCAAGATGGCAGTAAGGCGCTCGATCCCCAGCCAGCGGGAGATCAAAAACCCCGATAGAACGCCGGTGCTCACCGCAATCACGGTACACACTAGGGCTGGCCGCCACAGATCCTTGAGGGCGAGCAATGTCTCGGCGGTAAGCTTACTGCCCAAGAGAATACCCAGTATCACCTGCAGGACAAAGCGGATTCCAGGTGGAGGAGTGGGAATCGGGATGGCCCCCCAGACATTGACCAAGCCGACTGCCACCATCGAGCCTACTAGAGCTCCTGCTGGCAGCCTCAGCTTGACTGCAATCAAGGCACCTGCCAACCCAATCAACACCGTCCAGAGATAGCTCATCATTGCGGCTTGGCCTCAAGGCAAGAGGATGACTAGCAGTTGGGGTTGGGCCTGCTCCCTCCACGGCATTCAGCGCAGATGCCGTAGAAGTCAAGCACATGGTACTCGATAACAAATTGGTAACGGCTGGCAATCTGCTTCTCTAGATCCCCCACGGGACAACCTGACAGAGGCACCACCCGCCGACATTCAGTGCAGATCAGGTGATGGCGACTGTGGCCGTTGCTGGGCAGAAGCTGGTAGTAGGTTTGCTGATCCCCCAAGTGGACGGCCTGCAGCTTGCCCTCGTTGCGCAGCGCCTCCAAGACCCGATAGACAGTGGCCAAGCCCACCGTGTGGTTGGCATTGCGCAGCTTCAGGAAAATCTCCTGGGCCGAGAGGGGCCGCTCGCTTTGCTCCAACACCTCCAGGATCAATTTGCGGTTGCGGGTCTGGCGGGAGGAGGACATGAGCCTTTTCCCTTGGGGGTTACTGGGAGAGTCAGCGCTCAGCGTCGGCTTCAGCTTTCATGCGCTCCAGGGTTTGGTGCATTTGGTCAAACATTTGGCTAAGAGAGAGCCCTAACCCTCCCAGTTGGGTTTGCAATTGCTTAATGGTCAGTTGGGCCATAAAATCGTCGGAAAGCTCCAGCCGCTTCATGAAAATGCGCTGGCGCTCCAGCAACTCTTCCATGTGCTGGATGAAGATCTTTTTGCCTTCCCGGTCAAATTGACCGTAGCGCTCGCCAAGTCGCATCAGGTTTTGGAAATCCCGAAACAGTTGCTTAGCTTCTTCCTGAACAATCTCCGAGTCGAAGAAGCCCATGGCTTTCCCCTTGCCCCCAACAAACGACATTCGATATACCTATCCTATCCGATTGCCTTGGGGAATGCAGGCGTTGCTATCTTCTGGCCAGTACGGGATCCCGTCCTGCAGGTAATTATTGGCTATGCTCCTCCTTCCCTGTGTTAAGGCTTACACTCAGCCGGCTTTGGCCCAGCAGTGGTGCCAACGGGTGCAGGGATCCCGGCCTCTGTTTTTGGCCTGCCTGGGGTTTACGGAAACAGCCCTTATTCCAGGCATCTCTGCTGCTGGCGCCACGCCCTCTCTGCGGCGCTACACCGCTCTGGCTGATGGGGAGGTGCTGCTGACCGGCCGTTCTTGCCGCTTGCCCACCTCGCCCGAGGGCTATCCCTCGCCGGTGGTCATCAGCCGCGCCATCTTAAGCGAGCTAGGGATCCCCTGCCGCGTGTTCGACTGTGGTCTGCTAGAGCCTTTGCCAGGCGCAGAGAAGGTGCCTTCTGGAGGGCCAGCCCGCTGTCTGAGCACCGGCCAGGCCTTGTCCGTGGAACAGGTGAGATCCCTGTGGCAGGAGGGGTATGAGTGGGGATCCCAACTGGAAGCCAGCTACTGGGTCGTCGGAGAGTGCGTGGCCGGCGGTACTGCAACAGCGCTGGCGGTGCTGCTAGGGCTGGGCTGGCAGGCAAACGGCATGGTCAACAGCAGCCATCCAGTTTGTAACCACGCCCAAAAGCTGGCCTTGGCCCAGCGGGGTCTAGCCAATCTCTCCCCCACTGCCACTGCGCCAGAGGTAGTGGCTGCCGTGGGGGATCCCGTGCAACCCTTCATCGCCGGGTTAGCCATGGCAGCAGCCCAGCGGGGGCCGGTGCTGCTGGCGGGAGGAACGCAAATGCTGGCAGTGCTGGCCCTAATGCGGCGCTGGGGAGAAGAGGAAGGGATCCCCTGGCCCCCTGAAAACGTGGTGGTAGGCACCACCCGCTGGGTGGCGGAGGATCCCTCTGGCAACACCGTGGCTCTGGCGGAGCTGTTGGGCAATGTCTGCCTCTTGGCCACCCAACTAAGCTTTGCCCAGAGTCGCTACTCCTCTCTTCAAGCCTATGAGCGAGGCTATGTCAAAGAGGGGGCGGGGGCTGGCGGCCTAGCGATTGCCAGTAGCCTGTATGCTGGCTGGGGTCAGGCAGAGCTATTGGCTGCCGTTGAGCGCAGCTACGAGCACCTACTGCTTCAGGCCGGCTCCAGCGGAGCCATCGTCAGACCCTCCCGCAGCAGCTGCTGATGGTAGAGCTCCGCTTGCTCCTGTGGGCCGACCCAGACAACGGCCTGCCCTTCCCTGTCCACCTGCATGGTCAGTTGCCGCGCCAAGGGCAAAGTCATGCCGGGGATGTACTTGAGCAAGCATTCGGTAACGTGTTGGAAGGTGTTGATATCGTCGTCTAGGACGATCACTTTGTAGTTTGGGTAGGGCTTGCGAATCCGCCCTGTTATCGAAGACAACTGCTCCAAAGCACGGGTTGGAGTTTCTGTGATTGCGGTCATAGCAGCTCAGGGTGAGACAACCTCTAGGTGCTTGTAACCAATAGCCCAGCTTCCAGAAGCGGCCGCTTGACCACTCAAGCCAAGCTGCGAAAGCCGCCTGCTTGTGATTACTACTACTAGCTATTTTTAGCCAGTTTTGTAGCTATGGTCAGCCTGCGCCTGCCTGCGGATTCCCGCACCAGTTTGCAGCTAGGGCTCTTGCGGAAGCGCTAAATATCACGCGGATTCTGGCAGCACATCAAGCCCTAAGAGGGCCGTCGTTCTTGGCCTTGGGCAAACTGTTGCAGCTGCCGCAGCATTAGCAGGTGGCCCAAGCCTAGGGGCAGAAGTGAGACGGCCTCTACCCGCAACTGCACCCAGCCGTTCCCCCACCGCCAGTCGCAGTAGCCATCGGCACCACCCCACATCACCAGCCGCAGCCGTTGGGGCAGCAGGATTTCCACCTGGTGCAGGATGGAGATAGGGCCCCACTGGGCGGCAAAGGTGCTGCCTTGCTCTAGCTTGGGGGGAAGGGATCCCTGCAGTTGCTGCGGCCAAATCCACTGCTGCAGAAGTTCCACCTCTGTTAGGCAACGCTGCAGAGTCGAGGAGCTGGCCTCGACAGCGATGCGGATAGTGGAGGACTGGAGCGTTCCTAGCATATAACCCTGGAGCCAGGGCACAGGCTGGTCAATACCCCTGAGTCTATCCTGTGCTGATTGCTAGAGATCTGCCTTTGAAAGCCCCTCGTCCCCACTTGGTGGCCATCTTGGCCCAAAGTTTGGATGGCAAGCTCGCCGCCCACCGCGGGCAAAGGCCCCATTTCCCTAGCCCTGAAGACTATCGGCACCTGGAAACCCAAGCTGCTCGGCAACAGGCTTTAATCATGGGGGCAGCCACGCTGCGGGCCTACGGCACTGCTCTCCGCCTGCGGGATCCGGAGCTCATCCAACGCCGAATTGCACAGGGTCTCCCCCCTCAGCCCCTGACGATCATCTGTTCCGGCAGCGGCGAGATTCCGGAAGAGTTGCCGTTTTTTCGCCAGCCCCTCACTCGCTGGCTGTGGACGACGCCGGCGGGCTCTCGCCAGTGGCAGGGACGGCCCGATTTTGCCGAGATCTGGGTGGCCGCGGATTGGGATTTGACCGCTCGCCTAGCCCGCCTGCGGCAGCGGGGGATCGAACGGGTGGGCCTCCTGGGCGGGGGGCGGCTCTTGGGGGCGTTTTTGCAGGCGCAAGCCTTGGATGAGCTGTGGGTGACGCTGGCACCAGTGCTGCTGAGTGGCTACGCTGATGCCCCGGCTAGCATCGAGGGCTGGCAACTGCAGGGATCCCCGCCCCGCCTGGAGTTGCTTGAGTGCCGCCGCGGTTCCCAAGAGCTGTTTTTGCACTATCGAGTTGAGTGGAGCTGAGGGAGCAGTCGAGAAAATTTTTTTGGACACATTGAGATTTCCCGAAAATCCACAGGTTTTCCCCAGACTTTCCACAGGCAGGCGGGTTGTTTTCCACAACGTCTTTCGCTCTAGAAGCCGCCTCGAAGGGTTCTGTGGAAAAGTTGCCCTTGCTAAGGTTCACGCGATTACACCTTGAGAAACGTAACGGGATCGCGCCGCTTTTTCCGATCCCATCAAGGCCACGGGAGAGCTCTGGTTCTGTTGGATACTCCCGCCTAGGATTGACATCCCCCCTAGGGCAGAGGGCAGAATAGCCCCACCCGAGGTGAGGAGGAGGCTTCCCCGGCAGCTGCTAGGACCTCCCCAGCCGCTTGCAGGCGGCCAATGGGCAAGCCCTTTTACCCCGTTTCTTGAGGAGCCCGTGCGGTCTTTGAGGTACCCAAGTTAGAGGACTGGCTTAGCTTGTTCAATTCCTTCCTAGGCCGGCTTAGCTGTGGCCCAGGGTAGACCCTCTTTTTGCTGCGACTGTTTGAGTGTTGACTTTAGGTAGGTGGTTGAGCTATGGATTCTCCTACCGTCAGCATTTCGAGCGAAATTCCCAAGGAGCTCCACGAGACCCTCAAAAACTACCTCTCTCGTCATCCCGACTGGGATCAAGATCGGGTTGTAACAGCAGCCCTCTCGCTGTTCTTGCTCCAAAGCGGAGATGCCGATCGGCGCGCTGCGCGCATCTACCTAGACAGCCTCTTTCGCCGCAACTAGGCTAAAGCTGTCGGAATCCCAACTTAGGGCTATTGGGAACGTCCTGTTAACCCCGGTAGGTCAAACCGTGCCACAGGGCTTTGGTCGAGGGAAAGGCAAGCGGCAGGTGGCTGGGCCTCAGAACTCAGGACAAGGAGCCAGCCTGCCCTCTTTCCCCTCCCCAGAGGCGGCTCTGGCTTTGGTCGAGCGCCACCGACAAGCAGGGGATCTGGGGGCAGCGCTGCGCCTTTGTCGACAGCTTACCCGCGCCCATCCGCACCTGGCTGCTGCCCAAGCGCTGCTGGGATCCCTCTATCTGCAAATGGGAGATCCCCGTCAAGCCTTGACCCCCCTACAGTTGGCTGTACACCTGAGGAAGGACTGGGTGCCTGCCTGGCAGGAGCTGGGCGATGCTTGGATGCTGCTGGGCAACCCGGCGGAGGCAGCGCGCGCCTATCAGGAGGGATTGGCCTTTGCTCCCGGCAATGGGCAACTGCTGTTTCGGCTGGGCAGTTGTTGGCTGGCCTTGGGGCAGCGGCAGCGGGCAATTGCAGTCCTGCGCCAGGCTGCGGCAGCGCACCCTCCCCAGCCCTATGCTCTAGCCGCCTTAGGCAATGCGCTGATGTTCGAGAACCAGCTTGAGGAAGCTGAAGGCTGGTTTCGCCAAGCCCTTGCCCTGCTGCCCCAGGAGGGGCGGATCCTCGTCAACCTCGCCCACTGCCTCCACCTGCAAGATCGTCTGGAGGAAGCAGCCGACTGCCTGCAACAGGCCATCCTGCTGCTGCCCAAGGATGCTCAGCCCCACAACAACTTGGGCACGGTCCTGCAAGAGCAAAACTGCCTCGAGGCCGCCCTTAAGTCCTATCGGCGGGGCTTGCAACTAGCCCCTGATTCGCCAGAGATCCACTACAACCTGGCCACTGCCCTGCTCACCCTAGGCCGCTACAAGGAGGGGTGGCGGGAGTACGAATGGCGGCTGCAGCGCCAGGGGGCGGCCTACCCCCGCTTTCCCCAGCCTCTGTGGACGGGATCCCCCTTGGGCCAGCAGACTCTGCTCATCTACGCCGAACAAGGTTTGGGGGACACCATCCAGTTTGTGCGCTACCTGCCACTTTTGGCCGCAGCCCATCCGCAGGCCTCCCTCTACTTCCGCTGCCCGCCATCCCTAGTCGAGCTGCTGCGGGCCTCCTTTCCTCAGGTTCAGATTATTTCGGAGACGGATCCCCTGCCTCCCTTCGACTGGCACCTGCCCTTGCTCAGCCTGCCCCATCGCCTAGGCACCACTCTGGAGACAATCCCTGCCTGTCTTCCCTACCTGGTCTGTCCCCCGGAGAGCTCCGGATGGCCAGAAGAATGGCCTGAGGTTCCTCAGAAGGGGATGAAGGTAGGGCTGGTGTGGGCCAGTGGCCGCCGCGCCGATCTTGCCCTCAACCGGGTGCAGAGGTTAAAAAGCTGTCCCCTCAGCCTCTTTCTCGAGTACCTTGATCTGCCCCAGGTGCAGTGGGTTAGCCTGCAGGTGGGTGAAGATCTAAGCCAGGTAGAACCCCTCCTCAAGCAGCACCAGGTGGTGGAGCTGGGATCCCGTTTCCAGAATTTTGTTGATACTGCTAGGGCAGTTGCCCAGTTGGATCTGGTGATTAGCGTCGATACCGCCGTTGCCCACCTAGCTGGGGCGCTGGGCAAGCCCGTGTGGGTTCTACTGCCCTTTGCAGCCGATTGGCGCTGGCTGCTGCAGCGACAAGATAGCCCCTGGTACCCCGGCGTAATGCGCCTATTTCGCCAAGAAGCCCGCGGCAACTGGGTTGAACCGCTGCAGCAGATGCGAAGGGCCCTGCAGGAGCACTTGGCAGGGATCCCTTCTTAGCCCTCTCCTTTTTCTCCCTTGGGCACGATGCGCTGAAACAGATAGCCAGTACCGCGGGCTGTCAGGATAAGCTCAGGGTTGCTTGGGTCATCCTCCAACTTAGCCCGCAGCCGCGAGATGTGGACATCCACCACCCGCGTATCCACATGGCGCTCTGGGGTATAGCCCCATACCTCTTGCAGGATCTGGGCGCGGGAAAACGGCTCCCCCGAGCGGCTGACCAACAGCTCCAGCAAACTAAACTCCATTCCTGTCAGGCGGATGCGCTCGCCCCGCTTGTAAACTTGGCGCTTGTTGGTATCAATGCAAAGATCCCCAACCTGGATAACCCCAGAGCTAGGGATCCCCTCATGGCTAGACCGGGCCACCCGCCGCAGCACCGAGCGAATGCGGGCCTCCAGCTCCTTGGGTGAAAAAGGCTTGACCACGTAGTCATCCGCCCCTAGTTCCAACCCAGTAATGCGGTCGGCCACATCCCCCAGAGCCGTGAGCATGATGATGGGGATGTCGGACTCTTTGCGCAACTCTTGACAGACCCCATAGCCATCCAGCTTTGGCATCATGACATCCAGCACCACCAGGTCGGGATGCTGCTTGCGGAAGACCTGCAGGGCCTCTTCGCCGTCGGCTGCAGTAACCACCTCGTAGCCGATCATCGAGAGGCGAGTTTCCAAAATGCGGCGGATGCTAGCCTCATCATCAACCACGAGAATTCGTTCTTTACGCTGGGCTTCCACGGTGCTGCAACTCCTGTACTTCACTTCTAATAACTTGGCTTGGAAAAGTTAGGATAAAGGCTACCTCCTGCCACCGGCGAGCAGGTGGCTGAGGGATGTTTCTGGACAAGCAGACTCGGCCTCCCCACGGAAAGCTGCCAAACCCATGCTTAGAAACAGAAACTGCAGCCCAGGACACCCCCCACTAAGGAACCCAGAAGGCCTGTTTGGCAATAGGTTGGAAAGACACCGGCTTCCCTTCCCTTTAGCTGTTGCTTTCTCTTCAAACCCTCGCGGCTGACCGCGGCCAAAGCTGAGAAGCCCTTGTTAACCTTGTTAAGAATTTACCTCATAGAACCTAATGTATCATCTGGAAGCGGCTACTTAATCCACCCCAGAGCTCTATTCTGCCGCCATTCGGCTCAACTTGATACATGTCTTCACAACTTCTTCAGCCGGCCGCCAATTCTTTTGGAATTGCCCTCAGAAAAGGTTGGGGCAAGGGGGGATCCCTGCTCGTTTGCAGTGGGGAAGACAACTGCAGCGCCGGCAGTAGGGTAACAGCCAGCTAGCAGGCGGGCAGACCGGATTTCTCGCTCGGCATGCTGCTCCAAAATTTGGCGCAGCAAGCGCTCTGCCCCTAGCCAAGCGGTCAAAGGCAACGTTCTGTCGGCCAGCGGTGGCAAGGTGGGGTTGGGCAGGGATCCCAGGGCCTGCAGGACGGCACTGGAGAGCCGGGCAAGGGAGGTGGGCTGCTGGGCTCTCTGACAGGGCTCGCAGATCAGGCCGCCCAGGTTGGGACAGAAGAAGACCTCGTCCGCCAACTCCCACCCACAGGAGCAACAGGCTTGTAGCGAGGGGGCAACCCCCCCCACCGCCAAAAGGTGGTAGAGCCCATGGACAAGGAGCGGCAGAACTGCCTCTTGTGTAGGGGCCTGCTCGATGCGCTGCAAGTGTTCTACCAAAAGCACAAACAGCTCTTCCTGAGCCTGATCTGGCAGGGCCAACAGCAAAGCCACCTCTGCCAGGTACTGGGCGGCTGTGAGGTGGGCCAAGCTGCGGCCCAGACGGGGAAAACTCTGCAGGGTTTCTGCCTGGACAATGCGCTGCAGACGCTGGGAGGCATCGGCTTGAGCTGACCACCGCCCCCGAACAAGCAGCAGGTCGTTAATGACAAAGGGCTCCAGTCGCCCTCCCCACTTGGAAGACGGCTTGCGGGATCCCTTGGCTACTGCCCGCACCAACCCCTGCTCGCGAGTTAGGATGGTAATGACCCGATCCGACTCCCCCAAGGGGATGCCTTTGAGAGTGATGCCGGTAACCCGGTAGGTTTGCCCGCTCATGCTCTGCCAGCTTCCCTAGCCTGCAGCTCTTGCATTAGCTCCAACCCCCAAGAGGTGCCGATCCGGGTGGCTCCTGCGGCAATCATTGCCTCTGCCTGAGCCAGAGTGCGAATGCCGCCTGAAGCTTTTACCCCCACTCGGCCCCGGCTAAGCTGCGCCAGCAGTTGCACATCCGCCAAGGTTGCCCCTCCCATCCAGCCGGTGGAGGTCATCAAAAAGGCAGCTCCTGCATCCATGCAGATCTCCGCAGCCAGCTTTTTTTCCTCCTCATCGAGCTGGGCCGTCTCCAAAATGGCTTTGACGCAAACTCCCGTCTCCTCCACAATTTGGGCAATCTCGGCATGGAGCCAATCCAGCTCCCGCGCCTTGAGCCAGGCTAGGTTAATGCGAACATCCAGTTCCTGGCATCCCTGCTCCACAGCCAGTTGAGCTTCGTAGAGTTTGGCCTCCGCTGTGTTGGTACCCAGGGGAAACCCCACCACCGTGCTCACCCGTACTGGCGACCCGTGTAGCCGCTCAACCACTCGCGGCACATAGCAGGGAGGTACGCAAAAGGTGGGGAAGCCGTAGCGCAGGGCAATTTCGCACCCCTCCTCAATTTCCTCCGGGGTAACCATAGGCAGCAGCAGCGTGTGGTCGATGTACTCTGCCAAGTTGATTGGCCTTTCCGCCAGGCCTTTGGGCTCCAAAGAGACCATGGGTTGTTGGGTAGTTTCCACAGCGCCATTTCTACTCTAGCCCCCAGCAGCCCAACCGCGACTTGGCCTTTTTGGGCAGAGCAGGGTAGCAGATTTTTTTTGATAGTCTGGTTGGGGGGCCACTTGTATCCACCAACTCTGGCAAGGCATGGCGGAAAACCGGACTGGCGCGTTTATTGGTGGGCTGCTGTTGGGAACGGCGGTGGGCACGCTCATTGGCCTGCTTCTAGCCCCCCGCAGCGGACGGGAGACGCGGCGACTGTTGAAAAAATCGGCAGAGGCGCTGCCAGAAGTGGCAGAGGATGTAGCCAGCAGCTTGCAGTATCAGTCAGAGAAACTGTTCGACGCTGCTCAACGCAGTTTGGATGAGGCCCTGCTGCGGCTACAGCAGGCAGTGGTGGTGGGGAAGGAGGCCATGTTGCAGAAGCGAAAGGAGCTGCTCCAAGCCCAAAACTCGCGTTCCCTTGGGGGGGAAGAAGCTGATTTGGAAGCCGGCGATGGAAAGGAGACGGCGGGATGAGCGATCCGGTCTTTTGGCTTGGCCTCTCGGTAGGCCTGGTGGCAGTGGCCATTTTGGCGGTGATCCTGACCCTGCTGCCTGCCGTCATTCAACTGGGTCGAGCCGCCCAGAGTGTGGAGCGCTTCTTCGATACGCTGCTGCGGGAGCTGCCGCCCACTCTAGAGGCTCTGCGCCTGACGAGCCTGGAAGTGAGCGAGATTGCCGACAGCCTTGACGAGGGGGTGAAAGGGGCGGGTCAGGTGGTGAAGCAGGTCAGCCGCTCCCTGGAAGGAGCCCGCACCCAAGCCCGGGATGCCCAAGTCAATGTTCGCAGCTTTTGGGCGGGAGTACGAGCGGCCTGGCAGACTCTTGCCCATGGAGCTCCTCCTGCTGGGGTGAGCAACCCTCGCTTGCGCTCGGGTGCAGCCCCTCCTCTCTCCCGAAGGGACGCCCCTCCTTTGGCCGAGCGGCTAAGACCAAAGGGAGGACAAGCGGCTGCCCAACCTTCCCAAGCAAATGCTGCCAAGTCCTAGGCGTTCCTGAGGATTTTCTGAAAGACAGGCACAGGGGGCTGAGGCTCTTGACCAGGGGGAAGCTGGCCCCAGCGAGCATCGGGATCCCAGCGCAGTTGGGTAATGTCGGTGAGGGGGAACCCCAGTTGCTGCAGGATCTTGAGGCTGAGGTTGGGAATGATGGGCGAAAGGGCCACCGCCACCCAGCGCACGCTTTCTAGAACGGCATAGAGAATCTCCGCTACCCGTTGGCTTTGCCCCTGTTTATGCAACGTCCAGGGAGCTTGCTCATCTAGGTATTTGTTGCTGGCCTGGGCCAGGCTGAGGGCCTTGCGGGCAGCCGAGCTGAGATCCAGCCGCTCGTAGGCGTCAGCCACTGTCGGGGCTAGGCGCTCAGCCAAGGTTTTGAGGGGATGATCCGGAGGGATCTCGACGGCGGGAATGCGGTAGTCAGGTTGGTATTTTTTGAGCATGGCGAGGGTGCGGTTGAGCAGGTTCCCCAGGTCGTTGGCTAGGTCGGCATTGAGTACCTCGACGAAGCGGCCCTCGCTAAAGTCTCCATCTTTGCCCAGCTCAATTTCGGTCAAGAAATAGTAGCGCACGGCATCGGCGCCGTATCGCTGCACCAGCTCAAAGGGATCCAGCGTGTTCCCCAGGCTTTTGCCCATCTTGAGGCCATCTTTGGTGAGAAAGCCGTGGCCAAAGATTTGCCTAGGCAAAGGCAACCCCGCCGACATGAGCATGGCCGGCCAGTAGATGGCGTGGAAGCGGACGATATCTTTGCCCACCAGGTGCACGTCGGCAGGCCAGTAGCGGCGCAGAGCATTCTCCAGCGTCGGCTCGTCCTCGGGATCTAGAGCGGCGCTGATGTAGTTGATGAGGGCGTCAAACCAGACGTAAAGGGTTTGGCTGGGATCCGCCGGGAAGGGGATCCCCCAGGAGACGCTAGGGCGAGAGATGGAGAAGTCCCGCAGGCCCTGCTTGACAAAGTTAATGACCTCATTGCGGCGGCTTTCTGGTTGAATGAACTCTGGATGCTCCGCGTAGAGAGCTTCTAGTTTTTCCTGGTAGCGAGAGAGGCGAAAAAAGTAGTTTTCTTCGTCTTTCCACTCTACTTTTTTGTTGGGATGGAGCGGGCAAAACCCGCCTTCCAAGAGCTCTGACTCGTCCTTAAACTCTTCGCAGGCAACACAATACCACCCCTGCTGCCGCCCAACAAAGATATCTCCCCGATCCCAAACCCGCTGGAAAAACTCCCGCACAATGGCTTTGTGGCGAGGGTCAGTGGTGCGGATGAAGCGGTCATAGCGGATATCCAGCAACTGCCAAAGCTGGGCAAACTGGGCCGCGATCTCGTCACAGTGCTGCTGCGGGGGAAGGCCGCGCTCTTCAGCGGTGCGCTGGATCTTCTGGCCGTGCTCATCGGTTCCCGTTACCATCAGCACCTCCCTACCCCGCAGGCGGTGGTAACGGGCGATGGCATCGGCTGCCATGGTGGTGTAGGCACTGCCGATGTGGGGGGCAGCGTTGACGTAGTAGATCGGTGTGGTGATGACGAAAGTGGAACCCGGCATGAGCCCTCGCAGCGCTTTCCCCCATGATAAAAGTTGCCGGAAAGTCCGACAGGCTATGTTCACCCTCAAGGGATGGAGCTGCGGCATCCTGGGGGCTGGGATCTTGGGCGCCGGGGCGGCCCTAGCTCAGCCCGTGTCGGCAACCCGCATCCCCTGTGAGATTTTCATCGCTGGGGGCGGGCTGGGAGGCGTGGCAGCGGCCTACGAGGCCCTGCAACTGGGGCGACAGGTGTGCATGACCGAAATTACCGACTGGATTGGCGGCCAGGTGAGCGCCCAAGGGGTCTCGGCTTTGGACGAGCGGCCCCTACAGCGGGAAAACGAGATCTTCCCGCGAGGCTACAGAGAGTTTCGCCGCCGGGTGCGGGAAAAGTATGGCGGGGATCCCAACCCCGGCAAGTGCTGGGTAAGCGTGCTCTGTTTTTCTCCCCAGGTGGGACATCAGGTACTCCGGGAGATGTTGGATCCCTATCTGCGGTCGGGGCAGTTGCGGCTGTTTACGGAGACAGTGGTGAAGGACTTGGAGATTGAGGGCTACCAGATCCGCAGGGTAGTGGCTATCCGCAACCTCCCCAAGCACGCTGGCGTCGCGCCGGAGCAGCGGGGGGATCTCTCTAGCTATTTTTTGGACTTCTACCGCTGGGAGCCCACGAAGGACTGGGATAAGGAGATCCTGCACTTTGAGCCGCCTCCCGAGCGGCAGGGAAAAACCCTGCCTTGGATAGTGATTGATGCTACCGAAACCGGCGAGCTGCTGCCCCTGGCGCGAGTGCCCTACCGTCTCGGCACGGATGGGGAAAGCCGCTGGGAGCCCAGCTCCAAGCCCTACAGGGATCCCTATTGCACCCAGGGGTTTACCTACACCTTTGTCATAGAGCGCTCCGCTGTGCCGCAGGTGCCCATCAAGCCTGAGTTCTACGACGACCCGCTGCACGGCCCCTACTACAGCTTTGAACACCCGCGCTTTAACTTCGGGAGGGTCTTTACCTATCGCCGCATTCGCGGACAGGTGTTTGGCTTTGGGGAAGAGGCCATCCGGGTGGGGGATCAGTCCATGCAGAACTGGACCTGGGGCAACGACTGGCGCATCACCGGGCCAGAGATGAACCTCATCCTCACCCACGAGCAACTGCAGGCCTCGGGCCAACTGCAGCCGGGTGGCTGGATGGGGGGCTTGCGGGTGGAAGCCCTGCGTCGGGCCGAGCAGCATGCCAAGGGCTTCTTCTACTGGCTGGTGGCGGGGAGGACGGACTTTCTGTTGCAGCAGGCGGATCCCAACTTTCAAAAAGACTTTTACTTGCGCTATCGCTACCTCAAAGGGCCCAACAGCCCCATGGGAACTGCCAGTGGTCTTTCCAAGTACCCCTATATTCGCGAGTCGCGGCGCATCATCGGGCAGCCCAGCGTCTCCTATCCAGGAGGGTTCACCATCTACGAGTCGGATATCACCACGCGGGAATCGGAGTTGAATCGCGGTCGCCCCTTCATCTTCTACGACTCGATGGGGGTGGGCCAGTACCCCATCGACTTCCACGAGTGTCTACTGCCGGATTTTTCGCTGCCCCCCAGCCACAACCAAGACGCCCAGGCCCCCAGCTACCCCTACCAGATCCCGCTGCGCGCCCTGATCCCACAGCGCATCGACAACCTCTTGGCCGGCAGCAAAAACATCGCCACTAGCCGCATCGCCAGCGCCTCCTATCGAGTGCACCCCGTGGAATGGGCCATCGGCACGGCAGCCGGCCACACGGCTCACTTTGCCCTGGCGCGGGATCTAGTCCCGGCGGAGATCCTGCGGGAACCGCTCTCGAACCTGCAGCTGTTGCCCGCCCTCCAGGCCCAGATCCAGAGCCTGGGCAACCCCATTCAATTTCCTGGCACCACCATCACTGCCACCGACTGGGCCCAGTCCCGCTAGCTTAGAAAGGCAGGGTTGGAAGCTGGCCGATGGATGCCATTGGGGTTGAACTTTGGAGACTGGAGACGATCCGCCCTTCGCTGTGGGCAGCCACGGCTCTATGGAGCATAGGGCTCTGCTCTAGTCCTTGATTCACCGTTCGCGTAAGCGGGACGGAGTCCGTACAATTGGCCACTTTGTTGCATAACCAACCTTCTGCCTTGACGTAGATGGGCTGAGCTAGTAGGCTTGCGAGTACATCTTTTCTGGGAGGCACTTTGCCTAGGCTGAAGTTGGCTCCGTCTTTAGCCGGTGTGCCCGCTAAGGGCAAGGAGCAACTACCTGCAGCTCGTGGGGAAGTCAAGCCTGTGGAGATTCCTCTGGCGGGGTGGTAGGGGTAAACTCTGCCACTAGCTACGGGTCGTGGAAGCAGGAAGAAAGCGTCAACCTGGAGCAAAAGTCCGCTTTTGTCCAGCGTTGTATAAGTCTTTCAGAGCGGATTGTCGCCACTGCATCAAAAGCTGCAGGAGCACTGGGAAAAGCAATTGCCCTGGGATCCCAGCGGAGCTCTGGCCTCTTTGCTCAGCGTCGTCCCTTTCTTGCTGGCAGCAGCGGTGGTGGTGGCTTTAACCGAGATCTCTTTGGGCAAAAGCTGGGCCGTCTCCTGGGGTCTTATCGCCTGTGTTGGCGGTGGCCTCTGCGAGCTGGGCCGGCGGGGCAATGCTCGCTGACCTCTAGCTCCTTGCCCTGTCTGCCCCCATCCTCAGAGACTACTTGTCCAACTTTTCAATGTAGGGGCGAATGTCGTTGAGGTCGATGTAGCGGTCGGTGGCGTTGCGTAGCTCGCGGGCAATCATCCCTTCGGTGGAGACAACTGTAATCGTAGTGTTTTTGGAGCGCAACAACTCAATGGCCCGCTCGAAATCACCGTCGCCGCTAAACAGGATGAGCCGGTCGTATTGACCGACCGTGTTGAACATATCGATAACAATTTCGATATCTAGGTTGGCCCTCTGGGAGTAACGGCCCGAATCTTCGTCCCGATACTCCTTGAGAAGCTTGGTGCGAACCGTATAGCCCAAGTTGATCAGGGCGTCTCGGAAGGCCCTTTGGTCGTTGGGATCCTTGATGCCGGTGTACCAAAATGCATTGACTAGCTCGACGTTGGGTTGGGACCTGACAAAGTAATCCAAGACCCGGCGGGGATCAAAGAACCAGCCAATTTTTTGTTGAGCATAAAACATATTGTTTCCATCGATAAAGATGGAAACCCGTGTGACAGGGTATCGAAACATAAATTCTCCGGAAAATAGTCAGGTGGACTGGTTAAGAGCGTTGATTAGCTTAACGCAAAAAGAGTTGCACCAGAACAGAGTTGGCTAATGTCAATCTCCTATCATAGCCAAAAGAGGGTTCCCTGGCTTCGATCCCTAGCCCAGCAAAGAGTTAGGTTCCAGCTAGGGCAGAGCATGGCTGGAGGGGGAGCGGCCTGTCTGGCTGAGGTAGAGCTCTGCCAGTTGGCGAGCCAGGTTGCGGATGCGCCCGATGTAGAGAGTGCGCTCAGCCACGGCAATGACGCCGCGGGCATCGAGCAGGTTGAAGGTGTGGGAGCACTTGAGCACGTAGTCGTAGGCAGGCAGAAGCAGCGACACCGGCAGCCGATCGCTCAAGGCCTGTGCTTGGAGCTTCTGCCGCGTGGTTTCGATTAGCCGCTTGGCCTCGGCTTCGTAGAGCCGAAACAGCTCCAACAACATCTCGGGATTCGAATACTCAAAGTTGTAGTAGGATTGCTCCACTTCATTTTGGAAATAGATCTGCCCATAGGTAATCCGTCCCAGAGAAGGGTGCTCACTCCAGCGGAGGTCAAAAACGGAGTCCACCCCCTGCAGGTACATGGCTAGGCGCTCCAGACCGTAGGTAATCTCCACAGAAACGGGGTGGCAATCCTGGCTGCCCACTTGTTGGAAGTAGGTGAATTGGGTTATTTCCATGCCATCTAGCCACACTTCCCAGCCCACGCCCCAGGCGCCCAGGGTGGGGGATTCCCAGTCGTCTTCCACAAAGCGAATGTCGTGCTCTGCCGGGTCGATGCCCAAGGCCCGCAGGCTCTCCAGGTACACCTCTTGGATGTCGTCGGGGGAGGGCTTGAGCAGGACTTGGTACTGAAAGTAGTGCTGCAAGCGGTTAGGGTTTTGGCCATAGCGCCCGTCAGTGGGGCGGCGACAGGGCTCCACGTAGGCCACTCGCCAGGGATCCGGCCCTAGGGCGCGTAGGAAGGTGTGGGGGCTCATGGTGCCGGCCCCCTTTTCCAGGTCGTAGGGCTGCAGGATCAGGCAACCCTGCTCTCCCCAAAACTGCTGCAAGCGAAGGATTAGATCTTGAAAGGTGTGAGCTGCCATGGCAAAGGGCGGCAGAGAGAGCACTCCCTATCCTACCAACGCCTCTCCCTTGCTCAGTCGTTCAGCGCTTCTTGTCAAGGGCGGAGGTTTAGGTGGGGGCCAAGCCGATTTTGGTGCGGATCTCCTCGCGAAGGCGGGCGGTGATTGAGGCTTCGTCCAAATCGGCCAAAATCTGGGCTATGGCGGCTTTGGGTCCCTCCGGCCCCCAACTGGCTCCTTGGGCTAGGTAGCGGCGGGCTGCCTCGCCAATGGCGTAGCAGGAAAAGCCAGCCATCACTGCCTGCGTCAGGGCCACTGACCCGTAGGCTCCTAGAGAAAGTCCGCCGGCAAAGGGCAGGGATCCCCCCAGCAAGGTTTTCAGGGATCCCAATCCCAACAGCGCCACCCATTCTCCCGCCCCCAGGCTGAGCATGCTGAGGACAATCTTCTGCAACAGTTGCATGGCACCGGCGGTGGTCAGGGGCCAGCCGTAGAGGCGGGCCATGCGCAAGATGAGGGCCACATCCAAAGCCAACCCCCCCAGGGTGTCAAGCAGAGTAACGGGGTTGAGGGCAACGGCCAGGGCTTTGGTGCGGGCGGCAGCGGCGATGAGATCTTGGGCTTGCTGGGCGCGGCTTTGCAACTTGCGCTCGATGACCTGCTGGTTGAGGCGATCGGCAAAGAGGAGGGCGTTGAGGGCTAGCAGGGATCGCCCTTCCCGCTGCAAGACTTCTAGGATTTTTAGGCGCAGCGCGTCCACTTGGGGGGGGCCGCTTTCCATCTCCACGCCAAAGCTGCCATCTGGCTTCTGCACCAGGCGCGGCACGCGCGGCGAGGCGGCCACCATGACAACCTCGTCAGGGGAAAGAAGCTGCCGCACCCGTTCGTTGCGGATCTTGTCGTAGATGGCCTGGCGATCCGCCTCGGGGTACTGGTCGATCTTGTTGAACACCAGCAGCATGGGCTTGCCCGCCTCCCGCAGCGTCGCCAGAGCCTCAAACTCCACCCGCGTCAGATCTCCGCAGACCACAAAGAGGATGAGATCTGCCCGCTGGGCCACCTCCTGGGCCAGTCGCGCCCGCTCCTCGCCGTCTACTTCATCCAGGCCAGGAGTGTCGATTAGCTCCAGCCGGGATCCCTGCCAGTGGCTGACCTGAACCGACTGCACCGAGGCCGAGGATAGGAAAGAGCAGGGGGGACGAGTTCCCCAGCATATGTTCCAGGCAGCTACTTGCTGGGTGCGGGTGGTCCCGTGGGTAGGCCCCGTGGCGAAAACCGGCTCCCCCAGGAGAGCGTTGAGCAGGGAGGACTTGCCCCGCCCCACCAGGCCGAAGGCAGCGATGTGGATGATCTCGGCTTCCAGTTTGTCCAGCAGGGCTTGCAAGTTTTCCAGCTCCCCTTCCAGGCCGGCAATCTCCTGGGGGCGCAGATCCAGTTGGGCCACCCACTGGCGCAGGCTGCGCTTGGCTTGTTGGTAATGGAGATCCTCCTGCAGAGTGCTGCGGCAAGCCATAGCCAGTAGCAGCGGAAAACAGCCCCGGAGAGGCAGATTCAACAATAACAATAGCAACGGCAAAGAGTGGCCCCTAGCCCAAGCCGAGTTTGTCAACTGGCTATGATGGATGGGAGAAAGGGGTTGGAAAGGCAATGCCATGCTAACCAAGGGCCGGATTCTGTTCAGCCCAGTCGGGTGGGTGGGGAAGTTGTGCTTGGCCGGCTTGAGCTTAGGGCTGCTGGGCTGCAGCCCCGCAGGTTTTCGTACCCCACCTTCTAGCTTGACCAACAGCGGCCTCAACAGCATTTTCCCCGATGGGGAGCCCGCTTTCAGTGGCGATGGTCGCTACCTGGTGTTTTCCTCAGCCCGCGGCGGCAGTCAGGCCATTTTTCTCTACGACCTGGTGGAACAGCGGCTGGTAGACTTGCCTGGGCTCAATTCCAGCGACGTGGCTGCCAGTTCGCCCGATATCAGCGCTGATGGGCGCTACATCGTCTATGTGTCCAACGCGCTGGGCAAATCGGAGATCTTTCTCTACGACCGCGAAACCCGCCGGGTTGAGAACATCAGCAGCCGGGTGCCAGGGGATGTGCGCAACCCCACCATCAGCGGCGATGGGCGCTTTATCGCCTTTGAGAGTAACGGTCGGGGACAGTGGAACATCGAGATCTTCGATCGCGGCCCGGCGGCCACGCAACCGCCTGCAGCCAACTCTTCCAATGCTGGCAGGAACCCCTAGCCCCTTTGGACTTGCTGCATGCTTGCTGCCTTTGCCCAACGACTTGAGCCCCTGCGCTCTAATGTCTTTGACCAGCTAGACCAGGCCAAGTGGGAGGCGCGCCGCTCCGGCTTGGATGTCATTGACCTGTCTCTGGGATCCTCGGATCTGCCCCCACCTCCAGAAGCGCTGGCAGCCATGCAGGCGGCTTTGGCGGATCCCTCCACCTACGGCTACACCCTCTTCCACGACACGGCTGAGTTTCGCGCCGCCTGTGCCCAGTGGTACCAGAGGAAGTTTGGCCTAGTCATCGATCCAGAAACGGAGGTGCTGCCCCTGATTGGATCCCAGCAGGGGACGGCCCTCCTGCCGCTAGCTTTGCTTAACCCCGGCGAGGTTGCCTTGGTTACCGACCCTGGGTATCCCTCCCATGTGGGGGGGATCCATCTAGCGGGCGGGATCCCTTACTACTTGCCCCTGCGGGCAGAAAACCGCTTCCTACCCCAGTGGGATGAGATCCCGAAGGAGATCTGCCGCCAGGCGCGGCTATTGGTGCTGAGCTATCCCCACAACCCCACCACTGCCACCGTTACCCCGGAGTTTTGGCAGGAAACGCTGCAATTTTGTCAGCGGTACAACATCGTGCTGGCGCACGACTTTCCCTACGTGGACTGGTGTTTCGACGGCCAGGTGGCTCCCTCGGCGCTGCAGGCGGATCCCGACAAGACCCGCACTATCGAGTTCTTTTCCCTCTCCAAGTCCTACCACATGGGGGGGTTCCGGGTGGCCTATGCCATCGGTAGCCGCGAGCTAATCCGAGCCTTGCGGCTGGTGAAGTCCACCATTGACTTCCACCCCTACCAGGGCATCTTGCGGGGAGCAGCAGCGGCCTTGGCGGCTCCCGATAGCTTTTTGGATCACTGGCGGCAGGTATACCGCAAGCGACGGGATCTTGCGGTGGCCGCTCTGCACCGCATCGGCTGGCCCGTGCCCCTGCCGGAGGCCACCATGTACCTGTGGGCACCTTTGCCCGAGTTCTATCGCGGCTCTTCAGCCCAGTTTTGTCTAGACTTGGTACGGGCTACCGGGGTGGCTCTGTCGCCAGGCTCAGGCTTTGGCCCCGGCGGCGAAGGCTATGTCCGCTTTGCGCTGGTGGCAGAGGGATCCCGGCTGGAAGAGGCAATAGAACGAATTGGGGAATTCTTAGGCAAAGGCACTTCTGGTCTCCGGCAGGCCTAGTCGCATAGAGCCAGCCAGGCCTAGTCGCATAGAGCCAGCTTAGAAGCAGCAAGGGGGCAGGCTACAGATGTTCCTCTGAGGCCGGTTGTTGTCCCCGTCCTGGCCTTTTAGGCTGCCAGTATTAGCTGCAGCCAGTGCCGGCTAATCTGAGCCAGGATAGGAGTTGTGTTGGCCCAGTTGGCTCCCAAGGGGCATGGAAAAAGAGACGCTCGAGAGTTTTTTGTCCATCCGCGGGGTGATGGGGGTAGCGCTCCTGAGTCGAACAGGTCGCCCTTTTTTCTACCGCTCTTTTCAGAACTTGGACAGCCGACAGCAGCAGGCCCTCACCGAAGGGCTGTTTCAGGTTTTGCAAACCATGCCCCCAGGACTGGACTACTTTGACTTTCAGTTTGCCGAGCAGCGGGTTTTTGTCTACCCCCTGGGGCCGGAATGGGTGTTGCTGGTGGCAGTCAATGACGAGGTGGTGATGCCGGTTTACACCTTGGCCGTCAACCGCCTGCGAGCCGAGCTGCAACAGGATGCGTCGAAGGGCCTGGCTACCTTTCGCCTTTTGACCAACCAGGCAGAGGCTGCTCGCAACCCCACCCAGCCCAACGCTACTTTGACAGGGGGCCAGCCCAAGGCAACTCAGCCTATGGCGACGGCCAGCCCTAGGAAGGTGGAGGTTTTCGTGCAATCGCTCAACCATATTTGCCAGATGGCTAGTGGCTATCTGGGCAAGGCGGTGATTGTCAACTACTGGAAGGCAGCCCGACAGGAAGTGCTGGAGCAGCAGGGATCCCTAGCCGAGTGGCTCAACGAGTTTGAGATCGAGCGCAGTGGCCAAATTCACTACAAAGGCCTCCTCAAGGAACTGGACGAGTCTCAGCAAAAAGTGCTACGGGACTGGGTGCTGGCTTTTTTTCACCGCTGCGAAGCAGTGATCCGCGACTTTCGCAATTTGATTAAGTCTGCCGAATGGCGCCTGTAAGCTACCCGCTCTGAAAGACTCATACAACCTCGGACAAAAGCGGACTTTTGCTCCAGGTTGACGCTTTCTTCCTGCTTCCACGACCCATAGCTAGCAGCAGAGTTCACCTCCACTACCCCACTAGAGGGATCTCCACAGGCGTAACTTCCCGTCGAGCTGAAGGTAGTTGCTCCTTGGCTCTTGATGAGCACCCAGGCAAAAGACGGAGCCAACTTTAGCCTAGGCAAAGTGCCTACAAGAGAGGTTGGTTATGCCACAAAGCGGCCGATTGTCCGGTGAGAGGAGAGCCCACAGCCATAGCTTGCTTCCGCGAAGCGGCAGCCAGGGGCTCCTCGTAGCCCTACAGCTAGCAAGTCAACCCTGAACCTCTGGGCTGGTTCAATAGGGCAATTCCGTTGGTCGCGTTGGGATCCACCTCCCCCTTCCGCCCCAGGCTGGAGTAACACACCGTTTGCGCTACTCGGAAGCCTCCTTTCCCGTTTCCTTCCCACGGCTCAAGAGGGGGGCTTCCGCGCCGCGTTTTTCGGTGATACGATCAACTACTGACTCTCAGTAGAGGCACGCCTACTCATTGGGGCTGTTAACTCAGAGGTAGAGTACCACCTTGACACGGTGGGAGCCGCTGGTTCGATTCCAGCACAGCCCAGCGCAAGCAAGCCAAAAAAGAGCCAAAGCTGCCAAGCAACCCACCCCCATGCAAAAAGAGGCGGGATCCCCTCTGGCTCGCCCCAGGGATCCCTATACTGGAGTAGAGGCCCTGGAAGGCGCCGGGAGGGCGAGGGTAGCATTAGGTCAAACTGCGAGAGGGGGAAAGACCAATGGGATTGTTTGAGCGGGTCAGCCGAATCATTAGAGCCAACCTCAACGCGCTCATCAGCAGTGCCGAGGATCCAGAGAAGATCCTGAACCAAACCATTCAGGACATGGCTGAGGATCACTACCAAATGCGGCAGGCCGTCGCCCAAGCCATTGCTGCCCAGAAGCGCCTGGAGCGGCAGTACGAGCAGGCCCAGCAAAGCGCGGAGGAGTGGCACAGACGGGCTGAGTTGGCCCTACGCAACAACAACGAGGCGCTGGCCCGGGAAGCCCTGGTGCGCAAGAAAACTTTTGTCGAGACTGCCCAAAGCCTGAAGCGGCAGCTGGATGAGCAGACCCGGCAAGTGGAGATGCTCAAAACCAACATGACCAAGCTGGAAAGCAAGATTGCCGAGGCCAAAACCAAAAAGGACATGCTCATCGCCCGAGCCCGCGCCGCCAAGGCTTCCCAGCAGATCAATCAGGTTATCGGCCGGGTGGATCCCAGCAGCGCCTTTGCCGCCTTTGAGCGCATGGAAGAGAAGGTAAACGCTCTGGAGGCCCAATCCGCAGCAGTGGCCGAGCTGGCAGCCGACAGCCTGGAGCAGCAGTTTGCCGCTCTAGAAGCAGGCGGAGCGGATGTGGATCAGGAGCTGAGGTTGCTCAAGGCAGCCATCCAGGCCCAGTTGCCTGCCGGTGAGACGAAAGCTGTGCAGCAAGGTCAAGCTGGAGCCCCAACCAGGGGCAAAGTAGATGTAGATGCAGAATTGGAAGAGCTGCGCCGCGAAATTGATCAACTCTAATGCCAGGAGTTAGTGCGGGGGATCCATCTTCTTCGCCTAGGGACGTGGGGCTGCTCTAAAAGAGAGCCAAGAGGTGGTAAGCTGCGCAAAGGAGCTCTCTCTGGATAGAGGGGATCAAGGTCGCCTTCTGGCATTTCGGCAAGAAATCACGAGCAATGGCAACGGTGAGTCTCAAGCCTCTTTTGGATCCCAAGCAACTGTTGCAGGCTTATGCCTCTGGCCAGCGAGATTTTTCTGGCTCTAACCTGAGTGGGGCCCAGTTGAGCGGCGCAAGCTTGAGGGGGATTATCCTGCGGGATGCTGACTTAAGCGGGGCAGACTTGCGCGAAGCAGATTTGTCGGGGGCAGATCTAACTGGAGCCAGCCTACGCGGCGCCAAGTTGCGGAGGGTCAATCTCATCGGGGCTAAGCTGGTGAAGGCGGATCTACGGGGGGCCAACCTCTACCGGGCCAAGCTGCTCAGGGCCGATCTCAGCGAGGCCGATCTCAGCCGAGCCGATCTGCGTTTTGGCGCCGACCTGCGCGGAGCCACCATCACCAACACCCGCTTTCGCGGCGCCCTCTACGACGAGTACACCAAGTTTCCAGAGGGGTTCAACCCGGTTGAAATGGGGATGTAGCCTCCCTCAGGGGATCAGGCCTTGCCAGAGGTAGGCTGCGCCTGCAGCCGTCACGATAAAGGGGGGGTTGCGCAAGTCTGGCTTGTTGTAGCGCAAGGGATCCCCTTGCAAGTCTGTGACGCTGCCCCCTGCTTGCTCGACAAGGCACTGGGCGGCGGCAGTATCCCACTCCAGGGTTGGGCCAAAGCGGGGGTAGAGGTGAGCGGATCCCTCGGCCACTAGGCAAAACTTGAGGGCACTGCCCACCGACTTCACCTCAAGGAGGCCGTAGCGGCGCTGCAGCTGCTCCAGAAACCGCTCCGTTTCCGTGTCCTTGTGGGAGCGGCTGGCCACTACCTGTAGAGGGGGCTGGGCAGGCGGGCGGGACCAGATGGGCTCGTCGCCCCTGTAGGCTCCTAGCTTTTGGGCAGCCCTGTAGGTGAGGCCCAACGCCGGGGCATGGACGACGCCCAAGATGGGGATCCCTGCCTCGACAAGGGCAATGTTGACGGTAAACTGGCCGTTGCCCTCGAGGAACTCGCGCGTGCCGTCTAAGGGATCCACCAACCAAAACTGCTGCCACTGTTGCCGCTCCCAGTAGGGGATCCCGCCGGCTTCTTCTGAGAGGACGGGAATCGTGGGGGTAAGCTCCTGCAGTCCCTCGAGGAGCAGGCGGTGGGCAGCCAGATCCGCCTCGGTCAAGGGGGAGGCATCTGCTTTGAGTTCGACCTGCAGCGATTCTTGCCGATAGAAGGGCAAGATGGCCCGCCCTGCCGCTTCTGCTAGGCGGCACACCTCGGGCAAGAGAGCGGCTAGGTTAGAAACCTGCACGGCTTCCTCCCCCAGCTAGCGACGCACGGGAATGCCGTGGGCGGCCAAGTCGGCCTTGATCTGCTCAATCGTCAGCCGGCCGTAGTGGAGCAGCGAGGCCAGTAGAGCTGCTTCTGCCCCCCCCTCCTGGAGAGCTTGGCGGATGTGGGCACATTCCCCTGCTCCTCCGGAGGCAATCACCGGCACCGCCACTGCCTCGGCCACCCGCCGGGTCAGCTCCAGGTCGTAGCCGGCCTGGGTGCCATCAGCGTCCATGCTGGTCAGCAGGATTTCCCCTGCCCCCCGCTCGGCCACGGTTTTGGCCCACTCCACCGCATCCAGGCCTGTCGGCTCCCGCCCACCGCGCACGTACACCTCCCACCCCCCGCCTTGAGGTTTGGCGCGAGCGTCAATGGCCACGACGATGCACTGGGAGCCAAAACGGCGGCTGGCTTGGGTAACCAGATCCGGATCCCGAACCGCTGCCGAGTTAAGGCTGACCTTGTCGGCGCCGGCCCGCAGCAGTTGCCGGATCCCCTCCAGGTCGCGGATCCCACCGCCTACGGTGAGAGGAATGAATACCTGCTCTGCTGTGCGCCGCACCACCTCCAGCAAAATCTCCCGCTCCTCATGGGTGGCGGTGATGTCCAGAAAGACCAGCTCATCCGCCCCTGCCCGATCATAGGCCCGCGCCAGCTCCACCGGGTCCCCAGCCTCCCGCAAGTTCCCAAACTGGATCCCTTTGACCACCCGCCCCCCTGCCACATCCAGACAGGGAATAATCCGCTTGGCCAACATGCCCCCTCCCGGGATTGCTAGGCAAAGCTGATAATCAGAAAGGGCTCCTGAAACTTAGCCCCGGTTACCTGCCGGCCTGCCAAGCTGGGCGGCAAGAACAAATTGCGCCGCTGATCCCCAGCGGTGATGGTCAACTCTGGCCCGGATTGGCTCAGCTCGATTTGGGTCTTGGTAAAGCCAGGAAGAAACAGCTTCACGCTGCGGGAGCCCTCGTCAATGGCTACGGGCGGCGGCACCTCAGGTAGGGCAAAGATCCCACTGACTGCCTCTTCCAACGCCGACCAATCCGATCCCTGGCGCCGTGGCAGGGTGCGCACTGGCAGAGGAGAAAACTCAGCCGCCGACACCTCTCCGGGAACTAGCGGCATGACCCAGAGGCCACCCACGGTCAGCCCCACCATCTGGGCACTGCCCCAGAGGTAGCGGGCAACCTGGATCGCCATGGGATCCGGAGTCGTTACCAAATGCGCTACCACCCGCCGCGGATCGGCAATGGCAGAGCGCCCCTGCTCGAAAAGGTTGGCCATCCCCCCCAGGCGAGCTAGGAGCTCCTCCACCGAGGAAAACTCCAGGGTCGTCACCGACCGCAGCAGCGGTTCAAGAAAGGGAAGGAGAGTTTTGGCCAGATCGGATTGGAGGAAAGCCTGGGAAGCTCGCCGCCAGTACCAACTGGCCACCTCTGGGATCCCAAACGCCCGCAAGGTGGTCAAGTCCCCTGGGCCATCGTAGAGAATGCAGTCGTATTGACCGCTGGCATCGTAGCGGCGCAGGGCTTCCAGAGCCAGGGCCTGGTCCATCCCTGGCAGCACCCCCAGCTCCTGCCCATAGATTTCCCGGAAAAAGGGAGTGCGCACGTATTGGGCTTCCAGCTCCCTGGTTGCCGTCCAGTACTGCTCCAGAAGCTGGGTTGTCCGCAGCTGCACCACGCTTAAGTTGGCGGCAATGGTTACCGGCTCGCCGGAAAGCGGGATCCCACCCAGAAGCATTTCCAACCCCGGCCCCGCCTGATGGCCCACTAGCAGCACTCGCCGCCCCTGCTGCGCTGCTGCCCGCGCCACTGCTACAGCTAGAGTGCTCCGGCCCGTGCCCCCCTTCCCCAAGAAGGTCAGGATCTGGCTCATTCTCGCTCTCCTGATTCTCCGTAGATGTCGATGTACAGCGATTGCCCTGCCAACTGGGCTGCTGCTGTCATCACCTGACGAATTGCCTGCAAGGTACGCCCACCTCGCCCCAACACCCGACCGCGATCCTTGGGGTCAAAGGCTAGCCGCAGCCAGACCTTGCGTCCTCCACAGGTGGTTTCCACATCTGTTTGCAGGGGGCCGCTGGTAAGGAGCGGTTCAATCAAAAGATGAGCAAGGGTCTCGTAGTCCGGCATGGGAGGCAAAACGCAACCTAACCGCAAGCGTAGCTGAGCCTAGGCCTCCGTGGCTGCCTCGGGCTGGGACTTCTCCTCCCCCTGCTCTGATCCCTCGGGAACCTTCTGCTCCTCCCCGGCTTCAGGTTTGGCGATGGCCGGCATGCGAATCGAGGCCACCACACCCCCCTCACCGGCTTTCAACATCTCATAGATGCCCGCTTTTCTGAGGAGGCTGTCCACCGTATCGGTGGGCTTGGCACCGCGCCGCAGCCACTTGAGTAGGCCCGCTGTCTCCAGAACCGTCTCCTTGGTGCGCGGGTTGTAGTAGCCTAACTCCTCCAGCGGGCGACCTTCCCGGCGAGCCCTACTGTCAATAGCGATGATGCGATAGCTGGGTTGGTGCTTCTTTCCAAAGCGCTTGAGCCGCAACTTAACCATTGGAGGTGCTCCGCAAGCTGGGTAGGGTTGTCTAGGAAACGGAAACCGACCGCCTAGCCTCTCCTCCACGTCCCTTCCTGGAGGCTGGGTCCGGCTAGTCGCTAACACAGGCTTCTCATTCTAGTCGATTTTCCCCTACCTGGATAAAGTGCCGACTCAACCCCAAGGGGGGATCTTCGTGGCAAAGTTGAAGAGGAAACCCAAGGCACAACTTCACATGATCACCTACACCGACTTGACTGCAGAGCAGCGCCAGCTCTACCTCAGAGCCCTCATTGCCGTAGCCCGCGTGGACGGCCAGCTCGATGAAGAAGAAGCCGACTTCTTTCTGCAAATTGCTGAAGGCATGGGCATTAACAAAGAGGTAGCTCAAAGCTATCTGGCCGGCGAGACGACTGCAACCCTAGAGCTCAGCGCCATCCCGCCTCTGCACAACGCTGCCGGGGCCTTGATCCTGCGGGATTTGGCGGCGATGGCAGTGGTCAACAACAAGCTGACAGAAAAAGAGGAGGCCCTGATTTTTGAAATTGGCAAGGCCATGCAGTTTAGTCGGGAGGAGATTGACGAATTTCTAGACTGGGCCTTCATGGGCCTACAGTGGCAGCTGAAAAGTGCCGCTCTCCTGCAGCGGTATGCCCAGCCTGCTGCCAGCAACAGCTAGAAGCCCAGGGCCGCCACCAACGGCTGCGCTAGCTGAGGTAGCGATCCAGAGCCCGCTGCAGCTCTTCCAGTTCCACCTCAATATTGCCGCTTTCAACGGCATGGCGAATGCAGTGGCGGATGTGATCGTTGAGGATAATCCGCGCCAGCCGATCTAGCGCCCCCTTGACGGCGGCAATCTGGAGCAGCACATCCGGACAGGGTTGATCCTCTTCGATCATGGAGCGGATCCCACGCACATGCCCCTCAATGCGAGCCAGGCGGTGAATCAGCTTGCGCCGCGATTGCGGATCGTGGCGGTGAGGTTGGGCCCGCCCCGAGAGAGGGGGTCGCTCCAACGCCAGTTCCCACTCTTCCTCCCAATCAGGTTCTTCAGGAAGTGGAGGAATGGAGCCAGTCTGAAGCGGGGGAATAGGATCGGCCATAGGAGGAGTCGAGGACTGTCTGCATGATACCCCCTGCTTTTCTCCGAGCAGGTTGAGGTGCTCTAGAATAGGAAAGGATATGAAATTTTGTAAATCCTCTCCTGGCTTGGCTTCATGACCTCCGTACTCTCCCCCTTTGGCCCCGTAGAAGCGGATCTAGAGCGTTTACGCCAGAACTTGACGCGGCTGGTCAGCGCCAAACACCCCATCCTGGCCATGGCTGCCGAACATCTGTTCTCGGTGGGGGGGAAAGGGATCCGACCAGCAATCGTGCTCCTGATCGCGCGGGCCACTACGCCCGACGGGGAGATTACCCCCCAGCATTGGCGCCTGGCGGAAATTACCGAGATGATCCACACCGCCAGCCTGATGCACGACGACGTCATCGACACTGCTACCGTGCGGCGCGGCGTCAGCACAGTCAACACCCTTTTTGATAACCGGGTGGCGGTGCTGGCAGGGGATTACCTGTTTGGGCAGGCAGCCTGGTATTTGGCCAACCTGGACAACCTGGAGGTGGTGAAGCTGCTGTCCAAGGTCATCATGGACCTGCCAGAGGGAGAGGTGCGCCAGAGCCTCACTCGCTTTGATCCCGACGTCTCCCTGGAAGAGTACCTCGCCAAAAGCTTCTACAAAACCGCCTCCCTTATTTCTGGCAGTGCTAAGGCAGCGGGTCTCCTGAGCGGGGTAAGTCCTGAAGTAGCCGATCGCCTCTTCGACTTTGGCTGCAACCTGGGCATTGCTTTTCAGATTGTCGATGATCTCCTCGACTTTACTGGGTCAGCGGAGACGCTGGGCAAGCCAGTGGGATCCGACCTCATCCAGGGCAACCTGACAGCACCCGTTTTGTTTGCGCTAGAGGAGTTTCCGCAGATGCGGGAGCTCATCCTCAGAGAGTTGGCCGAACCGCAGGATCTCCAGCAGGTTCTAGAGTGGGTCTACCAAAGTGAGGGGATCCCGCGCTCCCGCCAGTTGGCGCGCGACTATGCCCAACGGGCTGCCGAGGCCCTGCAAGTTCTGCCGGACTCTGAAGCGCGCCAGGCTCTGCTGCAGATGGTAGACTACGTCCTCGAGCGGCCTTGCTAGAAGGCTTTTACGGAGATAGACCCGAGGCTCGAGCCGCCGCTGCCGAGAGCTCAGGGTAGGTGGGTGGAGTGAAAAAGCGCAGGCGGTTGGGTGGCCAAAAGCGAAAGATGGTATTGCCGATAATGTTTTCTTTGGGCAAAAACCCCCAGATGTGCGAGTCCTGGCTGTCATTGCGGTTGTCCCCCATTACAAAATAGGAGTTAGGAGGGACAACAAATTCCGATCCCTGGTTGGGCACTCCAGGACAGCGCTCGCCAGGGCAGGAGTAGTCAGGGGGAGCGTAGATGTAGTCCTCCTGCAGAGGAATGCCGTTGACGATCACCTTGCCCTCAGCAATGCGGATGCGATCCCCTGGCAGGCCGATTACCCGCTTGATGTAAGCACCGTTGAAGTTCAAGTGGGCAGGCGGGTAGAAGACAATGATGTCGCCGCGTCTGGGGGCGCTGAAGCGGTAGCTAACCTTTTCTACCACCAAGCGATCCCCTTCTTCTAGGGTGGGCAGCATGGAATCCGAGGGGATCCAGCGCGCCTCCGCCACAAAGGTGCGAATGCCAAGGGCCAGTAGCAGCGCCAGCAGCACCGTCAGCAGGTTTTCCCGCTGCGCCTGCCACCAGGTGCGAGATGGGGAATTGGCAGGGGTTTTGCTGGGCGGCAACTGGGGCTGGGGCAAAGACCTCGGATCTGTGGAGGGCATGGAGGCTAAACGCGCATGACTGCACGATTTCCAGATTATCGCACCCGGCAGGAGCGGAGACCGTCCCCTTTCCTGGCACTAGAAAGGCAAACGTCTGGCAAAACTTGATGGCGATTTCAACAGAAGAACAGCTTGAGCGCTTAGTCGAGAAGTAATCTTGCAGCGGACTGATTGGCTGGCGGGGGATACCGAAAAGCCCTTGGCGCGAGTCGAGAAACTATACAGGGATCTGGTATTGCTTAGAGCAGCGGAGGACGGCTGGAACGTCTTGGCCTTATTGCTGGGGCGACCGTTATTGCCGGCGTCATTTTGACTGCTAGGTTCGCAAAAACGTGGGGAGCTAGCAAAAGCAGGGGGATCCCGCCAAAGGCCTAGCGGATCAACTGCCGGAGGTGAGTTTTTCCCAGTCCTGCTGGTGGATGGCAAGCATCTGGGCCTGGGCCTGGATGGCCGCTAACGTCTCTGCCATCAGGGGCCAGTTGCTGTCAGGGGGAGTGGGATACTGCTTAAGCTTCCCCAGGGTGCTGCTAAGGGCCACTTGCAGCTGCTGCAGCAGTTGGTGGGTTTGTTGGGCCAAAGCCAAGGTCTCGGAGACGCGGAGGCGGTTTTGGCCTTGCTGGTACTTCCGGAGGGCTTCTCCTCGCAGAATGCTGAGGATGGCTCCTTCCCTGGGAGGAGAGCCTGGCCCGCTTTTGGAGGGCTGGGGGATAATGCGCAACTGCAGCACCAGCGGCTCCCCCCGGTACAGCCGCTCCGCTTCTGCCTGCTGCGGCTCCCCGATGAGGCTGGGATCGAGAGCCATCATCCGCTTCATGGCAGCGATTAGCCTAGCCCGGATGGGTTCCGAGAGTTCCTTGAACAGATCCCGCAAGATCCCCTGCTGGCGGTAGCGCACCCGACACAGCACTCCCTCCTGGGGCTCTACAAAAATTTGCTCTGCTTTCTCGTCTAAAGCCCTCCGCAGCATCGAGTTCAGCAACTGCTGCACCGTCTCTTCCGATTCGTCACTAGGAGAGGGCGGAGCAGTTGGCCGTGCCGGCAGCGGCTGGGTGGGAGTTGGGTGGCTGGGCGGCCCGGCTACGGGAGCGGGGACTTCTGGGGTGGTGCGGCTGGCTTGGGCCTGCAGGCGGAGCCGCTCTACCTCTGCTGGGCTGGGGGGATGGCTGAAGTAGTGGGCAATTAACTCCTGCTGCTGCTCCAGCGTAATCGGAACTGGCTCAACCGAGATCTGGGAGTAAGCCAGCATTTTGCTCACGTAGTCCAGGGCTGCCAAATCCTGGGGATCCACCATGCCCAGGATCAAGCTGTCCGTATCCAGTGCCAAAGGCACCACCTGGTAGTAGATACAAATCTCCACCGGCAGGTATTGGGCAATCAGGGCCGCCACCCGCGCTCGGTCAATTAGAGAAGGGTGTCCTACCGCCAAAGAGGCATTGGGATTGGTCATGGCAAGCCTGCAGGGATCCCGGAGGGGAAAAGCGTCGTCTTCGATCATAGGCCCTTGGCCTCCGGGGTTTCTGCCTCGCCTGTCCCTAAGCAGCCCAGATTGAATAATGTAATACTAGGAGCATTCCTTTGGATCTTCTGCCACGAGAGAACGTTAGCCTTGGTCAGCCTTGGAGTCAACATCGACCACGTGGCCACGCTGCGCCAGGCCCGCCGCACCGTCGAGCCGGATCCGGTGGCCGCTGCCGTCATTGCCGAGTTGGCAGGCGCAGATGGGATCACGGTGCACCTGCGCGAGGATCGCCGCCACATTCAGGAGCGGGATGTGCGGCTGCTGCGGCAGACGGTACGCACCCACCTCAACTTGGAGATGGCGGCAACAGAGGAGATGGTGGCCATTGCCCTGGAGATCAAGCCTGACTACGTCACGCTGGTTCCCGAGCGGCGGGAAGAGATTACCACCGAAGGGGGATTGGATGTGGCCAGTCAGGTTTCACGCCTAGGTGAAGTGGTAGATCGACTGCAGGGATCTGGCATTCCCGTCAGCTTGTTTGTCGATCCAGATCCCATCCAGATTGCCGCTGCTGCTCAGGTGGGGGCGCGCTGGGTGGAGCTGCACACCGGGCGGTATGCGGAGGCCTCCTCGGAAGCCCAACGGGAGGCGGAGCTGGCCCAGCTGCAGAAGGCTAGCCAACAGGCCATTCAACTGGGGTTGCGGGTCAATGCTGGGCACGGCCTCACCTACTGGAATGTGGGCCCGGTGGCGCGGATCCCGGGCATAGAGGAGCTGAACATTGGCCACAGCATCATCAGTCGGGCAGTGCTGGTGGGGTTGGAGCGAGCGGTGCGAGAGATGCGTCAGGCAATGGGGTTAGGAGTGGGCCCGGCATGAACTCGGAGTACTACGGCTACGACAACGGCTACGATTACGTTCTCGAGCAGGCTGAGATTGACCGCCTGCTGGATCTGCTGCCGGCCAGCATGCGAGAGAGCGTCAAGATCTTGCCGGCCTCAGAGCGGCAGACGGTCGTAATCAAAGGCCGGCGGCAACTGCCCTGGGAGCGGCAGCTGCGGCTTTTTATTAAACCCTACGAGTGGCGGCAGTTTACCCCCTTGCAGCGGGCGGGGTTGTTCTTGCACAAAGTAGGCTACTACAGCCGGCCAGCCTCGCGGCAAATCGACTTTTACCTGGCTATTGCTGCCTTGGGGGGCTTGAGCCTGATCTTCGAGGTGGTCCAGCAGGATCCGGTGGGGGCAACGGTTTCCGGTGGCTTAAGCGGCTTGGCTCTCTGGCAGTTGCGCCGCGACCAGACCAATGACCGCCGCCTTTTGGCTGCTGATGCCTACGCTGTGGACCGGCTGGTGTTGCGCGGAGTTCCGCGGTTGCAGGCAGTGGAGGCCCTGGGGCAAGCGCTGCACCTGGAGGCTCGCCTGGAGGGTCGCTCTGGCAACGACCTACTGGACATGCTGCGCTACCAAAACCTGAAGCGGCTGGCCCAGCGCCCAGCAGAAGATATTGTGTTGAGCTAGTTTCAAGCCATGCTTTCCCCCGCGCGGCTGGGATCCCTAGTGGGTCGAGGGGGATGGGGGCATCACCTCCTCCAAGTGGCAGTAACCGATTCCACCAACCGGCTGCTCTTGGACTGGGGTCGCCGTTTCCCTCAGCCTCTGCCCCTGGGCACCGTTCTGGTCAGCACTCGCCAGCGGGCAGGCCAGGGCCAGCACGGGCGAGTATGGCACTCGCAGCCAGGGGGGTTGTACCTGTCGGTCTGGTTGGGATCCCCTCCCCTGCGGCATTCCCTGCTGGAATTGACCCTAACCTTGGCCTGGGGCATTGCCGGCAGTTTGCGCCATCGGTTGGGGATCCCGCTGCGGCTGAAATGGCCCAACGACCTGGTGATAGTGGACAGGCAGGGGCCGGCTTTTCTGCGCAAGCTGGGGGGGATCCTGGTGCAAGGCCGCTTTGGGGAAAGGGGACAACTGCTGGGGCTGGTGGCCGGCGTAGGTGTGAATATCAACAATCCCGTGCCCGCCGAGGGAATCAATTTAGCTGAGATCTTGGGATGCCGGCAGGATAGCACCGCCATTGCCGCCTGGGTTTTGCAGGGGATGGAGCGGGGGTTCCAGGTCTGGCTCAAGGAGGGGTTTGCTGCTGTTTGCTGCGAGTACGAGACCTGGACAGTGAAGCCGCAAATCCAATGGCTCCCAGGTGAGGCGTCGGCTACGGTTTTGGGCCTTGCCGAGGATGGCAGGCTGCGGGTACAAACTCAGGGGGGGCAGATCCTCGTCCTCTCTCCCGACCAGGTGCGCCTGAGCTATCAAGTGTCTCTTGCCAGTGGCTGGGAGTGAGGGATCCGTTGGTGGCCACCGATTTTTGGCAGCATCTTTCCTCTTGGCTGGGCAGCAGCTCGGCAGCAAGAGGGCGGCAGCTGCGGCGGCTGGGGCTGAGTCTAGGCGTGGGGCTAAGCCTGCTCTGGTCCTCTCCCACGGCGCTGTTGGCGCAGATGCACTTGCCCCCTCCTCCCCCTGTGGGGCCAGCGCTGGACACCCCTGCCGCAAAGGCGCTGCTGCAAGATGGTGCCCTTCCCCTGCCGCAAGACACCCTGAGAACCCTAGGCTTGACTCCTCAACCAAGCCAGGCTCTTCCGCTGGAGGCGGCAACCCGCACTGGGGTGGGCCGGGAAATTGTTATTGAGCCGGCAAAGGTTACCGAGAGCCAGCCGGAAAGTGGGGTGCCGGTGGTGTTGGTGGAGCGCAGCTCCAGCCGCCGCCTCCTTCTCCTGCCAGGGGGAGAGCTTCGCATTGAGGAAACCCCTGAGCTGCCGCCGCTGACCTTGCCTACCTCGTCCCCCAGCAAAGAGCGACTGCTCTATCCGCTGCCCCACCCCGCGCCGATCACCTCTGGCTTTGGCTTGCGGATTCACCCCCTCAAGGGTCAGCCGGAGTTTCACGCCGGCGTGGATCTGGGGGCCAGCTTGGGCACGCCAGTCCTGGCTGCCTTGAGCGGCAAGGTGGTGAGTGCCGGCTCCCTGGGAGATCTGGGGATCACGGTTGTCCTGGAGCATGCTGGCGGCCGGCGCACCCGCTATGGTCACCTGTCTCAAGTAGCTGTCACCCCAGGAGAAGGGGTTAAGCAGGGATCCCTCATTGGCTATGTGGGGGCAACAGGAGCGGTGACTGGGCCGCATCTCCACTTTGAGCTGTGGCAGCAAACGGCAGGGCAAAGCTGGATGGTTTTGGACGTCACAGAAGAGCTGAAGGTCGCCGCAAGCCAGTTGCCGAGCTAGCCAGAGCCAGCTTGGGTTAGCATAGGTGAGCGGGATCCCACCTCTTGCGGACGTGGCGGAATGGCAGACGCGCTAGACTTAGGATCTAGTGCCGCAAGGCGTAAGGGTTCAAGTCCCTTCGTCCGCATGGCAAGCCCTGCTTCTAGCCGGGGAAGATCACCTCTAGGATTTGCTCAGGGGCAATGGAGTCAATCACCCCATTGGCGGCCTTGACGGCGCGGAACGGCCCCTCGGAAGGCAAAAGCCGCTCTGGGTCAGTAGGGCCAAACAGAGCCACCAGGGGAGTTTGCGTGGCCACCGCCAGGTGCATGGGGGCACTGTCGGTACACAGAAGCAGGGTGGAGCCAGCAATCAAGGCCGCCAGTTGGCCTAGCTGGGGCGGGCGGCTCACCGGCAGATCCGGCAGTTGCGACAGAAAGCCCTCCGCCAGCTTCTCATCCTCTGGACCCAACACCAGCACGAGCGGCAGCTCCGGCCGCTTTTCCCGGAAACCCTTGATCACCCTAACCCACTTCTCTGGGGGATAGATCTTCTGGATGCCTTTCTCCTGGGACAGTTGGCTGGCGCCAGGGTGCAACAGCACATAATCTTGGCTGCCCTCCCCCAGCAGACGCTTGCGTTCCTGCTCAGCCCACTCCAGGGCTGTCTTTTTGAGGCGAAGCTGGGGCAAGCCTGCCGGCGCGGCAATGCCGAACCCCTGCAGCAGGTCATGGTACATGTTGGCGGCGTATTGGGCCAGCTTTAGAGGCACCGGGTCGGTCAGCCAAGGTCGCCCAGGCCCTGGCGGGGCATAGCCAACCCGCTTTGGGATCCCAGTTAGCCAAAGCAACAGCTTGACCCACAAGCTTCTGCCCAGGCTGAGCACGGCGTCGTACTGCCGCTCGCGGATTCGCCCCAGCAGATCGCTGATATCCCCTAGCGAAAGTTGCTCCTTAAATGGGAAGGTCAGCACCCGATTCACCGAGGGGCAGACCTCGTAGGCAGCTGCCGCCCGCGGCTCTACCAACACCTCCAGCTCCGCTTCTGGAAAGCGCTGCCGCAAACTCGCTAGGGTGGGGAAGAAAAGAATTTGGTCGCCAATCCCTCCCGGCACCAAAGCGAGAATTCGGGGAGCCAAAGGGGCTTTGCCGAGAACTGCTTGAGAAGCAATCTCCATAGAACATCCTGTCGATAGCTGTATCCAGCCTAGGGGATCCCTGGCCAGGGATGTACCGCGTTTACTCTAGCTCAGGTTGGGCTCAATTCGGAGCGGGTCTGGCTCCCAGCGGCTTCTCAGCAACTAAGCTACAAAAAGGCCCAATTTTGGAACTCTCATCCTCGATGATGGGCTGTGGCCGCTACCCCAAAAGGCAGCACCATGACGGATGAGCCGATCCCGCTGCTGGATTTGACGTTGCAATACCGCGCTTTGGCTAGGACCCTTTTGCCTCAGGTGGAAGCTTTGCTGGCCTCTGGGCGCTACATTGGCGGAGAGGCAGTGCGGCAGTTCGAGGAGCTGTTTTCGCAGTTTCTCGGCGGCGGCGATCTGGAGACCGTCAGTTGCAACTCCGGCACCGATGCTTTGGTGTTGGCCCTGCGCGCTCTGGGGATCCAACCGGGCGACGAGGTCATCACCACTGCCTTTAGCTTTTTTGCCTCCGCCGAGGCCATCGATTTGGTGGGGGCACGGCCGGTATTTGTGGATGTGGATCCCTGCACCTTCAACCTGGATCCCCAGCTTCTCGAAAGAAGCATCTCCCCGCGCACCAAAGCCATAATCTCCGTGCATTTGTTTGGCCAGGCAGCCAACATGACCCAAATTTTGGCCATTGCGCAACGCCATGGGTTGGCAGTGGTGGAAGATTGCGCCCAGGCCATAGGGGCCTGCTGGGGAGGCAAGCCGGTGGGCACCTGGGGAGATATTGGCTGCTTTAGCTTTTTTCCCACCAAAAACTTGGGGGCTGCAGGGGATGGCGGGGCAGTGGTGACCCGGGATCCGCAACTGGCCCGCAAGGTGCGCATCCTCAAAGACCATGGCCAAGTTGGCCAATACCACCACGAATACATCGGCCTCAACAGCCGTCTGGACGCGCTGCAGGCGGTAATCCTGTCGGTCAAGTTGCCCTACCTGCGGGAGTGGAACTGGCGGCGGCAGGCCATTGCCGAGGGCTATCACCGCCTGTTGCAAGGGATCCCTGGCCTCATCCTGCCCCAGGTGGCAAAGGGGGGAAACTCCGTTTGGCATCAGTACACGGTGCGGGTGCCCGGTTCCCACCCAACCGACTCGCGGCGGCGCGACCGACTGCAGCGGCAGTTGCAGAAGCGAGGCATTGCCAGCCGAGTTTACTACCCTACTCCCCTTCATCTCCAGCCCGTCTACCGCAAGCTGGGATATAAGCCTGGAGATTTGCCCAATGCCGAGCTCTGTGCTGCCCAGGTGTTGTCTTTGCCCTGTTTTCCTGAATTGACCCTCCAGCAACAGGAGCGGGTGGCCCTGGCCATTGCTGAAATCTTGGCAGAAGAACCCTAGCAGCCCTGGAGGAGAGAGCTCAGGTGCTATCGAAGCTCAGCCGAAGATTACTTCAACTATTTCCGTGGTTGCACCAGTTTCCCCAACTCGGAGCTGTCCCTGCAAAGCTGTCATCGAAAGAGCGCGTTCGTTTTCTGCGCCGCCTGCGCTTTACTCGCATCGGGGGCTGGTTTGTTGGGATCACGCTCCTAGTGAGTATTGCCGCCTTTAACACTGGCAACAATCCCCTCTACTTGGTTCTGGGGATGCTGCTTAGCCTCATTCTTCTTAGCGGCCTCCTCTCCGAGCTTACCCTCAAGGATCTGGAGGTGAGCCGGCAGTTGCCCAGCCGCATCTTTGCTGGCCAGCCGGTCTTGGTGGGGCTGACACTGGTCAATCGCAAACGCCGCCTGCCCAGTTTTTCCCTCCAGGTGAGGGAACGCATCGAGGGACTGAAGCGGACGGATTGGCCTTCCAGCTATGTGCTGCGGTTGGATCCTGGTGCCAAGCTGGACACCTTCTATCAGCACACCTTCCCAAGGCGAGGGGTGTGGCAGCTGCAGGGTTTTGAGATTGCCACCAGCTTTCCTTTTGAACTCTTTCGCAAGGCAGTGGCGATCGAGGAGCCGCAGGCGGTGATTGTATTTCCCCAGCCTGCCCCCGTCCAGGGACTGCTGCTGTGGGAGCACTTTGGCGGCAGCAGCCAGTTGCGCCCTCAGCCCGGCCAGGAGGGGGACTACCTCGGCCTACGGCCATACCGTCCCCAAGATGATGTGCGCTCTGTGCATTGGAAGATCTCGGCCAAGCGAGATCAACTGGTCGTGCGGGAGCTGGAGCACCCCCGTTCCCAGGCCATTGTCCTCTGCTTTGAAAATCGCTGGCAGCCGCGGGGAGAAAGCCCTGAAGCGCATCGCAATAAGCTAGAGCGGGCTGTAGAACGCTGCGCTGGGATCCTCACTTATTTGATTCGAGAAGGCTACCCCGTGGCTCTGGCCACCTTGCAGACGCGAACTGCTTTCGGGGCCGATCTGCCCCATCTCGACTGGCTGTTGGCCCTCCTAGCCCAACTGACGTTCGTCGGGGACCCGCAGCTAGGCTCCCAAGGGCCCTCCAACTCCCCTACTGGCTTCAGCCTCACTCCCCAAGATCGCTGCCTGCTCCTAGCTCACCCTCCTCAGGAGGGGGAAGCGGTGCCAGGTCATCTCGTTGAGCCGGGATCCCTGCTGCAATTTATTCCGATTGAGTAAGGCCTCCCTATCTCCCTGGCGGGCAGTGGTTGGTAGTGGGAATGTAGATGCGGCTGCCGGCCCACTGCAGTTTCTCTCGCAGGGTGCGGAAGTAGGAAAGGTCTTTTTCTAAGATCAGCAGCTTGGCTGGCAGGGGAGCGCGTCGAATTTGCACCCACTGGCCAGGGTTGACCGATTGAGCCAAGACACCATCCGTCCAGAGGCGGGTCAGCCCTTCTGGATCGGCAAGGGGCCAGATCTCCACCGTGGCCGTGCCGCTGATAACAATGGGCCGGCTGGACAAGCTGAGGGGACAGATGGGGGTGATGATGATGGCCTCAAAGGTAGGCTCGAGGATAGGGCCGTTGGCTGCCAAGGTGTAGGAGGTGGATCCCGTTGGAGTAGCCACCAGCACGCCATCTCCGTGGTACTGATCCAAGACCTCGCCATTGACTTCGATTTCCATGATGGCGGCGGGCAGGCGTTCCCGGTTGATGGGCTTTAGGCACATTTCGTTGAGGGCGTAGTACACTTCGCTAACCGGGCGGCCCTCCTGCTTTCCCTCCCCAGGGACAGCCCCTTGTCCCAGTTGGGGCTGCTCCCAAATCTGGGCCTGCAACATCATGCGGGCTTGGAGGACAAAGTCTCCTGCCTGAATGCGATCCCAGGGATCCTGGTGCAGCACCTGCTCCGACTGGGCCAAGAACCCCAGCCTGCCTCCCGACTGGATGGGCAAAATGGGGATCCCATGGGGAGCAAGGTGGCGGGCCGCCGCCAACACCGAGCCGTCTCCCCCCAGCACCACCGCCAAATCGATGGGATCCGAGGTGGCCTCCAAAAAGACCGGGTAGGGGTTGTGGTGCAAGCCAGTGGGAGCCGTCAGTACCGTAACGCCGCGCCGACGCAGCTGCTCCGCACACAGCTGGCAGGTAGCCTTGCTCTGGCGATCCCCCTCCTTGTAGGCAATCACCACCAAGCCCAGATCCATGGCTGACCTCGCGCAGGGATCCTTTCCCATATCCCTCTTCAAGCTGGGGGTTGCCCAGACAAATTTCCTCAAGCGTTCTCTTCCGCTTTTTTTCACAATTTACTGGGAATTTTTTGATCTAACGAATGGCAGTGAAACAGCTTGTTACGTCGTTATTGCTGCGCTGTTGCGAACGCGCGAGTGGCCCGGAGCGCTACCCCTACCTCTTGCTCCCAGAGAGAGGGTCTGAGGATGACTATCCCCTTAGGGAGCAAACGGGATCCCTGAGTGAGCGGGTATAAACTCCAGCAATTGGTTTATCGTATGGACATCCCTGCCCAAGCTGCTTTGTGCCTGCAAACCTATGGTCCCCGATCTCACCAATCGCCTCTTGGGTGGCCGCTACCAACTGATTCAAGAAATCGGTGGTGGCGGCATGGGATCCGTCTTTCGGGCTTTGGACTTACACAACAACGGCCAAGAGGTGGCCGTCAAGATCCTGTATGCCCCTACCCTGCTGAGCCGAGGGAACGCCCAGCTCGATGATTTGCGCCGCCGCTTTGCCGAAGAGATCCGCGTCAGCACCCTTTTAGGCCAACATCCTCGCATCGTCAAAGTCCTGGATCACGGCCAAGAGGGGGAGCACGCCTATTTGGTGATGGAGTACCTCAAGGGACAGGATCTGGGGAAGCTAATCCGAGAAAAAGGAGCCTTGCCAGTTCGGCAGGCCATTCGGCTGGCCCTGCAGGCTTGTGAAGGGCTGCACTTTGCCCACACCTTCCGAGCTAACGTGGAAGGCCGCGAGATTCGGGGCGTGATTCACCGCGACATCAAGCCCAGCAACCTGTTTGTCGAGCGCGTTTTTCAAGATGGCCAGCTTACGTCTCAGCTCAAGATCCTCGACTTCGGCGTGGCCAAAACTCTGGCGGATCACACCCTTAGTCTAGGCACCCAAAAAGGGGGCGGATTTATCGGCACAGCTCGTTACGCCTCTCCTGAACAGGTACGCGGCAAATCTCTGGATGCCCGCTCAGACATCTACTCCCTAGGGGTGGTGCTCTACGAGATGCTGACGGGATCCATGCCCTTTCGCTTGGAAACCGACTCATTGCACAGTTGGATCCACGCCCATTGCTATGAAAACCCCCTTGAGATCAACCCGGAGACAGCCCCCCAGCCGATCCCACCCGCCATAGTAGCGGTGGTGATGGATTGTCTGAAGAAAAACCCGGACGAGCGGCCGCAGACCATGCAGGAGCTGGCAGAGCGGCTGTTGCAAGCCTATGAGCTGACGGTGGCCAACCAACTTCCCCCCAGCCAAGCCAGCACCGTCCTCCTCCCCAACACCAAAGCTCCTTCTTCCGCTTCCCAGCCACTGCGCACCCCCCCAGCTCAGGTTCAGGAACCTTAGCTTCTCCAGATTAGACTACAGCCATTTCGGCAAGCTGCAGCGAACGGACTTGGTAATCCAGCAATCCCTCCCCCTGATCCTTTGAGCAGCGACATCCAGCAGGAGCGGCTCCGTTTTAGCCTAGTGCCTCCTAGGCCTATGTCGGGTAGAGTTGGCGGTAGCTATCGACGCCGTAGTGGTTAACCTATGAACAGCCCGCTGAGTAAGAATCGGGATCCCAATCTCCTGCCTTCACAACGCCCTGAGCGAGGCAGCCCAGGCTGGAGCCTTCCCCTTGGAGGTTGGGAACTCGCCTTGTTGTGCGGATCGCTGCTATTGGGAGCTTGGGGTGGCCACCTCTTGACTTGGGCCCAGGAAGCGGAACAGCAGCCAGAGCCAGAAGTCTCACCACCGGTGAGAGACATCGATCCGGCGGTGCAGATCCGAGTTCGGAACGAGCTGGTTAAGCTCTGCGGAGAGTATCGATGCGAAAGCTATCGCTTTCCAGTGCGGGTTTTGGTCAGGCCTGAAGACACTCTGGGAACTCTGCTGGAGCGGCTGGATGCGGAGATGCTGCGGGAGGTGGACCGGGTGTTTCAAACTCGGCCTGACTTGAACCGTGTCATTGTCGATGGCTACGTCTTTGTGGGCACTCCCTCTTTCGCCAGTCGGGAAGTGCTGCTGCAAACCCTGTTTGTGCCCCGTCACCGCTGGGCGGTGGGCCGCTTTGGGCCGGAGCAGGACGGAATCTTCTATGCCGAGCTGCTGGAACAGGTAACGCCCTTTTTAACTCAGCCGCCAACCCCGACCCCTCCGCCTGAGGCTGTGCCTGAAGAGCCTGTACCTCCTCTGCCTCCCACGCCAGCTCCTATAGAGACACCAACGCCTACGCCAGAGACACCAACGCCTGCGCCTCCTATGGAGACTCCAACGCCTACACCTCAAGCAACGCCAGAAGCTCCACCGCCACCAGGGGGTGTAATCGAGCGGCAACCCATCCAGCCTTGACCTGCACCTCTGGGGTTGAGACCTAAGCAGGTGGTGATTTAGGCTTCAAAGTTAGGGGCTCCCTCCCCCTTAGGTTGCTTGACTGGTGTGCACAGCATGGCAGGACACAGCAAATGGGCCAACATTAAGCGGCAAAAAGCCCGTGTAGATGCCAAAAAGGGCAGCCTATTTACCAAACTTTCCCGGGCCATCATCGTGGCAGCGCGCAACGGCCTGCCCGATCCTGACGCCAACTTTCGGCTGCGCTCGGCCGTGGAGAAAGCCAAAGCGGCAGGCATGCCTGCTGAGACCATCGAGCGGGCCATCGCCAAGGGATCGGGCAACTGGACCGACGACAGCCCCCTGGAGGAAATTCGCTACGAAGGCTACGGCCCTGGGGGGGTAGCTGTCTTGATCGAGGCGATGACCGACAACCGCAACCGCACGGCTGCCGAGGTGCGGGAGGCCTTCAGCAAAGTCGGCGGCAGCCTGGGGGAAAGTGGCTGCGTGAGCTGGCTGTTCCGGCAAAAAGGGGTGATTAGCCTAGAGGGGGTGACAGATCCCGAAGCTCTGCTGCTAGCGGTAGCCGAAGCAGGCGGGGAGGATCTCAAGGTAGAGGGAACCGACGCAGAAGTCTACTGCGATTACACCCTGCTGGAGCAGGTGGCTACCTACCTCAAAAAAGAAGGCTACCAGGTGCAAGAGGCGGCCATCCGCTGGATCCCCTCTACGGAGGTGCATGTGGAGGACCCCGAGACAGCCAAGCTGGTACTGACCCTCATGGAGCGGCTGGACCACTTGGATGATGTGCAAAATGTCTACGCCAACTTTGAGATCGACGAGGCATTGATGGAGAGCCTGGCCTAAAGGTTCTAGCGCAGCTTGACGGCGGTGCCGGCGGCGGTAACGAGGATCATTGTCGTGCTCATGTTGGTATGAATGCTAACGCCTAGGATGCCATTTGCTCCCAAACGTTTGGCTCGCTGCTCCAACTCTTCCAAAACCTTTTTCTGGGCATTCTCGAGAACTTCTTCATAGGTTCTTGTGCGTCCCCCGATGATGTTGCGGAGGCTAGCAAGGAAGTCCCGTAGAACATTGGTGCCATAAACTACCTCGGCGGTAACAATGCCCAAGTAACGCTCAACCTCTCTACCTTGGAGCACGTCTGTAGTGGTCAGCAGCATGGCTTGTTTCCGCGTCACCCCCTCACAAGCTAGCCAATCCTCTCCAAGGTGGAAAGCTCTCCAACCAAGTGGTGGGAGCTAGAATGAGCTACCTCTAGGGCACCGTTTTTCAGCTAGCCAATGACAGCCCTAGTTCGCGTAGTGGGGAGCTTGAATCTGGACTTGGTGGTGCAGGTACCACGCCATCCTGGGCCTGGGGAAACGGTGCTGGGATCCGACTACGCCACCTACCCTGGCGGCAAGGGGGCCAACCAAGCAGTGGCAGCAGCACGGGCGGGAGCCCAGGTGGAGATGTGGGGGGCAGTGGGATCTGACAGCTTTGGCCGCCTGCTGAAAGAGAACCTGGAGCAGAACGGCGTCGATACCCACCACCTGCGGGAGCTGGAAGGGCCCAGCGGCATCGCTCTGATCACTGTGGATCCAGCAGGGCAAAACCGGATTGTGGTCAGCCCCGGCGCTAACGGTCGCTACACCCCCGCCCAGCTGCCTCCTTGGACGCCGGCAGCGATGGTTCTGCTGCAACTGGAAATCCCCCTGGCCACGGTGCAGGCGGTGGCAGAGCAAGCCTTTGCCCAAGGGATCCCCATCCTGCTCAATCCAGCCCCTGTGGTGCCCCTGCCGGGATCCCTGCTGCGCCAGGTGCGCTACTTGGCGCTCAACGAAAGCGAAGCCGCTGCTCTTGCCCAATCCCCGGTGGAGACACCCGCGCAAGCCGAAAAAGTGGCCCAAGCCTTGCAACGGCAGGGGATCCCGACAGTGATCGTCACGTTGGGGGGAGCAGGCTTGGTCTGGGCCGATGGCGGAGAAAGCGGCTACCTGCCGGCCCACCCTGTGGCGGTAGTGGATACCACCGCTGCCGGCGACAGCTTCTGCGGCGCTTTGGCCGCCTGCCTAGCTACTGGCAAACCCCTGAGGGAAGCTCTACGGTTTGCCAATGCCGCTGCGGCTTTGTGCGTAACCCGCCCTGGGGCTCAGCCTAGTTTGCCGCGCCGCGCTGAGATCGAGGCGTTTCTGGCCGCTGCAGGCCCCCATCCTTAAGCACAGCTTCCTGCGCTACACGGAAAAGGCCTCTTGGCGGTGCTGCCGCAGCCGCTCCAGGCTAAGAGGGCCCTCAAGGTGTTGCCAGGGAAGGGGATCCGCCGGATCCCAGTTGCTGTGGACGTAGTAGTCCAAGGGCGGAAGCTTTCCTTTGAGCTCTTTGAAGGCGCGCCGGTAGCTGCCCAGGGAGTCGCCAAACTCCCGCGCCAACTGCAAAACCTGCGCTACTCGTCGATCCCCTCTGGAAATCAGAGCCTGAATGACCGACCAACTATAGCTTTCTGGGCGGAACTCAATCCCCAAGGGACGCAGGTGTTTTTGGTACCACTGCAGCTTTTTCTCCGCCTGGGGATCTACCCCCTGCCACTGAAAGGGAGTATGGGCTTTGGGCACAAAGGTGCTACAGCCCAAGGTCAAGCGCAGGCGGGGAGCCACCTTCTTGAGCTCCTTGAAGAGGGCAACCGTGGCCTCGAGATCGGCCTGGGTCTCTGCCGGGATCCCCACCATGCCATAGAACTTGATCCCCCTCAGGCCGCCGGCCTGGGCGTGGGCTGCCGCCGCCAAGATCTCTTCGTTGGCTAGCTTTTTGTTAATGACCTGGCGCAGCCGCTCCGAGCCACTCTCGATGGCCACGGTGATGGACTGGCTGCCGCGACGGGAGAGAACTTGCGCCAGGCGAGGCGTGACCGTGCCCGTGCGCACCGAAGCCAGGCTGAGGCGCACCTGCTCAAAGCGATCCTGGGCCAGGTACTCCAGCAGCTGCTCAAATTGGGGGTGCTGGGTTACCGAGGCCCCCAAAAGGCCAATCCGCTGGGTCACCTGCAGCCCCCGCTCCACTGCTGGGATCAGATGCCCCTCCACCTCAGCAGCGCGGAAGGGCAGGGTCAGGTAGCTGGCCAGGCAAAAGCGGCACATCTCCGGACAACTGCGCACCACCTCCACCATGTAGATGTTCTCCCAGGCTGCCTTGGGGGTAACCACGGTGGAAACCGAGAGGGTGTTGCCGCGGAAGGTATGCTTGCGGATGGAGCTGGGGATCCCGTCCAGCTTGGGAATGACTTTCTCCACCGGGCCCTCGGGCTCGCGGTAGTGCACCTCGTAGAGGCTGGGCACGTAGATCCCTGGTACCTGGGCCAGCGCCTGCAGCTTTTCCGCTCGGGAGCCCTGCCGCACCTGGCGGTAGGCTTGGATCATCTGTTCCACCAGCCCTTCCCCGTCTCCCAGCAGGACGAAGTCGAAGAACGCAGCAAAGGGCTCAGGGTTGGCCGTCAACACCGGGCCACCGCCGAAAACCAAGGGATCCGCTTCCCCCCGCGCCTCGGCCTGGAGGGGGATCCCCTGTCGCTCCAGCAGATCCAGGATATGGACGTAGTCCAGCTCCCAAGACAGGGAAAAGCCCATCAGCTCTGGATCCCGCGGCAGAGGTTCGGCCAGATCTGTAAAGAGGCGGGAGACGACCACATCTTGACGGCTGGCCAGCAGGCTCCAGATGACCTGGTAGCCAAGGCTGGTGATTCCTACTGAGTAAGTGTTGGGAAAGGCGTAGATGACCCGCACGGCGTCCGGGTCGGGTGTGGCCGGGGTGAAAAGAAGCTGCTCGAGGGCAAACTCCGAAGGGGTCAAGGCAAGACGGCAAGGAGCTCCTTTCCCAGCTTAGTCGGGTTTTGCAGGATTCACCGCGCTGCGCCGGCAAGCTCCAGGTACTTTTGCTTTACCGCCTGAATATCTTGCCACATCAGCCACTTGGGACTGCCGGGGGTGCGGTCGGGGTTACGCAGCAGATAGGCTGGGTGAAAAATCGGCATGCACCAGCGCCCCTGCCACTGGATCCACTCGCCGCGAATCTTGGTAATGCCCCGCTTATCCCCCAGAAGGGAGCGCACCGAGGTAGCGCCGGTCAACAAAATGATCCAGGGATCCACCAGGCGGATCTGCTCCAACAAGTAGGGCCGGCAGGCGTCCATCTCCTCCTGGGTGGGCACGCGGTTGTTGGGGGGACGGCACTTGACGACATTGCAAATGTAGGTGTCCCGTTCGGAATCTAGCCCCACGGAGGCCAAGATCTTATCGAGCAACTGCCCCGACTTGCCCACGAAGGGCAGCCCTTGCAGATCTTCCTGTTCCCCCGGCCCCTCGCCGATGATGAGAATCCTTGCCTTGGGGTTGCCTCGGTGCACCACCACATGGGTACGGTTGGCCGCCAACTCGCAGCGCTGGCAGACTCGGCAGTGCTGCTCCAGTTGTTCCAGATCCCGATAGGTACCGGGGGGAATGGGCACCTGGGCCGAGAGCGGGATCTGATCCCATTGGGGAAGAGTCTCCGCAGTGGGGGCAGGCGGCTCTAGGGGATCGTCAAACAGGCTGGGCTGAAGCTCCGAGGCTCTTTTCTTGGCAGCCATTGCAAGCTGGGGGTTCCTTGTGCAGCGATCTTCGGCTGCTCCTTTGCCCTTGTCAAGCTGGGAGGCTCTTTCCCCCAAAAGGCAGCCTTTACGTCTTGTTAAACTGAGGAAACAAAAACCGGCCCCAGCCCCATAGGCCTGTATGCTGCTTCTATCCAAAGACCTGCCCAACCTCGACTACCGCCCCACCCTGCAGCGCTTCGGCGAGGACTGGCGGGATCCCCTTTCAACTCTCTTGGGCTGGGGGCGGGCTGCCGGCGCCGATTTGGTGGAGATCTTCCTGGAGCGGGTCAACTCCATCAGCTGCCTGGCGGAAGACGACGCCATCACCAGTATCACCCCTCGGCTTTCCACCGGCGCAGGGGTGCGGGTGTTTCGTGGCCTGGCTGACTGCTACGTCAGCACCAACGATCTCTCCTTTGCCGGCCTCAAAGCTGCTCTGGAAAAAGGCCTGCTGCTTATGGGCCTTACCCCCCCTGGCCCTGCCGCTTTGGTCTCCCCTGCCAACCTAGGGCTGCTCCAAGACTACGCCGAGCGCCGCAGCAAAGACGGCTGGCTCAAGGAATGCAGCCCTATCGGCGAAATGGGGGAGATCCTGCTGCGGGCCAACGCAGAGCTGAAGCGGCAAGCTCGCCACGTCCAGTCCCGCCGCACCAACTACTTCCGCGACTGGCAGGAGATCCTGGTGGCCTGCAGCGATGGCACCTTTGTGCGTGACATTCGCCTCACCCAGTCGGTCAGTTCTACCCTGCTCTGCGCCGACGGCGACCACCGGGCTTCCGTTAGTCAACGGGCGGGGGGCACCGGGGATCCCGACTTTTTGCGCCGCTGGGATCTTGTAGCCCACAGCCAGGAGCTGGCAGAGGCTGCCGGCCAGATGCTCTATGCCGACTACGTGGAATCGGGCACCTACCCCATCGTCATGTCCAACGCCTTTGGCGGCGTGATCTTCCACGAAGCCTGTGGGCATCTACTGGAAACCACTCAGATCGAGCGCAAAACCACCCCCTTTGCCGACAAAAAAGGCCAGAAAATTGCCCACAAAAACCTCACCGCCTGGGATGAGGGGCTCTCCGAGGGGGCCTTTGGCAGCCTGGATGTGGACGACGAGGGCATGCCGGTTCAGCGCACCCTGCTCATTGAAAAGGGCATTCTGAAGAACTTCCTGGCCGACCGCGCTGGCTCCATGCGCACTGGCCACCCTCGCACCGGCAGCGGTCGCCGCCAGAACTACACCTTTGCCCCCGCCAGCCGCATGCGCAACACCTATATCGCTCCCGGCGATGCCGAATTGGACGATCTTTTTGCTTCTATTGACAAGGGCATCTACTGCAAGCGCATGGGGGGAGGCAGCGTCGGCCCCACGGGACAATTCAACTTTGCCGTTGAAGAAGCCTACCTCATCGAAAACGGCAAAATTACCAAGCCCCTCAAGGGGGCTACCCTAATCGGGGAAGCCAAGGACATCCTGACCAAGATCTCCATGTGCTCCAAGGATCTTCGCCTAGCCCCTGGCTTCTGTGGTTCTGTCAGCGGCAACATCTACGTCACCGTGGGTCAGCCCCACATCAAGGTGGACGCCATCACCGTGGGCGGGCGCTAGATCCAGGGATCCCCCATGGCCTACGACAACGTCTGCAAATACCTAGCAGAGCGCTTCCCGGAGCAGTTTGCCGCCTGGCTGGTAGGAGAAGTGGCTGCGCCGGTGCAGATGCTGCCTACGGAATTGTCAGAGGAGCCCATTCGGGCAGACTCCGTGATTTTGTTGGGGCTTTGGCAGAGCATTTTGCATCTGGAATTTCAAACAGATCCAGATCCTGAAATCCCCTTTCGCATGGCTGACTACCGGCTTCGCCTCTATCGGAAATATCCCCAGCTACCGGTGCGGCAGGTGGTCATTTATCTTCGCAAAACGCGCTCGGAGAGGGTTTTCCAAACCTTTTTCCGCCTAGAAAGGCTCAGCCATGAGTTCGAGGTCATTCGCTTGTGGGAATGCAACTTGCCGGCCGGAGCCGTTCGCGTGAGCGGTGCGGAGCACATTCGCGTGAGCGGTGCGGAGCACGTTTGGCAAGCCCTGCTCCCTTTTCGCGTCCTGAGTCCGGTGGAGGATCCGACAGAAACCTTGCGGGGAGTGGTCAGTGAGCTAGAGCGCTTGCCAGACCTCAACGAGCGACGGGAACTGGCAGCGGCAACAGCCGTTTTGGCAGGACTAGCATTGGATCGGTGCTGAATTCGACAAATCATGAGGTCTTTGGATATGAGGGAGTCGGTGATCTACCAGGAGTGGCGGGCAGAAGATCTGCGCGAGGGCCTGGAAGCAGGGCGCAAAGAAGGTCTGCAACTGGGCCTGCAACAAGGACTGCAACAAGGATTGCAACAAGGACTGCAACAGGGATTGCAGCATGGAGAAGCAACGCTGGTTTTGCGGCTTTTGCGGCGGAAGCTGGGATCCCTTGACCCGGCTCTGGAAAACAGGATTTGGACTTTGCCAACGTCGCAACTGGAGGCGCTGGGGGAAGCGCTGCTGGATTTCAACAGCGTGGAGGACTTGACCGCCTGGCTGGCCCGTCGGTAGGGGAGAGAAGGAGTGGCGATACTGCAAGTTGAGGCCTTGGCCGAACGGGTGCAAAGCTGTGCCAAACGTTTGGGGATCCCCCAGTTTGATCTCTACGGGGCTCAAGTGGACGAGACCAGCGTGCAGGTAGATCACGGGGAGCCTCGCCAGGTCAAGGCTTCCCACCGCTGCAGCGTAACGGTGCGGGCCTGGAACGACCAGGGTCAGGTGGGAGTGACCTCCACCACCGATGTCGATGAGGCGGGGCTGGAACTGGCTCTGCAGATGGCCTTTGAAGCCAGCCACTTCGGTGTGCGGGAACATGCGCCCCAATTTAGCCCAGAGGCCAAGCTGCCCATTCTCCAGCCCTGCAACGACAAAAGGCCCCTGGCGCCGGCTAGCGAGCTCCTAGAGCAACTGGTGGCTGCTGAGAAGGCTTTGCTGGGATCCCATCCCGCCATCCAGGGGGTGCCCTACAACAGCTTGGCCCAGCGACAGATCGACCGCTTTTACCTCAACAGCGACCAAGCCCTGCGCCAAGAGGGCCACACCCTGGCCTCAATTTTTCTCTACGGCAAAGCAGAACAAGAGGGCCGCAAACCCCGCAGCGCCGGCGCCATGCGGGTGGCTCGCAGCCTGGAGGAGCTGGATATTCAAGGTTGCACCAAAGAAGCTGCCGAGAAACTCATCAGCCACCTGGAGTACGAGCGGATCCCTTCTGGAAAATACACGGTGGTTTTTTCTGGGGAAGCTTTTTTAAGCCTCTTGGGAGCTTTCTCCAATCTCTTCAACGCCCAGAATATCCTCGACAACCAAAGCCTTTCCACCCCCGACTCGCTGGGCAAGCAGATTGCCTCACCTCTCCTATCGGTGTGTGATGACGCTCTCCACCCAACCAACGTAGGAGCGATCAGCTTTGACGGCGAAGGCACCCCCACCCGCCGCGTTCCCCTCATCACCAACGGTGTCCTAACCCACTTCTTGCACAGCGCCGGCACTGCCAAACGCCTGGGGGCCCAGCCCACCGGCCATGCCAACATCGGCGCCAAAGTGACGGTTGCCGCCCACTACTATCACGTGTTTGCTGGCGCACCGCCGGAGAGCACCTATGACTTGGCCACGGCTGAGAACGTGGTCTGGATTGACGAGTTGCAGGCCCTCCATGCTGGAGTTAAGCCTCTACAGGGATCCTTCTCCCTGCCCTTTCAGGGCTGGTGGGTGCGCCAGGGAGAGCGCATCAGCATCGAGGCGGCCACAGTAGCCGGGGACTTTCTGGAGCTGTTGAAGTCGATTTTCTACGTCGAGCCGGAGCCACAGGTCACTCCTGCTGGCCTGTGTCCCCGCATTTGGGTAGCTGACCTCTCCATCACCGGCCAGTAGCTCCATGAAACTCACCCGCCTCGACCTTAACAGTTGGCTCGTCCAGACCCAGAGGCAGACCTTCCTCCTGGATCCGTGGCTGGTGGATCCTTTGGTCTTCTTTGGCCTGCCCTGGTTCCTCCGCCTGGAGCACCGCCAGCCGCCCCCCTTTACCCCGGAGACTCTGCCCAAAATTGACGGGATCCTCCTCAGCCAGGGCCAGCCGGATCACTGCCACCCGCCTACCCTGCAAAGGTTGGACAAGCAGATCCCGGTTTTGGCTTCACCGGCTGCAGCTAGGGTAGTGAAGCGTCTGGGATTTGCAGCGGTTCAAGCTCTGGATCCCTGGCAGGGGGTGCAGTGGGGGGATCTGCGCATCACAGCAGTTCCCGGCGCGCCTTTGGGGCCGGTGCGGGAGCTGGGCTTTTTGCTGGAAGAGCTATCCACCCAGACGCGGCTTTACTATGAGCCTCATCTTTCCCAACCCGATGTCCGCCCGCGGCTGCAGCAGGAGTTTTCTCCCATCCACACTCTGTTGATTCCGGTGGTGGGGCAAATCTTTCCCCTCTTGGGCGAGGTCATCATGGGGCCGGAGCGAGCCCTGCAGGTGGTGGCAGCCCTGCGCCCGCAGCAGGTGATCCCGACGGCGATGGGAGAGGTGAACTACCAGGGCTGGTTGGCCGCACAGATCCGCCCTCTGGGGAGCCTAGAGGAGTTTCGGGAAAAGCTGGGATCCCTGAACGCTGCCACCGGCCGATCAATCCGACTATGCTGCCCTGCTCCTGGGGAAACGGTGTCTCTTTCTGTTGCAGCCAAGGCATGAGCATTCCTTCCCAAGTCCCGCCTGGCCCTGATCTGGTGGCTATTTGGCGGGCAGATTACGCTCGCTTTCCCAAAAATCGAACTTACTCAATTTACGATCCCCAAGTTTACTTCCGGGATCCCCTCAACGAGTTTTGCGGCCTGGATCGCTATCGAGCCATGATCGACAGCCTGGGGCGGTGGCTGAAAGATATCCATCTCGAGCTGCACGACATCCAACAGGTCGGCGCTGTATCAGCACCGAGTGGACGCTAAGGGGATCCCTGTCTTTTTTGCCCTGGCGTCCCCGCCTGTGCATCCCTGACTAGACAGCAATGCAACTCAACGCCACCCTCAATCCCTAGCGCTGCTCTCGCTGGCAGGTACTGCTGCAAGCTTTAGAGGGCGGGGAGTTTCTTTGCTAGAATTAGAAAGCTCACTTTTCGGCGCTGCTGAAAAGTAGTTGCATAGGTGCACTGGAGAGATGGCCGAGTGGTCGAAGGCGCAGCACTGGAAATGCTGTGTGGGGCAACTCACCGTGGGTTCGAATCCCACTCTCTCCGTCACAGAATCGTTTCCCTAGCTGCTGAGGTTTCCTAAGCTCCGGTCGTATGACTCTGCAGCTTGTTAGCTCCGCTTTTGCCCCCTCAGAACCCATCCCCTCCCGCTACACCTGTGAAGGAGACGACCTTTCTCCCCCCTTGAGTTGGTCGGGGGCACCTGCAGGAACCCAAAGCTTTGCCCTGATCATGGATGACCCAGACGCCCCTAGAGGCACCTTTGTCCATTGGGTAGTCTACAACTTGCCTGCCAGGGTCACGAGTCTGCCAGAAGGGATCCGCTCCGACAGCGATCTCCCCCAAGGGGCCGTCCACGGGCAAAACAGTTGGGGTCGGAACACTTATGGTGGCCCTTGCCCTCCCAGCGGCACCCACCGCTACTTCTTCACCCTCTACGCCCTGGACAGGCAGCTAGCCTTAGCTCCAGGAGCCACCAAAGAGGCCTTGCTACGGGCCATGGAAGGCCACATCCTCGCCCAGGCGCAGCTGATGGGCACCTATCAAAGGAGGGGAAGCTCGGGGTAGGCCCCCCATCCCTGCGTAGATCTTAGACTGAGGAGATCCCACAGCTCTTCTCTCCACACCACCGAGCCAGCCACTGCTTTTCTACCCAAAACGGGGATCCCTACCTGGGCCGGCAACTGCCAGACCAAGGCAGGCTCTAGTCGGGAGGAGAGGGCTGGTGCCGCTTCCAGGAGCACCCACCCTAGGCAGTCGGCCTTGGTTTGCCGCAGCAAAGCTGCAAAGGCGGCTGCTTGGCTAAGGGCAGCTTCATCAGGCAGCGTCAGAAGTACCTTGAACCCCCACGCAGCAGCTAGGTCAGCCCAGGTTTGGCCAGGCCCCAGAGGGTCGGCAAGGCTTCCGGGCACCACCAGCAGCGGGGCCTTCTCTCCCTCCCAAGCAACCATCTGCCGCCAGAGGGTTCTAAGCTGGGCTTCAGAAGGGCTGGGATCCACCTCGAGCAGGCCCCAAGGGGCTTGCACCGCCTGCTGCCAGGCCTCTGCCACTCCTGGCGCTGCCCGACTTCCAGGCCAGGTGTCTGCCACCATCACTCTCATGGCTCCCCTGTCTCAGCTTCCCAGAGGCTTAGAAACTCGGGTTGCACCTCAAAGCCAAACACCAAGGCCATGTCGCGCAGCATCGAGACCGATCCCAGTTTCTGCTGCTTAAACCAGCGCATCAGCACAAAAATCTTCTGGTAGACGAAGATCTCTAATGCCTCCGGGTTGTAGACGATCCCTTCGCGGGGGTTGAATTGGTGAGGCACCAGCATGGCGGCGTAACGGGCCAGCTCACCACTGCGCCAGTCGAGAAAGTAGGGCATCCAGGGGTAAACCGTGTCCCAGCGGATGAACCACAGGCGCACTTCTGGGATCTCTGAGAGCTCGCGCGGATCGTCGGGGCTGCGCGGCCAATCGATGGCGCACTGAACCTGCTGAGCGGCGCCAACGGGATCCGCCATCAGGGTTTTCACCAACTCATGGCCCGGCGTTAAATCCAGGGTTTGAATGGCTTTGGCCGGCAAGTAGAAGGTAATCGGCACGACGACAAGCGGTTACCTTAACGCCTTGAATCCTGGTCAGGGCTGTGGATAGCATCAACCTCTTGCAGCTTATCTCAGCTCTGGGCTATTCACCCCTGCCAGCGGGATCCCCAGCCGAGTTAGGTCGAGGACAAAGCCTGCCGCCACCAGGAACACCTGGTCTGCCAGCGGGGCCAGCTTCTGGGTGAGCTCCCCCATCCGATCGCGAAACTGACGCCCCAGCGGATAGGCAGGCACCACTCCCCAGCCTACTTCTTCGGAAACCAGGATCACTTTTCCTCGGCAGCCTTGCAACGCTCTCAAGAAGGATTGCGCCAAGGGATCCCATTCCCCAGGCGAGCAGTCCAAGCTCTGGGCCACCCAGCCCCCCAGCGAATCCACTAGGGCACAGCAGGGCTGAGGTAGCTGCTGCAGTTCGGCGCCCAGGTCAGGCCCCGTTTCCCAGGTTTGCCAGGTGGGAGGACGCCGCTGCCGATGCTGTCGAACCCGCTCCGCCCACTCTGGGTCAGCCTCAGGATCCGGCTTGGGCCCCGTGGCCAGGTAGAAGACCGGCAGGCCGGAAGCGGCAGCTAGGCTCTCCGCCAGCCGACTTTTACCGCAGCGGGCAGGGCCGCAGATAAGTACAATCGCCATCAGGCAGGAGGAGGGAAGTCCATTGCCTTAGCTTAGCGGTTGAAAACCCCTGCGCGGAGCTCGGGCACATTCTCTGGATCTGTGAGTTTGGAGCTAGGATAAAGCTCAATTAGGAGCAGTTTTACAAGAGGCATGACGGATCCCAAGCCAGCATCTTCCCCTGGCCAAAGTGCTGCTTCAGCCCCCTCGCCAACCTTTCCTCCCCTTTGGCTGAGCCTGGCGTTGGGGATCACCACCGCGCCGGTTTTGTTGGGCTTGGTCTTGGCGGATCGGGCGGGGAAATGGCTGGGATCTCTGAACTGGGAGGATCCGGGCTGGTGGTTGGGGGAACGGCTGCCCAACCTCGACAGCGCCTCTCTCGGCTGCCAGGCGCAAGAGCACCCTGATTCTGAGCCGGTGAAGTAGCTGGCCTGTTGCCTGCATATCATCATAGGTAGAACAGGTTCCTAGCAGGAGTGAGCAGTCTTTGCGGAGATCGCTTAGGCCAGCCCGAGATTTCACCTCCAGCTTCTTGGGAGAGGTGGGTTGGCTAGTGGCTTTTTTCTTTACGGCAGTGGTGAGCGGCTGCGTGGGTTACCTCTTCGGCCAACGTGCTCTCTCGGGGGTCTCCTCCCCAGTTACCGAAACCAGCACTTCTTCTGCCTCGCGGGTCATTCGCGATCCCCGCACTGTGCCCCTCCTCAACGAGGCGGAGGTGATTGCAGCAGCGGAAGCCCTTCTTCGCCCGCCTCCCCCTCTTACTCCGCTTTTCACACCCCCACCCGTAGCCATTGCCCCTCCTACCCCCACTCCTCCACGCCGCTTGTCTCCCGAGTTGGCTTCGGCTCCCTCTCCCTTGCCTACCCCGCAGCCTGTTTCCCCCTCTCCGCCGCCGCGTCCTTCGCCACCACCTCCGCCTCTCCAAGTGGCTGCCAGCGGGCAGGTGGCCATGCAGGTGCTCTCCGTGCGTCGCGAGGGAGGGCAGGTGGTTTTAAAAGTTGCCCTACAAAACAATTCGCCGGAAGCGGTGCGCTTTCTCTACAGCTTCCTCAACGTTACCGACGACAACGGCCGGCCAATCGACGCTCTCATCCAGGGCTTGCCTGGAGAGCTGCCTCCCAACAGCCAAGTTTTCCAGGGAACGATCCGCATCCCTGCTTCCACCTTAGCTGGCTCCCGCTCATTGTCTTTGAGCCTAGCGGATTATCCCAGCCGCCGCCACCAAGTTGGGGTCAGCGGGATCCCCGTGCCACCCTAGCCTCTTCTTCTGCCCGTGGAGTTGAGAACCGGTGCCCAGCCCAGCCTTTGAGCGCCCTGAGCAAATCCGGGAGCTCTTTGACCGCATTGCTCCTCACTACGACGCCCTTAACCAAACTCTAAGCCTGGGGCTACATCAGGTTTGGAAGCGCATGGCCGTACGCTGGTCGGGTGCGGCTGCGGGGGAGCGGGTGTTGGATCTCTGCTGTGGCACTGGCGACCTGGCCCTGCAACTGGCCCGGAGAGTGGGACGAGGCGGACAGGTGGTGGGACTGGATTTCTCCCCAGCCATGCTGGCCATTGCCCAGCGCCGGGCCCGGCAATTGTTCCCCGACTACTCCCTGGAGTGGGTCTTGGGCGATGCTCTGGCCTTGCCTTTTCCGGATGGCAGCTTTGACGCCATTACGATGGGCTACGGCCTGCGCAACGTAACCGACATTCCTCAGGCCCTGCGGGAGATTTGCCGGGTGCTCAAACCTGGCCGCCGCGCTGCCATTTTGGATTTCCATCGCCCCAGGGGGATCCCTTTCCTGGAGAGCTTTCAGCGCTGGTACCTCAACAGCTGGGTTGTGGCTCAGGCCAAAGCCCTGGGATTGGCAGCCGAATATGCCTACATTGACCCTAGCTTGGATCGCTTTCCCTCCGGAGAACAACAGCGGCAAATGGCCTTGCAGGTGGGATTTTCTGCTGCCAAGTTCTATCCTCTCGCCGGCGGCATGATGGGGGTGCTGCTGGTGGCCCGCTAGTCTTCCACCACCCTAGCGCTGAGGAGAACCCTGCTGCCAAGTTCTGGCAGGGCAGGGGCGGCCGTAACCAGCACTTCTTGGACGCGCGCCTCCTCGGAGGGGGGTTGCGCCAGGCGCAAGGCAACAATGGCACTGCCCTGGGCATCTACCTGAAAGCTGCCGCAGTAGAGCATCTCCTCAGTGTCCAGCTTGAGCCAAAGGTGGTAGCGCTCCCCTTCAGGCAAAGGGGGCAGATCCCTTGCTGCCAAAACCACCGCCTGCCACTCCCTCGGGCGAAACAGCAAGTTAGCTGACCCTGCCTCCCCTTGCAAGGTAACTAGGCGAGATCCCGGCTGTTGGAGCAACTGGGCCAGCGCCTGCCCCGCTTCTAGGGGAGCTGGCTGCGGGGTCTGCCGTAGCCGCCAGTTATCGAAAGCCAGCAACAGCAGGGCCACTGCCCCTAGGCCCCTCAACCAGCGCTTTTTGAGGCAAGCCAGCCCTAGAGAGGGCAAGGCTGGCTGGGGGGGGATGGGCGGGGCGCCCGCTTCTGCCATCACCTGGCTTCGCACGCTGGCTGACGGGATCACCCCCGGCAGCCCATAGGGCAACAGATGCAGAGCTTCCTGGAGGGCTTGCAATTCTGCCGCTAGCTGGGGCTCTTGAGCCAAGCGCGCCTCTAGGGCCCTTGCCTGCTCGGGTGGCAAGATCCCCAGCAGATAATCGGCTAGGATTTCTTCTCCCAGCTCAGAGGAACGTGTAGACATGGCCATCCCAAAGCCCCGCCGCCTTACTGGTCAAGCAGAGGCCGCAGGGATCTCCGCAACTTGCAGAGGGCTTGGCGAGAGCGGGCTTGGACGGTTGCCAGGGGCATCCCCAGCTCCTGGGCAATGTCTGCCGCGCTTAGGCCTCGATAGTAGAGTAACTCCAGCAGCTGGCGCTGGCTTTCCGACAGCTGACTGAGAGCCTCCTGAACGGGCTGCCGCCGCTCTTCGACGGAGAGCTGCTCAAAGGGGGCTGGGGATCTATGGCTGGCAATCAGCAGAGGCTGCCAGGGTTTCCCGAGGCGGCGCTGGCTGCCTCGAGAGCGCAGACGCTCAAGGGCCTGCGCCCGGGTCAACCTACACAGAAGACTGTTGATGGATCCCTGCCTTGGATCGTGGCTGGGCTTCCGCCAGAGAAGGGTAAACACCTCCTGAGTCAGATCCTCCGCCTCAGTCATACAGCCCAGGATCTGGAGGGCCAGGCCATAGACCAAGCTGGCGTAGCGATCATAAAGAGCCGCTAGAGCAGCAGGCTGCCCCGCTTTGAGGCCTTCCATCAGCTCCAAATCGGTGCAGGCTGGCCAATTCCTCACCCGCTTGCGCCAGAGGAAACCGACCTGCTTGTCCATCATTTGCCCCCCTGCCGCCGAAGTTGACAAGCAGTACGCCTAGGCCTCCGCCTAGCTGCGCTTCGGGGTTGGGAAAGATCCGGTGACCGCCTGGATCTTTTGCCGCCGCCCACCGCGCTCAATCTCCAGCTCCAGCTTGCTGCCTACCTCCATTCGCTCCACCTCTTGCTGCACCTGGTCGGCAGTGGTTACAGGGCGGCCATTGATGGAGAGAATGATGTCGCCAGCGCGCAGCCCGGCCCGCTCGGCTGGGGATCCCTGAACAACCTCGCCGATGAGCACCCCCCGATCCACCGTTACGAAAATGCGGCTGTTGGGATCCTGGTTGAGGCGTTCCTTCAGCTCAGGAGTGAGGGTAAGCATGCGGATGCCCAAGTAGGGGTGATCCACCCTGCCCCGGGCAATCAACTGCTTGGCCACCCGCTGGGCTGTCTCAATAGGGATGGCGAAGCCCAGCCCCTGCGCTCCCTGGATGATAGCGGTATTGACCCCAATCACTTCCCCTTGGGCGTTGAGCAGCGGACCGCCAGAGTTGCCGGGGTTAATGGCTGCATCGGTCTGGATGAAAGACACCCGCTTGTCGGGCACGCGGATTTCGCTGCTGGAACGGCCCAAGGCACTGATGATCCCAGCGGTTACCGTGTTGTCTAGCCCTAGCGGGTTGCCAATGGCAATGGCCCACTGGCCCGGCTCGAGAAGCTCGGAGCGGCCCAGCTTCACCGTTGGCAGGTTTTGGGCGTCAATCTTCACCACAGCAATGTCCGTAACTGGATCCGTGCCAATGACCTTGCCCTCAAAGCTCCGGCTATCTTTCAGCGTCACCGTTACTTTGTCAGATCCCTCCACCACGTGGGCATTGGTGATGATCTGGCCGTCCGGGCTAATGATAAAGCCGGAGCCGGTGCCTTGCTGTCGTCGCTGTCGTGGCAGGGGAGGGATCACCTGGCCAAAGAACTCGCGGAAAAACGGGTCGCTAAAGAACTCCTCTGGGAAAGCCCCAGGAACGTTCACTGTCCGCTCCGCGTCGATGCGCACTACTGCCGGCCCCACCTTCTGGGCCACCTCGGCAATAAAGTTCAGGTTCGGCTGGGGCGGAGTTGCCGTCGTCTGAGCCAATACCCCCTTGCCTCCCACCAGAGCTGCCCCCAGACCCATGCCCAAGAGCACCAGCAGCACTGACAAGAGAAGAGACCTTAGCCCCGAGACAGCCCAAGGCCGCAAAAAGGGAAAGCCTCTTTCCCCCTGCGACAAACAGTGCGGTTGGGTAGAAGTGCCTGAACTGGGAGAGGGTTGCTCTGGCGTGGAGGGGCTGCGCTTCATGGCCACAGGAAAAGGGTGTAAGCCCTACCTGAAGGGAGAAACCTAGGGCTAATCTAGCACGGACAGCAGAGTTCCCAAAGCGGCGACGGCAGCGCTTTTCCGCACCTCTATTAAGGCCAAAGAGCAGCAGAATCTACTGGTTTGGAGTAGTCCACCCCACTTTTGGACGGGGTTTGATGGAGGGGGAATGCCAAAGTAGCTCTTGCCCTTGGCTTTGGCCAGCTTGCCGCTAACGTAGAAGTGGAGCTCAGGGATTGAGACCATGACCAATCTAGCCCGTCGCCTGTTGGTCCCTCTAGTGGGGGGGATGCTCTGGCTACCGGTGGCTACGCCGGTTCTGGCGCAGAGGGATCCCTTGCCACCTCCGCCCCGTGGCGAGGGATGGCGGCCTGTAAATCCAGGGACAGGCGGAAACGGCTTTGGCCAGCCCTTTCAACTGCGAGCCACGCTGCTGTTGCGCTCCGGAGACTTGATCCAAGCAGTGCACCGCTCTGCTGAGCCCCTTTTCTTGGCCCCTGGCGAAACTCGCACCGTCAGACTCACTCTGGAAACCCCCCTGCGGGATATCTACGGCAACACGGTTGTTCCGGCAGGAGCCCTCCTAGAAGGCCAATTCCAGCCAGTAAGCGGCGGCGCCCAGTTTGTCTCGCGAGCTTTGATTTTCAATGGCCGATCCTACCCCCTCTATGCGCAAAGCCAGGTGGTCCCGCTGCGCAAGGATCCCCGTCACACCTCCGCGGAAGCAATTGTCCAAGATGCCCTGATTGGGGCAGCCGCAGGGGCTCTCTTGGGGGGCCTTTTGGGCGACCGGGTGATCTCAACCGAGAAAGTGCTGGGCGGGGCAGCCGCAGGGGCGGTGATTGGCAATGTAACAGCGCCAGAAGTGGCGGTGATTGAGGCCAACGCCAGCCTGACCTTGAGGGTTACGCAAGACTTTCAACCCTATCTGCCCTAGCGGCGAAGGGAGAGCTCCTTTCCTGGGAAAGATTTTAAGAAGTGTGAAGATCTAAGATGGCAGACGGCAGGCATATCGGAAAATAGCATGCGGGTATGCCTGCCATACTCCTTTTTTAAAAAAGCGACTTGAGGATGGATATCCATGAGCGTTATCACGAAGTCGATTGTGAATGCGGATGCGGAGGCCCGCTACCTCAGCCCGGGAGAACTGGATCGGATTAAGTCCTTTGTTACCTCGGGGGAGAAGCGGCTGCGCATCGCTCAAGTCTTGACGGAGTCGCGCGAGCGCATCGTTAAGCAAGCAGCTGATCAGCTCTTCCAGAAGCGTCCCGACATTGTCTCTCCAGGGGGCAACGCCTATGGGGAGGAAATGACGGCAACTTGCCTGCGGGACATGGACTACTACCTGCGCCTGATTACCTACGGGATCGTTGCCGGCGACGTTACCCCGATTGAAGAGATCGGCTTGGTGGGTGTGCGGGAGATGTACAACTCTCTGGGCACGCCCCTCCCGGCAGTGGCGGAGAGCATCCGCCTCATGAAGCAGGTAGCCATGGGTCTTTTGTCTCCCGAGGACGCGGCTGAAGCGGCCTACTACTTCGACTTTGTCGCGGGAGCCATGAGCTAGGCTCTTTTTTCGACTGCCCTCTGTTTAAGGTTGTTTGATTTAGGAAGCTCATCATGCAAGACGCCATTACTGCTGTTATCAACAGCTACGATGTCCAAGGCAAGTACCTCGACAGCTCGGCCATGGACAAGCTAAGGGCTTTCTTCGCCACGGGCGAGCTGCGGGTGCGAGCGGCTGCCACTATTGCCGCCAACGCTTCCAACATCATTAAGGAGGCTGCTGCCAAGGCCCTGCTCTACTCCGATCTCACCCGCCCTGGTGGCAACATGTACACCACCCGTCGCTATGCTGCTTGCATTCGCGACATGGACTACTACCTGCGTTACGCCACCTATGCGATGTTGGCGGGGGATCCCTCCATCCTCGACGAGCGGGTGCTCAACGGCCTCAAAGAAACCTACAACTCGCTGGGGGTGCCAATTGGGGCAACGATTCAGGCCATCCAAGCTATGAAAGAAGTAACCGCTGCTTTGGTGGGCCCTGAAGCCGGCAAAGAAATGGGTGTGTACTTCGACTACATCTGCTCTGGCCTCAGCTAACTGCCAGCCTCGTGGCCTTGGTGTGAAGTTCATCTAACAAGCACGACAGGCGACTTGCCCCAGGGATCTGGTGTGCTAACTAAGGTACGCGAGCTTTCTGAGGTGGGTCGCCTGTGTTGCTGGTCAAGTTAATCCTTGCCAGGGGGGATCCTCCACCATGCGCATGTTTAAGATTACCGCTTGTGTGCCTAGCCAAACCCGAATTCGCACCCAACGGGAGCTGCAGAATACCTACTTCACCAAGTTGGTGCCCTACGACAACTGGTTCCGCGAGCAGCAGCGCATTCAGAAGTCGGGTGGCCGCATCTTGAAAGTAGAGCTCGTTGCCGGCAAGCCAGGAATAGACGTGGGGCTGCTGTAGGGCCCCTGCCCATCTGCGGTGGCCTCCTTGCCAGATCTGGCAGACTCAGCTTCAGGGCACTTGGCTCTGGGGTTGGGGAGGCCAGGCTGGCTATTTTGTGGGGATGAGGTTGACGGAGCGGGAGCCGGTCATTACTGTTAACAACCTGAGCAAGGTTTACCCCGTAGCCATCAAGGAGCCGGGGGTGGTGGGTACCTTACGCCACTTTTTTCGCCGCACCTATCGCTACATCCCGGCAGTGCAATCCTTGAGCTTTCAAATTCAAGCGGGGGAGGTGGTAGGCTTTCTGGGGCCGAACGGGGCTGGCAAGACCACCACCCTTAAAGTGCTGACGGGTCTCATCTACCCCTCCAGTGGCACGGTACAGGTGGTCGGTCATTTGCCCTACCGGCGCGAGCCAGCTTTTTTGCGGCAGATTACCCTGGTGATGGGGCAAAAGCAGCAGCTCCTCTGGGATCTGCCGGCGATGGACTCCTTGCGCATTAACGCCGCTGTTTACGAGATCCCGGAGAAAGTGTTTCAGGAGCGGGTGGAGGAGTTGGCGGAGCTGCTCAACCTGAAGGACAAGCTAAAGCAGCCGGTGCGCAAGCTTTCCCTAGGGGAGCGGATGAAGGCAGAGCTGCTGGCGGCCCTGCTCCACCGCCCGCAGGTTTTGTTTTTGGACGAGCCCACCTTGGGGTTGGATATCAACGCCCAGGCTGCGGTGCGGCAATTTCTGCGCGACTACAACCGCCGCTATGGGGCAACAGTGCTCCTGACCAGCCACTACATGGCCGATATTACCGCCCTCTGTGAGCGGGTGTTGGTGATTAGCGGCGGGCGGCTTATCTACGATGGCGGCCTGGAAGAGCTGCGGCAGCGCTTTGCCCCCTACCGAGAGGTAAAGCTGGAATTGGCCCACCCCTGTCCCCTGGCGCAACTGCAGTCCTATGGCGAGCTGCGCAGCGAGGGGGATCCCGGCAGCAGCTGTGAGGTGCGGCTGTGGGTACGGCGGGAACACCTCACCCAGACGGTAGCCAGGCTCCTGGCGGAGCTGGAGGTGTTGGACTTGGCGGTAACCGATCCGCCCCTTGAAGAGGTCATCGGGCGAGTGTTTGCCGGAGAGATCTAGGCCGCTCCCCCGCCAACTCCTCTTCCTCTTGGGGAGGAGGCAGCCGGGAAGCCTAGCCTTGCGCTCAAACCTTCTGAGTGGCAGCCTCCCGCTGGGCAGCCGTTGAGCGAGCTGCGTGCAGAGCGGCGTAGAGCTTATTGAGGGCATTCATATAGGCTTGCGCAGAGGCAACAATAATGTCCGTGTTGGCAGCATGTCCTGAGAAAATGCGATCCTCATGGCGCAGGCGGATGGTGACTTCCCCCATGGCGTCAATGCCGGCGGTAACCGACTGGACGGAAAATTCAATGAGCTGGTTAGGAATGTTAACAATGCGGTTGATGGCTTTGTAAACTGCATCTACCGGTCCCGTGCCCACCGCTGCATCCACCTTTTCCTCGCCTTCAGGGGTAATCAGGCGCACGGTAGCTGTGGGCGTCTCGTGATTGCCACACACCACTTGCACATGCTCCAGCCGGTAGAGATCCGGCACTGGCCGGGTTTCGTCGTTAACAATGGCCTCCAGGTCGAGATCGGTGATCTCTTTCTTCTTGTCGGCCAGCTCTTTAAAGCGCAAGAAAGCCTTGTTGAGCTCTTGCTCTGACAACTCGAAGCCCAGCTCCTTGAGGCGGGTACGGAAGGCATGGCGGCCTGAGTGTTTGCCCAACACCAAGGTGCTCGATTGCAGACCGATGGTTTGGGCGTCCATGATCTCGTAAGTCTGGCGGTTTTTGAGCATCCCGTCTTGATGGATGCCGGACTCGTGGGCAAAGGCGTTGGCCCCAACAATTGCCTTGTTGGGCTGCACCAACATGCCGGTGAGGTTGGAGACAAGGCGAGAGGTGCGGTAGATCTCCTGAGTCTTGATGTGAGTAAGGGGTTTTTCAGAGTCCACTGGCAGGCCAAAGTAGGGGTTAAAGTAGCTGCGGCGCACATGCAGGGCCATCACTAATTCTTCCAGCGCCGCGTTACCGGCCCGCTCGCCAATGCCGTTAACGGTTACTTCCACCTGGCGCGCGCCCTGCTTGATGGCCTCTAGGAAGTTGGCTACTGAGACTCCCAGGTCGTCGTGGCCGTGGACAGAGATGATGGCCTGCTTGATGTTGGGCACGTTCTCACGGATGCCTTTAATCAGTTGGCCGAATTCCTCGGGCATGCTGTAGCCGACCGTGTCAGGGATGTTGACGGTTTTGGCCCCGGCCCGGATGGCTGCTTCAAGAACCTGGTAGAGGAATTCGGGATCGGAGCGGGTGGCGTCCATGGCGGAGAACTCCACATCGTCGACGAAGGATTTGGCATAGGCCACCATCTCCTCGGCAATCTGCAGCACCTCAGCGCGGGTTTTGCGCAACTGATATTTGAGGTGGATGTCAGAGGTGGAGATGAAGGTATGGATGCGGGGCTTGGCAGCAGGCTTGAGGGCTTCAGCTGCCGCTTCAATATCAGCCTTGCAGGCACGAGCCAGGCTGCAGATGACGGGGCCATCGGGGGTGCCCACGTGTTCCGCTATCTTCTGCACCGCCTCAAAGTCGCCGGGGCTGGCGTAGGCAAACCCCGCCTCAATGATGTCGACCCCTAGCCGAGCCAATTGCCGGGCAATGGCCAGTTTCTCCTCAGCGTTGAGGGTTGCGCCAGGACACTGCTCCCCATCGCGCAGAGTAGTGTCGAGAATGAGCACATGATCTAAAGCTTGGCCATCGAATGAAGAAGAGGGAGAAGATGCGGCAGCGTTCATAACTTGTTCGATTGAAGAAGGGGACAGTAGGCAGTGCTTTTTATTTTGGCATCCCTAGAAGCGGCGTAAAGAGCCACCGGGGACAGGTCAGCGGCTGGCAAAGGCAAAACCCGTTGGGTGGCCTCGGGAGGAGGCATTGCCGACTGCCTTTGGCGGTATCTTGACCGAGGGGGAAGGGGGTGAGGCTGAGCTAGCCAATGCAAAAGAAGTAGCTGCAGACCAACTCCTGGCTGGACAAGGGTTGCCTTCTCCAGCAAGCCAAAATGCTACGATAGCGGCAAGGAAAAAAGGAAGGCAAAGCGTTACATGGCAGAATATACTCGGTCGATTTCCTTTTACGGACGGGAAATTGACATCAATATTGGCTTGATGGCCCCCCAGGCAGGCTGTGGAGTCTGGTTAACCTGTGGGGAAACTTCCGTCTTGGTCACGGCTACCCGCCAGGAAAATCGCGAGGGGGCTGACTTTTTGCCGTTGCTGGTGGACTACGAGGAGCGCCTCTACGCTGCCGGTCGGATCCCAGGGAGTTATCTGCGGCGCGAGGGTCGGCCCCCGGAGCGGGCTACTTTGATCTCGCGTCTCATCGACCGACCCCTGCGGCCCTTGTTCCCGGGGTGGCTGCGGGATGACGTACAAATTGTAGCCACTACCCTCTCTGTGGACGACAAGGTGCCCCCTGACGTGCTGTGCATCTTGGGAGCCTCGCTGGCCCTCCACGGCGCCCGCATTCCCTTCAACGGCCCGGTGGCAGCGGTGCGGGTGGGCTTACTTCAAGATGAGTTTATCCTCAACCCCACCTACGCCGAAATCGAGGCTGGCGACCTGGATCTGGTGGTAGCTGGCTGCGCCGACGGCGTGATCATGGTCGAGGCAGGCGCCAAGCAGCTGCCGGAAAAGGACATGGTCGAGGCTATCGAGTTTGGATTCGAGGCTGTTCAGGAGCTCCTCAAAGCTCAACAGCAAGTCCTTGCCGATCTCAACATCCCTCGTGTAGAGCTACCCCCACCCCCCGTCAATGAGGAGCTGGTTGCCTTCGTAGCAGAACAGGCCCAGGAGGAGATTCGCGCTGTCCTCAAGCAGTTTTTGGACAAGACCAGCCGCGAGCAGCAACTGGAGGCCATCAAGGCCAAGCTGGCGGCCCAAATCCAAGAACGGCCCGAGGGGGATCCCTTGCGGCTTTACCTGCTGGAAAACCCCAAGGAGTTGGACAACCAGTTCAAGGCTCTCCTCAAGAAGCTGATGCGCCGACAGATCCTGGAAGAGGGGGTGCGGGTAGATGGGCGCAAGCTGGATGAGGTGCGGCCAGTCTCTTGCCGAGTGGGCTTGATCCCGCGAGTCCACGGCAGTGCTCTGTTCAACCGCGGCCTCACTCAGGTTCTTTCCATTACCACTCTTGGCACCCCTGGCGATGCCCAGGAGTTGGACGACCTCCACCCCGTAGACGAAAAGCGCTACATGCACCACTACAACTTCCCTGGCTTTTCCGTGGGAGAGGTGCGGCCCTCTCGTTCGCCAGGGCGGCGGGAGATTGGCCATGGGGCGCTGGCGGAGCGGGCCCTGGTGCCCGTGTTGCCCAAGGAGGAGGAGTTTCCCTACGTGGTGCGGGTGGTCTCGGAGGTGCTCTCTTCCAATGGCTCCACCTCAATGGCTTCGGTCTGCGGCTCTACCCTGTCTTTGATGGATGCCGGGGTGCCGATCAAGGCACCGGTCAGCGGCGTGGCCATGGGCCTCATCAAAGAAGGGGATGAGGTGCGCATCCTCACGGACATCCAAGGGATCGAGGACTTTTTGGGCGACATGGACTTCAAGGTGGCCGGCACGCGGGCAGGGATCACCGCCTTGCAAATGGACATGAAAATTACCGGCATCACTGTTGACATCCTCGAGAAGGCTCTCCTGCAAGCCAAGGCTGGGCGCGACTCCATCCTCGACAAGATGCTGGAGGTCCTTCCTGCCCCCCGGCCGCAGTTGGCCAAAACGGCTCCCCGTCTGCTCACCTTCAAGGTGGATCCAGAAGACATCGGCAAGATCATCGGCCCTGGCGGCAAGATGGTGCGCAGCATTACTGAAGCCACAGGAGCCAAGGTAGACATTAGCGACGACGGCACGATCACAGTGTCTTCCACCGTCAGCGGCCAGGCCGAAGCGGCGCGGGCGATGATTGAAAACCTGGTGCGGCGAGTGGAGGAGGGGCAAGTTTACCTGGGCCGGGTGACCCGCATCCTCCCCATTGGCGCTTTTGTGGAGTTCCTGCCCGGTAAGGAGGGCATGATCCACATCTCGCAGCTGGCGGAGTACCGTGTCACCCGAGTAGAAGATGAAGTTGCCGTGGAGGACGAAGTGGTGGTCAAGGTTCGCAGCATTGATCACAAGGGCCGGGTCAACCTCACTCGGCTTGGCATTAGCCCTGAGGAAGCGGCGCGGGTGCGCAGCCACCGCCGTTGAGGCTAGGGTTTCTCCCCAGTCCCGTAGGGGCCAAGGTTCTGGCTTGCCCGCTCAACTAGCTGCCTCCCGCGGCGAAGTGGGCTGGGCCTTGACTTGGGGGCTGGGGTGGGCTGCCTTGCTCAACCTTTCCGCTCAGCACCCCTTGCTGGTGCGGCTTGAGAGCGATGCCCAAGAATGGCTCTATGCCCTGCGCGGCCCCCAGCAGCCTTCCCCGGAGGTGGCAATCGTCGGCATCGATGGCCGCCTCGAAGGACAGGGGGAAAGTGGGGAGAGCAAGCCTCATCCCCATGTTGACTTTCTCCTGGAGCGCTCCAACTACGCTGCCCTGACCCTGCGCTTACTGGAAGAAGCAGAAGCCAGGGTGGTGGTGCTGAATCTGCCCAGTAGCTTTGTGGTCCCCCAGACGCTGGGTGACGAGGACCTGGATGCTCCCCTGCGTCAGGTAGTCCAGCGCTACCCAGATCGCGTAGTTTTGGCTACCCGCAGCAGTGAGAGCTTTGGCCGCCCTGAGATCACCATCTACAACCACTTCTTGCCTTTTTCCTCCCTACGGCTGGAGTATTTGGTAGCACCAGAACATGTTCAGGGAGTGGTGCAACACCGCCTGGATGGGGCTGGGATCCTGCGCCAGGCCCAGTTGCGAGGGCTCTACCTGCGCCGCGACAGCCAAAAGGAGCAGATGTTTGCCTCGGTGGAGGCCTTGGCTTTTGCCAAGTACGATCCAGAGCGGGCCAGCCGCTGGCTGCGCGAGCGGGGCTTCCGGCCGGTGCAATTCAACCCTCTCGGCGCCCAACACTCCATTCCCATCCTCCCTATCGAACAGGTTTGTCCGCCCCTCCCGCTCAACCTCGGCCAGACTTGCGGCGCTCATGAAGGGATCCCTCCCCTCAAGCCCGAGGTAGCTCGTCAACTGCAGGACAAGATTGTTCTGGTCGGCTTTGTGGGCGGCTACCCCGAGACCTTTCCCGTGCGGACAGCGGATGGATCCCAGATTGCGGCAGTAGAACTCCAGGCGCAAATCCTGTCCAGCCTGCTCACTGGCCAGGTGTACCGATCCCTGCCGGCGGAGCTAGCAGCGGGAGTTGTCTTCCTCCTAGGCGTGGCAACGGGCCTGCTCTTGGTGCGCTATCGCTCCTCTTCGCGCGAAAACCGCTGGAAACAGGCGCGCTCTCTCCTCTTGCCGCTGCTAGGGCTAGCCGTTTACGAGGGCTGGGCTGTGGCCCAATTTTTGCTGGGGCGTTGGATTTGGCCGCTGACCTTGCCAGCTTTGGCCGTTGGCCTGACGGGGGTGAGCTTGCTGCTGACCCTGGTGATCTTGGAAAACCACCAGCAGCTTTTGGCTCAACAGCAGGAACTGGAGCGCCTGCGCCGGGCTGAGCAGGAGGCAGCCATTGACCAAGCCCGTAAGCTCCTTTACCGGGTAGCCACCGACATTCACGATCGCGAGCTGCAGGAGCTGAAGGTGGTCATGGACGAGCTGGAGAGCTTGCAATGGCAACAGCAGCAGGGCAGGGCTCCCGATCCGGCTATTTACGATCGTCTGCTGGAGCAACTGGAGCAAATTGGGCGGGGCATTCGCGCCCAGCTCAATGACGTGCGCACCCTGGCCACCAAGCTGCACATTTCCCCTAGCTTGCGGGAAGGGCTGCACCGGGGCATCGACACCTACCTAGACGAGCTTATCCAAACGGGCAGCCTGACTTTACCTGTAGAGCGCCACCTACAGCCCTTAGCGGAGCCCAATACCAGTGAGTGGTTTGACCAACGGGAGGACATCTTGCGCTTTTTGCGAGAGGCCATCGGCAACGTCATTGCCCATGTCCAGCCTCCCAAGGGCAACGCCTCCTTTGTCAAGGTGTCGCTGGTTCAAAGGGATCGCCTCTGCTGTCTGTCAATTATCAACGACGGCATAGAGTACGCCCCCACCCCGGGCGGCGGCTACGGCAGCAAGGCCATGAATACCATCGCCCGCTACCTGCCTAAGGGCTCTTGGCACCGCACCCAAACCCCGGAAGGCTACACCCACGTAGAGCTGCACTGGGAGATGCCTGGTCCCTAGCTACAGTCAGGAAAGCAAGGGAAGCTCTTCGGCAAGCCTCTTGCTCCCTACAAGCTCCCGCCTGCCTTCCCTTCTCCTAGCGACCCAAGGCCTGTAGCCAGCCGATGAGGGTGGTGCCGGACAACGCTTCAAACAAAATCAGCGCCACAAAGCCAATCATCGCCAAGCGCCCGTTCAAGCGCTCCGCATACTCGGTAAAGCCCACCCGTGGAACGGGATCTACGTACATCTCTGGCTCAATGGCGTAGTTGTTGAGGCGGCCACCGTCTTCGACAACCACGGAGCGATATCTGCTCATGGAGTTCTCCTTATCCCTTCTTTATGGAGTGTAGCCTGCTCTATGGAGGATTGTAAAGTTTTGTTGAGGAAGCTGGGTAAGCAGGGTTGCGGCTTTCGTGAAGAGGTGCGAGCTCGGTGACTGAGACGCGGGATTTTGCTCCCCTGCAACCCGAAGACTACATCCCACTCTTCTCAAGCCAAGCCAGGTTGGGGATAATAGCAGCGGCTATGGGAGCAGCCATGTCAGCCCAGGAAAAGTTGCGAGCACTGCTGGAGACCCAGCCAGTAGCCAGTCTGGCAGTGCTGGAGCGGGGAGCGCCGGCGGTGTCGCTGGTGCCGTTTGTGGTGCAGTGGGATCCCCTGCGTTTTGCCATCGTCATTAGCGACCTTTCCCCCCACACTCAGGCCCTGCGGGAGGATCCGCGGGTCGGCCTGCTCATCCACGAGCCGCCCACGGCAGGGGATCCGCGCAGCAACCACGCCTTGCCGCGGCTAATGGTCAGTGGAACAGCCCAGTTCCTCAGCCGCGAGGAGGCCCAAGTCCAGGGGTTCGAGGCGCTCTATCGCGCCAAGTACGAGATTGCCGAGATAATCCTGGGGCTAGCGGACTTCCACTTCTGTCAGATCACCCCCACTGGGGGCAGCTTCATCCAGGGGTTTGGCCAGGCCTTCCGGCTGAGTGGACCCAACCTGGATCAACTGGAGCACCTAGGCCGTGCGGATCCCGGATCCAGGCTAGGAGCAGCGGGTTGACCAGCTCCGGCGCCTCATCTTGGGGGCAGTGGCCCACCCCCGGCAGGGGGATAAACCCCACCACGCAGGGAAACTCGGCCAGGGCCCGCCCTAGGGCAATGGGCTCCCAGGGATCTGCCTCCCCCCAGAGGATGAGGACGGGGCAGGTGACCTGCGGCAGGAGATCTTCGGCCAAGGGCCCCTGGGAGTAGCGGACAAAAGCCAAGAAGACCTCTGCCGCCCCTGGGTCGAGAGCCGGTCGCAGCAAAAGCTGCACCAAGTCTTCTGTAACTGCCTCCTTGCGCCCATAGGCTTGAAGGAGGATCTGGCGAATGGCCCGGGGCTGAGCTAGCTGGGCAAAGAAAAACCGCCCGAAGGGGGGCCACCCCAGCAGGAACTGCAGCAGAGAAGCAGTCCAGCGGCGCAGCCAGGGGAGCTGGTGTCGCTTGCGCTCGTGCAGCAGCCGCAGCGAGGGATCCAACATCGCCACTCCCAAGACCTGGGCTGGCTCCAAAACAGCCGCCTGCAAGGCCACAATGCAGCCAATGGAGTTGCCCACCAGATAAGCCGGCTCCCCCACCACCTCCCGCCCAAAATCGGCCACCTGGGCACCCCAGGTTTCGAAGGTGTAGGGGAGCGGGGATCCGGGCAAGGGCTTGGCGGATCCCCCAAATCCCAGGAGATCAAGGGCGTACACGCGGCAGTGCCGCCCCAGCTCCGGCAAATTCTTCCGCCAGTGGTCGCTGCTAGCCCCAAAGCCGTGGATGAGCACCACCGCTGGACCAGCAGATCCCGCCTGCTGGTAGCGAATGGGCTGGCCCCGCCAGAGCCAGCGCCCCTCGCAGGGAGCAACACCGCTTGGAGAAGGCTGTTCGGGGAGCATGGGGATTAGGATGGCGCTCTTTTTTGCTGGCACAATTTGAATTGGGAAGCAAGTCCTCTCCCCCCTCGTGGCATGTCGCTGGTCACCTGCCCCCTCTTGGGCGTCAACCTGCACCTTACCCTGCCGGAAGCCCACCTGCAGAGCTACGCTGCCTGGATTGAAGCGCGCATCAGCCAGGGTCTGGGCGCCCAGGTGGTTACCTGCAACCCGGAGATGATCGTGCAGGCGCAGCGGGATCCAGCCTTTGCCCAAGTGCTGCAGGAGGCCGAGCTGGTGATCCCAGACGGCATTGGGGTAGTGTGGGCGTTGCGGCGGCAGGGGATCCGCGTCCAGCGGGTGCCAGGGATCGAGCTGGCCGAAGCCCTAATCTCGACGGCAGCTGCGCGGGGGTGGCGCCTGGCTTTGGTGGGGGGGAAGCCGGAGGTCAACCGGGCCGCGATTCAGCATTGGCAAGCCCGCTTTTCTTCCTTGGCCATCTGGGGCCACCACGGCTACTTCTCCCCCGCCGAGGAGGAAAACCTGCTGCTAGCTCTCCAGGCTTTTCAGCCGCAACTGGTGTGGGTAGGGCTGGGCTCCCCGCGCCAAGAGCTGTGGATTGCTCGCTGGCGAGCTCTGGTGCCCCAAGCCATCTGGATGGGAGTGGGCGGCAGCTTCGACATTTGGGCTGGGCAAAAACGACGGGCCCCCCGCTGGTGGCGCGACCATCACCTGGAATGGCTGTATCGTCTCTATCAGGAACCCTGGCGCTGGCGACGCATGCTGGCTCTGCCCAGATTTGCCTGGCAAGTGCTGTGGTCTTCTTCCTCCTCCCCGGCTTCCTCTTTGTAGGTGCTTTGCTGTAAACTACCCTACGGCTAAAGCCGGGAGCTTTAAGGACGCCGCTCCGCTGGCCCGAGTAGGGAAACTGCTTCCGGAAGAAGCAGTAGCTAGCTTGCAGGCCAGGGTTGTAGAGGGTGGCGCTCCTTGCCACGGCTAAGTCTGGGGATCTGTGCGCCGCGTTTTTCCATATGGCTGGTCAGCCCGTTGGCTATGCTTCTTGCTACTTGGCCAATCCAAGCCCAAGCCTCTCTCTTCCAGCTTTAACGGACTTAGGCCTTCAACCTCGCCCGCGATCCCTGCCCAGCGGCTCCGAGAGCATGGTGTTGCTGCGGGGTGTGAGCAAAGTCTTTCCCAACGGCGAGTGGATCTTGCGGGAGGTAGACTGGGAGGTGCGCCGCGGCGAGTTTGTCTTCCTAACGGGGGCCTCGGGAGCGGGCAAATCCACCCTCCTGCGGCTGCTCTACGGGGCTGAACAGGCCACCAAAGGCACGGTGATGGTGGATGGGGTGTGCCTGTTTTCTTCGGAAGGTCGGCAGCGGCCCTACCGGATTTCCTCCCGTCCCCTGGCGATGTTGCGGCGGCGTTTGGGAGTGGTCTTTCAAGAGTATCGCCTGTTGGCCAATCGCACCCTAGCGGAAAACGTGGCCTTTGTCCTGCGCGCCCAAGGGCTCTCCCCAGCAGAAATTCGCCGCCGCCTCGGGCCAACCCTGAAGATGGTGGGGCTGGCTGACAAGGAGGATCGCTTTCCCCACGAACTTTCAGGGGGAGAACAGCAGCGCCTCAGCCTGGCCCGTGCCATTGTCAACCTGCCGGTGCTGCTGCTAGCAGACGAGCCAACGGGCAACCTGGATCCGGAAAACTCGCTGTTGGTCCTTCAGATTTTGGAGCGGCTCAATTCTTTTGGGGTGACTGTCATCATGACCAGCCACGACCCCTATCTTGTGGAGCGGGCCGGCCACCGGGTGGTGCGCATAGAAGGAGGACGTCTGTATGATATGGGCTGAGGAGCTGCCGGGATTCCCAGCGCAAGGCGGCGCTCCAGAGGGCTGGAATCCCAAGCTGGGTTCAGGTGGCGGTAGGCAGCATGCCATTTCTCTATAAGATCCGCTATCTCCTGCAGGAGACCCTTTTGGGGTTGCGGCGGGGGGGCTGGCTGAACTGGGCTGCGATCAGCACCCTGTTGGTGTTGCTGTTTTTGGTCGGGATCGGCGTGGAGCTGTCTTGGGGCGTGGAGGCGACGGTGCGCTCCCTGGGAGGACAACTGGAGATCTCCGTTTATCTAGAGCCGGGGCGCCGAGGGGTGGAGCTGGAGCCGCAAGTTGCCCGACTGCCTCATGTAGAAGCGGTGAGGGTGATCACCAAAGAGCAGGCCTGGCGCGACCTTTTGCTGGAGATGGGGATCCAAGATGAGGCGGCCCTGGAAACCCAGTTGGGAGAAAACCCCCTCGTAGATACCCTGCGGGTCAAGGCGGATTCTGCCGCAACCCTGGCTCAAGTGGCTGAGCAGATCCGTCGCCTGGAAGGGGTGGACGAGGTATACTACGGCAGCCGTGTTGTGGAGGAACTGGCCCAGCTTCAGGAGCTGCTGCGGCTGGGCTCCCTGGGCATCCTTGGGGTGCTGACCCTGGCCGCGGTGGCTGTAACCACCACTACCATTCGCCTTGTCGTCATCGCCCGGCGGCGGGAGATTGAGGTGATGCAGCTGGTGGGGGCAACGGCAGCCTGGATCTACCTGCCCTTTGTTTTGCAGGGCTGCCTGTTTGGGTTGATCAGTGCCCTGGGGGCTTGGGGCTTAGTTGTGGGATCCCGTCAGTTGCTGCAGGAGGCGCTGGAGCAGCTCATTGCCCTGCCCTTGATCAAAGTGTTCCAGGCAGGTTCGGATCCCCTGAAGGCTTGGTTCTTACCGCTTTTGCTGTTGGGGATGGGAATTTCCCTAGGCACCAGCAGTAGCCTCATTGCAGTGCGCAAGTCAGCAGGTCGCGGGTTCTAAGCTTGGGACTTCTATGCCAGTCTACTCGGCCCCCTTACGCTACGATTTACTCAGGAACAGGAAGACTCCAACTATGGTGTCCCGCAACCCTCACTTGGCCATTGACAACGACGAGCTCATGCGTCGGGTAGAGGCATTGATTAACGCTTCCAAAAATCGCTATCGCATTACCGTGCAGGTGGCTAATCGTGCCAAGCGTCGCCGCTATGAGGATCCCGACGATGTCGAAGAAGGCTGGATGAAGCCCATTCGCCGCGCCATCATCGAGATGTCGGATGAGCTGACCCAGCCAGAAATCATTGGGGATGAGTAGAAGTCGGCCCAACCCCTTGAGCGGGAGGGAGCGCTCTTGAGGGACAAAGCTGGGTTTTTTGTCTACCAGCAGGCGCAGTTACTCCAAGAAGAAAAAGGCAATCCCAAGAATGGCATAGGTGGCCAAGAGCAAAAGCCCCTCCAGCCAATTGGAACGCCCGTCGCTGGTAACGGAGTTAACCAGCAGCACGGAGACGGCAATTGCCACCAACTCCACTGGCCCGAAGTTAAAGTTCATCGGTTGGCCGAGAAGGCTACCGGCCAGCACCAAGAGAGGAGCCACGAACAGGGCAATCTGCATCGTCGAGCCCAGGGCCACCGAGAAGGAGAGATCCATCTTGTTTTTCAAGGCCACTGTGATTGCCGTCGCGTGTTCGGCCGCATTGCCGATGATTGGCAGCAGGATCACCCCCATAAACAGAGGCGTGACTTGCAACTGCTCGAGGGCGGTCTCTAGGGTATCCACCAGCAACTCCGACTCAAGGGCCACTAGCACTGTTAGCCCCAAAAGAGCGAGCACCCAGGGCCACAGCCGACTTTGCTCCGACGAGGCCGTCAAGATCTGGGGGATGGATCCCTCTGCCTGCAGAACCGGATTGGGGGCAAGACGGGCGGCAGCTTCCTCTTCCGCGGCTTCAGCTTCGTGAATGCTGTAGAGGTAGCTGTGGGTTTTGAGGGAAAAGAGCAAGGTGAGACCGTAGACGACTAGCAACACCAGAGCCACTGCCGTCGAGAGCTCCTGAATCGAGATCTCGCCCAAATTGGCATCGGCATAGGTAACCACGCTGGGTAGGATCAGCGCCACCACCGCCAGGTTCATTACTGAGGCGTTCATGCGCGCTACCTCAGGCCGAAAGCTCTGCTCGCGAAACTTGATCCCGCCCAGAAGCATGGCCAAGCCAGCCACCAGGAGCAGGTTGCTGATGATGGCGCCAGTGATGGAAGCCTTGACCACCTCCACTAGGCCAGCCCGCAGGGCCACCAGGCCGAGGATGAGCTCGGTGGCATTGCCAAAGGTGGCGTTGACCAGCCCCCCAATCGTCGGCCCCGTCAAGGCAGCAATCTCTTCTGTGGCCTGGCCGGTAAACTTGGCCAAAGCCACCACTGCCAAAGCGGCGCAGAGGAAGATTAGGTTGGGATCCCAACCCCGAAGGTGGCCTATCCAGGAGAGGGGAACCCCCGCCAGCAGCAGAAACGGCAAGACGTTTAGGACTTGCTGCCAACCTGCTGCAGAACGAGCCGGGAAATTGGTATCCGCCAGAGTCATAGCTCCAAAGATGAAGACCAATAGCTAGTTCCAGTTTCAGATAAAGTGGCTGCCGCTGCAGCTTTGAGACTTTGCGGAAAATAGGACTGCCCAAAACAAAAGCCACCGTCTGGACATCTCCCGAAGCAGTCTAGCCGTTGCTGGGGAGGCGCGGATAGGGGCTGCTGAGCTTCCCCTGCCAGGAGCTCTCTCCAGCCTCTCAAAACGAGGAGTGCCAGAGGTAGCTTTCAGCCTAGGTCCAGTTGCAGGGCCAGATCCAGCAGCCGATGGGCCAGGGTAGCCTTGGGAGCCAGGGGGAGCCGCTCGGGATCTCCCTGACGCGGGATCCAATAGCCTTGGTTGTGGCTGCTGCCAAAGCCGCTCTCCGGCTGGTCAATGGGGTTGGCTACGATGGCGTCTAGCCCTTTTTGCTGGAGCTTCTTGCGGGCTAGGGGGAGGGGATCCCCGCTCTGGGCAGCAAAGCCAATCAGGCGCTGGCCGGGACGTCGCTGGCGGGCCAAAGCTGCCACTAGATCAGGGACGGGTTCCAAAGCCAGCAGCGACGGCAGCTCAGTCTTAGCCAGCTTGCCCGTGTAGGTCTGCACAGGTCGCACATCCCCCACCGCTGCTGCCATCCACAGGAGATCGGCCTGGGGAAACTCGGCCTGCAAAACCTGCTCCAGTTGGGCTGCTGTCTGCACAGGGATGGCCCGAATGGCGAAGGGTGCTGGATCAAAGGGGATCCCCAGTGGCCCGTGCACCAGGGTAACCTTGGCACCTCGGCAGGCGGCAGCCACCGCCAGCGCCACCCCCATCCGTCCACTGGCCGGGTTGCCGATGAAACGCACGGCGTCAATGGGCTCCCGTGGGCCCCCGCCGCGGCGCGGCGGGCGGGCGGCGGGCGCGGGGGGCGG
>NZ_JANSIS010000003.1:116272-133414 GCF_047462135.1 Synechococcus sp. O70.2
TCAATGGGCTCCCGTGTACCCCCCCCTGTCACCAACACCCGCTTGCCCTGCCAATCTTTTTTCCCCCCTGTCCAAAACAAAGCCCGCACGTACTCCTGCAACACCTCCGGCTCTAGCATCCGTCCTTCCCCCACCGCATCGCAGGCCAGGCGGCCACTGGCAGTAGGCAAGGCCCAAAAGCGGGGATCCCGCTGCAGTCGCTGCCAATTCTCCGCCACCGCCTCAGCCTTCCACATGTGTGTATTCATGGCCGGCGCCAAGGCCACCGGACCGCGGGAAGCCAAAACCACATTGGTGAGCAAATTGTCCGCCAGCCCCTGGGCTAGCTTGCCTAAGGTGTTGGCCGAAAGCGGCGCAATCAGGAGAGCCTCGGCCCATTCCCCCAGCTCGATGTGCAGCGGTCGCCCCCGCGTAGCTTGCCAAAACTCGGCATCCGTAAAAACTGGCTGACGGGACAGGGTAGCAAAGGTCAGCGGGGAGATAAACTGCTCGGCGGCTCTGGTTAAAACCACCCTTACTTCTGCCCCCTGCTGCGCCAGAGCTGACACCAAGGCTGCCGTTTTGTAGGCTGCAATTCCCCCGCTCACCCCAACCAAAAGACGCCGCCCCGACCAAAAGAGATCCATATCAGTGAACACTCAAACAGCCTTGCTTCCAGTTTCCCTACTTTTGCCTCCTGCCAGCGACACAAATCCCTCGCCCAAAGGCGCTAGTACTCCGACAGTAGACCTAGCTGAGAACAGCACTTGCAAGCCTATGGCTTGCCTGCGGAGAACCCCTCTTTGCAAAAGTCCAACCCAACTCTACAGGCTCCGTCCCCTAGACAGAATTCACTACTGCGGCTTTGCGCACCCGCCTCCTTAGATCCTACTCGGTTGCCAAACTTATCCCTTCTAACAAGTCTAACAAGATAAGAAAGAGCTGAAGGCAACTCTATTGCAATCGCTATTTGTTTTTGGCTACACTAACTGTTGTCCTTAAACGCGCTGGATATGACTACGACCGGAAAGCCGAAGCCACTCACTGGCCAAGAGCTCCTCGACAAGGTAACCTCCATGGGAAACGCAGATCCCAAGGAGAAAGCTCGCGCTTGCGGTTACGTCACCTATACCAAGAACGGGCAGGAGCGAGTAAATCTGATGCAGTTCAACAACGCCTTGCTCAAGGCTATTGGGGTAGATCTCGGTACCAGTGATGAGAACGGTTCCCGCGGTCGCGCTCCTACCTTCCGGGTTTCGGTTCATAAGAACGGCAACATCCTAATTGGGGCCGCCTATACAAAGAAAATGGGCCTCAAGCCCGGAGATCAGTTTGAGATCAAGTTGGGCCACCACAACATCAAGCTGGAGCGCGTCGACTGATTTCCCATCACCTACCTTGTCGAGGTTCTCTCTAGTAATGCCAGCGTTTCAGGGGGGTACGGTGGGTGGGAAATCTTCCCCCTCCTTGAGGCAGAGAAGGGATCCTCACATCTGTTGAGGATCCCTAGTTGCAATTGTTGAGGGCTCCAGCGTAGAGGGTTCATGAGGGCAACGGATCCGCAGGTTGGGTCACTGCCAAGGGAGTTGCTGCAGTGGGTCTCCTCTCAGCCAGCCCCTGGGCAGCAGGACGCATTTGGCTGCAATTTGAACAACGGCTGACGGTTCAGTTGGAGCCGCTGACAGCGGTCGTTTTCGACGTGTAGGGTAGGGCAGCGAGCTGCTGCTTAAACCGCAGGAGCTCTTGCGCTTCAGCACCAACTCTGCCCTCACCATCCCGATGCAGCCAGGGCTGCCCCTGCAGCAGGTTAGTCAGCTGCGCTTTCGCCCTGAGCCGCAGGACACCTACAAGCTGCACTTGTCCTGTCGTCAAGGCCGTGCTCCCACGAGTGGCAGGCAACCAGAACCTGAAGACGGTGCTAGTTAAGCTGGATTCGAAGCAGCAGCCCCTGATCCTTGGCCATGCTGTACCCATGCCGGTGGTGGTGCGAACCCGCCCCTACGACGAAAAGTTCTACGCTGAGATTGCCAAGCCCAACCGGTTGCAGGTCGAGGATGCGGAGGTGCTTTGGGCAGCTCAAAAAGCCAAGGAGGAGCTGGGGTTGTAGGGAGGACTCCCCCACAGGCCAGTCATCAGGCGCAGCAGAAAGCGCCGCAGTGGCGGGAAAACTATCATCCCCCGGAGAACCCAGCGCCGCCCAACCACTACGGGCCAGTAGGAGTTGGAGAAGGTGCGGGTGAGCAGGTCGGTAAAGAGCAGCACCACCCAGTTTTCCCAACGGCGACGGCGGCCGTAGCGCCGCAGGACTCTAACATCCCCCAGATCCTCCTGCCGCCTGCGAGCCTCCAGCAACACTTGGGCCAGGGCGGCAGCATCGCGGATACCGAGGTTTAGCCCTTGGCCAGCCACCGGATGGCAGTGGTGAGCCGCATCTCCCACCAAGGCCAAGCGGTGCTGATAGTAGCGGCGACTCTGGCGCAGACGAGCGGGGAAGAGCTGAGGCGGGTTCAGCAAGGTCAGGCAGCCGCCCTGGGAACCATAGTAGCGCTGCATCTCGGCCAAGAAGTCAGCCTGAGAAAGAGCCAGCGTGGCTTTGGCCTGCTCATGGGGCAAGATCCAAACTACCTGGCAGCGATTGCCAGGCAAGGGCAGGATGGCAAAGGGCCCAGCAGGCCAAAAGCGTTCGTAGGCGATGTTTTGGTGGTCTTGGGCAGGGGCCACCAGGGCAGTGATACACGACTGCCAGTAGTCCCAGCCGTCGCTCGGGATCCCTGCCCACTGCCGTACCTGGGAGCGCAGACCATCGGCGGCTACTACCAGCGAGGTTGCCAGTCGGCGCTGACCTTGGGCTGTTGTCAGCTCCACCTCAGCCGCGCTTTTCCTGTAGGTAACTCGCTCCACCCTGGCTTCGTAGTAGCAGGTAATGCAGGGATCCGCAGCCACCTGCTCCTGGAGCACCTGCTGCAGCCAGGCATGTTCGCCGCAGTAGAAAACTGCTGTTTCCCCCACATCCTCCGGTCTAAACGTCACCCGCTGGGGAGCGTCGGCGTCTGTCAAAATGACTTGGGCAAAGGGGGTAATGTGGGGAGCTAGGGCCTCCCACACGCCAATTGACCGGAAGATGCGGATTGACAGGGGCGAAAGGGCGTAGGCCAGGGGGCGTTGCCGAACAGCCTCAGACGACTGGGCCTCAACGAGGGCTAAACGCAGGCCGGAGGCTCGGAGGGCACAGGCTAGGGTTAGACCCGTGATGCCTCCGCCGACAATCACCACATCGTAGAAGGCTTCCAAGGTATCTAAAGGGGAAGCAAGGGCTGTCATTTCCCACTTGGGTAGTCAGGTGCTGTAGGCCACTGCCTCCACGCAACTCGAGTTAGCTGGCGTGGCCGCTCGCACGGCTCGGAACATGCCAAAGCGGCAGAGGCCGGTACTGAAGGCCAGGTGCATGAGTAAGAAGGTGGGCACCTCCCGCAGCGACTTGATCAGGCCCACCAAGCCAAACTTTAGCAACCCCTCCGGCCGGACAACCCCCTGCCAGATGGAATCTAACCAAGAAGGAAGAGTCTCTTGGGTCCAGTCGGCAGTCTCCACTCCTCCCTCTACCAGCCCTGTGGCTTCCAGCGCTTCCACAAAGCCTTCGATGCTGGAAAAAGCAGGGTGCGCCCACTGATCCAACAACTGCCGCATCACCAAGCGCTCCCAAAAGTTGAGGGGCTTTTGGCGGTCGTCGCGCTGGTTCCAGTCCGCCACCACTAGAATGCCGCCTGGCTTGAGCACCCGCAGCATCTCGCTAGCATAGCGGGCCTTGTCTGGCATGTGGGGGCCGGCCTCAATGGACCAGACGACATCGAAGCTGGCGTCGGGAAAGGGGAGGTCGAGGGCGTCGGCCACCTGAAATCGCACAGGCAGATCAGGAGGGGTGAGCTCTTGGGCCCGCTTCACCTGCTGCGGACTGATGGTAATGCCGGTTACCACAAAGCCATAGTCGCGAGCCAAGATGCGGCAGCTGCCGCCAATGCCACAGCCCACATCCAGCACTGTTGACCCCGGCGGCAGCCGATCCAGCCCCCCCCAGCGCACCATCTCATGGACAAAGTCGTGCTTAGCCTGGATGAAGTTTTTCCGCCGCGGCGGGGATCCGTAGTGGCCCAGGTGGATGTGTTCGCCCCAGTAAAACTCCAGGATCCCGTCCCGCGTCCACTCGTCGTAGGCGCGGGCTACCGACTCAGGAGAGCGATACTTGCGAGCAGTCAGCACGTAGGCCGCTAGACCTACCCCTAGGAGCAAAACTGGGGCCAAAATCCAAGGCATTGGGCGCATGAATAACTAGAGGCTGCTCGAGTTGAGACAGACAGAATCCCAAAAGCTCACTAGGGCATTATAGCCTTGGAGAGCCAGTTTTCTTGACCCCGCGGAGGTTACTAGGCTCCTCCTCGCGAGTCTGAGAGATACAAAGAGATACAAAAAACAGCGCCTTTCTCCCTGCTAGCAGCAGGAAGACTTCTGGCGCCTCTTGCAAGGGGCCTCTTTGAGGATCCCCCCAAAGCACTTGCCTGGAGCTTAGCTCATGCTAACTCGCGTACGGTCGTAGGTCAAGCGGAAGGTGGGGTGCACTTTCCCTTGGATACGGTTCCAGAAGTTGCGCACATTGGTGTGCAGGCCAACCCGCTCCGTACCGCGTACCAGCATCGCCTGCTGCCGAATTCGAATAGCGCGTTGGTGGCCCGCCATCAGCCGACGAGCTAGCTCATCCAAAACGTGGGAACGGCCAGGGGTTGCTGCCGCCTCGGAGGCTACTGCTGGAATCTCTTGAGCCACTGCCTCAGCCGCTTTGGGACGATAGGCTACTCCCCGGTAGAGAAAGTCCAAGTTGGTGGACAAAACCAGCGGCTTGGTTAGGTGGCGGAACCGCCAGTCCAGCCCTCGATAACGGCCCCCCACCTTGCCAGGGGAAACGGTCACGGTCGCCGGTGAGAAGGTGTAACCGACACCACGGTAAGAGAGTTTCATCATCTTCGCCTCCAAAGTTGAGAGTTGTTGGTATCCCCTTCACCTCCCAAGGTGAGAGGTGAGCTGGGATATTTTGCAAACAGCTACAGGGGTTGAGGCGCGTTCCTTCGGGATAGCTCCCTACTTCCGTCCTCTGGCTGTGGGGTTGCTCTTGAGCCCGCCAGAGGATGAACGATTTCTTCATTTCGTATTATAAGCTACGGTTTTGAGGTTTTCTAGGTAACCTTTAACAAAAATTTTGGCCGCTCTCCCCCGGGGCTACCCCTGCTGGACTGGAGTGCGCGGGGATCTGTCCACGCGGCTGAGGGAAGCAGTATCGTGGAAGAGCCCTCAGGATCGGCTACAAAAGTTCATATTTCGGGGTGGGTGTCCCTGTGCAGGAAGACTTTCGCCTGATTCTGGACATTGCCACAGTACTGGCGGCAGCGGCAGCAGGAGGGCTTCTAGCGGCACTGCTGCGGCAGCCAGTGCTTTTGGGTTACTTGCTAGCCGGGATCCTAGTGGGGCCAACAGGGCTGGGGTGGATTAAAGAGGTGGTGCAGGTGGAAACCCTGGCCCAGTTTGGCGTGACCTTTTTGCTGTTTACCTTGGGGGTGGAGTTTTCCCTCAAAGAACTGCGCCAAGTGCGCGGGATTGCTCTAGGCGGCGGCCTTTTGCAGATTGGCCTAACGATTGCAGTCACAGCGGTGCTGGCAGTGGCCAGTGGCTGGCTGACGCCGGTGCAGGGGATCTTTTTGGGGGCGGTGCTCTCCTTGTCTTCCACGGCGGTGGTGCTCAAAAGCCTCACCGAGACCAACCAGATGGGCACGCCCCAGGCCCAGGCCATGCTGGGGATCTTGATCGTGCAGGATTTGGCGGTAGGGCTAATGCTGGCGGTGTTGCCAGCTTTGGATGCTCCCCTGCCGAAGCTGGCGGGATCCCTGGCTAAGTCAGTAGCGGAAATTGGCCTGGTGGCAGTAGGAGCAGTGCTGGGGGGTATTTGGCTGGTGCCCGCCTTGCTGCGGCTATTGGCCCAGCAGGAGAACAAAGAGGTATTCCTACTGGGGGTCATCAGCCTCTGCGTGGGGATTGCTCTCCTAACCGAGCGGCTGGGCCTTTCCAGCGAGATCGGGGCTTTCATTGCGGGGCTGATGATTTCGGAAGTGGAATACGCCGACCAAACCCTGGCCTACGTAGAGCCCTTGCGGGATGTGTTTGCTGCCCTCTTTTTTGCTGCCATTGGCATGCTCATCGATCCCCGCTTCATTGCTGACCACCTGACGCTGATTCTGGGGCTGGTGGGGCTAGTGATGGTGGGCAAGTTTTGCCTGGTGGCGCCTCTGGCTGGGCTGTTTGGCTACCCCCTCCCGGCGGCGGTGTTGGTAGGGCTGGGCCTTTCTCAGATTGGCGAGTTTTCCTTTGTCCTGGCCAGCGAGGGGCAGGCCCTGGGACTGGTGTCGCGGCAGCTGTATTTGCTCATTGTCAGCACCACTGCTGTTACCTTGCTTGTCACTCCCTTTTTGCTTAAGGGCGCGCCGGGGCTGCTGAGGAAACTGCAAGGGATCCCCTTCTTGTCTCGCTGGCTAGCAGCAGACGAGCGGCCTCGCGACCTGGATGCCAGGGCTCCTCAAGAGGGCCACGTGGTGGTGTGTGGCTACGGTCGGGTGGGGCAGGATGTGGTGCGCATTCTGCAGGCCCGTCGCCATCCCCTTTTGGTAGTTGACTCCTCGGAACAGGTCATCCAACAGCTGCGCTCGCAGGGGATCCCCTACCTCTACGGCAATGCTGCCAGCGCCCTGGTGCTGGAGAAAGCTCGCCTGAACCAAGCTCACGCCCTGGTCATTGCCTTGCCAGATCGTCTAAGCACCCGCCTCTGCCTCAAACAGGCGCTAGAACTGGCGCCCCACCTGGAGGTAGTGGTGCGGGCCACTCACGAAGAGGACATCGAACAGCTCTACCAGTTGGGGGCTAGAGAAGTCGTCCACCCGGAATTTGAGGCCAGCTTGGGGCTGTGCAGTCACCTGTTGCTCCAGCTGGGCGAGCCCCTGGAGGTTGTCCAGCAGGAGATCCTAGCCATCCGCAGCAGCCACTACCGCAACCTGCGACCTCTCCCCCCCAGTTGCCTAATCCCCACGTCTGTCAGCTGGCCGCCACCGCCTCCTGCTAACGGCAGCCATGACGCTAGTCCATCGGAATCGGTGCTGGCTTGGTGGGAGCAGTGGCGGCGCCCCGGGCAGCCGGAATGGGCAGGGATCCCTAGCTCGGCTGAGTGAGAACACAAGCTGGGGCAAGACTAAGCTGGGCGACTTACTCTCTGGGAGGTCTCTGTGCGCTGGCCTGTTTGGCTACCCAGACCACTCGCTTGGTTGAGAGCCTTTGCTCTGCTTGCCCTTTTGGCTCTCGTGGCAGGGGTAGGGAGGACTCTTCTATTTTGGGGAGCAGTAGCCAGCGCTATTTTCGAGAACAAGGCACTTCTGGGGGTAGCCTTTGCCACGACCTTGGGTGTCATGGCGTGCCTTGTTGCCTACGTCCATCATTGGCTCACCGGCCCAGAGAACAGGCGTCACCCTACCTTGAGAAGTTGGAGAGGAGGGATTGGGGCAATAGGTGTGGCCGGGGCCAGCTCGGTTATAGGGTAGTTTCAACGCTGCCCTCAACTTGGTCAAGTGGTATCTGGCTACCTGCAGCTTGCGGGGGAGAGAATTCAGCGGCAGCAACTACCCCCGGGGTGGCGTTGCCGCTTCCGGGTAGATAACCAACATCCCCTCGTAGAGGATCTGGCCGGGCTGCAGCTCCAAGCGATCAATGCGCACACCTGGATCCAACTGGATGGGAAAATCCGCCAGGCCGGGGATAGGGATCTCCTGACCTTTACTTATCCACACAGGGTTAACCAGCCGCAACTGGCTAGGGCCCTGAGCCTGCAGCCCAGTCAGCACCGTAACGGGCACCTCCGCCCCCTCAGGAGTAACCAGTTGGGCCCGGATGCGCAGCCGCCCTGGCTCTAGGGCAACCTGGGGCTGGCGGATTAAAAAGGGAACCGTTTGCTCTCCAAAGGGCAGTTGCACCCGCGCTTGGGCCAGTTGCGACTGGATGAGGGGAGCCTGAAGGGTGCGATTCAAGTCTGCTTCCGTGAGGCGCAAGCTTACCTGCACTGGCACAGGGGCCAACAGCCGCAGGGGGCTGCGCCCTTGAATAGCTTCCCCCACATTGAGGCGAATATCTTGGCCCCGCAGCCGCAGATGGCTGATCTGGAAGCCTTGGTAGATGAGGTTGTCTCCTGAGACCTGAGCTTGAGGGATCTGACCCTTGAGAATCTGGGCGTCGGAACCGGCAATTTGCACCTGCAAGTTGTCCACCTGCTGCACCTCAGAGCGAATCCAGGCAGCCACCAGAGGATTGAGCAGGGATCCGGCAATTTGGGCAAAGGCAGGCCAGGGCAAAAACATAGCAGGCAGGCCAAGCAGCAGAGCAAACCCCAGCCGCTGCCCCCCGGCGGAGGGCCGTTGTTGGCGGCTAGTTGTTGGCTTCAGGGGGAGAGAGTCCTGTTCAGGCCAAGATGGGGACAGCACGAGGCACCTCAGGGGAATAAGAACCAAAAGGCGAGAAGCTAGGGGACTTTCTCGGGCCAGGCTAGGACTAGATTACGACAGGGCGGTGGCAGCGCCCAGGAGCTTCTCGCGCACTCTTGGGGAAGCTAGCCGTCTATCAACTGCCACCAAAGATACCCCAACCGCAGGTAGTGAAGCCGCAAGCCAGGGAAAGGGAAAACCCGCGGCGGCTGACGAAAGAGGGCACTGATCTGGGGTCGATTACCGGCGATATCCTGAGCCAAGATTTTGCCCGCCCACACCCCTGTGGCCACACCGCTGCCATGGTAGGCTAGGCCGTACCACAGGCTGGGATCCGTTGGCGAAGGGCCGATGTGAGGGTGAAGCTGGCGGGAGAGGCAAACCAAGCCATTCCAGGCGTACTCAATCTCCACCCCCTCCCAGGCGGGAAAGAGGCGGTAGAGCCGCTGCACCATCCAAGCTTGCAGGCGCTGCCGTTGCGCTGGGTCGTCGCAGGTGCCATCCCGCCCCCCAAACAGCAGCCGCCCATCGGGCAAGAGACGGTAGTAGAACAGAAGCCGCCGCGTGTCGTAGACAGGGGTCGGATCCCACCAGCCCTGAGCTTTTTGCTCCGCTGGCGTCAGGGGACGAGTCACCACAATGTTGGAAAGCACCGGCAGCAGGGATCCCGCCAGTTGGGGATAGAGGTGGGCTGGCGTGTAGCCGTTGGTGGCAATCACCAGGTGGCGCGCCCGCACCGTCCCCCCCGGCGTATGGCAAAGGTGGTAGGATCCCACTTTCTCCCAGGCGATAACCGGGCTAGCGCTGTATAGCTGGGCTCCCCACCGGCGGGCAGCCTGAGCTAGCCCCTGGGTAAGCTTGAGGGGGTTGAGGCCAAAACCAATGCCAATGTGGAGAGCGCCGTAGTTCTCCCGACTGTCGAAGCCCCGCTCCCGCAGCTCTTTGGGGCTAAGGAGCTGAACGGGGTAGCCGGCCACCTGGGTGTAGATCTGGTATTCCGCCTCCAACTCCTGCCAAGCACTGGGGCGATGGGCCACCGCGTACCAGCCCTGGCCCTGGGCATCCAGGGAAAAGCCCTCGGTAGCAGCCAGCTCTTGGACGGTTTCCACTGCCTGCCATTGATCCCGGTAGTAGCGCTCCGTCTCCGCTAGCCCTACCCGCCGTACCATCTGGGCGTGAGTCAGGCAGCTTGCCCCCACGCCGCAGAAACCGCCATTACGCCCCGAGGCCCCCCAGCCCAGGGATCCCGCCTCCAGCAGGCAGGCGGAAATGCCGTGATCGCGGACTAGGTGCAGGGCTGTCGAAAGCCCTGTGAACCCGCCCCCAATGATGGCTACCTCAGCCTCCACCTGCCCTTGCAGAGGTGCTGGGTGTCGCCAACTGGAGTCTGCTATCGTGCTGTCCCAGTAACTGCCAACTGGATAGGAAGGATCGTAGGTTCTAGCAGGATAGGGGTTTGTTTTGGGGCAAAAACTCCAAGAAAGCATAGAAGCCCTGAGGTCAAGAACTCGTTCTTGAAAGTTCAGAAAATCCGCTTCTGCAGCAGCAGCCTCTTCGGCAGCGAGCAGCAGTAGGAAGCTTTGCTGCCTGTCCCCGCTGGCCAAGGCCCTGCAGCAGCTACTGAAGATGGAAAACAGCAGCCAACTGTTGCCCACACCCCTTACACTAGGGGCGCATAGCTAGCTACCCCCCTCGCCTGAGCTAGGGTAGGGGCGGGGCGGATCCCCTGCCGGGATAGACAAATTGGACAAACTTTCCCTCTGCCCCAATGAGCCTTTCTGCTGGCCAAAGGGTGCGGCTGTTGCCAAAGGCTGGTATTCCAGCCCTAACCAGGGCTGCAGTCTCGACTGTTACCGCTAAGGATTTTGGTGAGCAGGTAGAGCTTGTCCATCTTTCTTTCCAAGGTCAAACCGCTTTCCCCGCACGGGGAAGCCAGGCTGCCCAAGCCAGCGCCCGTGTCACCGACCCAGTAGCTTCACCAGCAAAACGCCCAACCCGTACAGGAACGTGATCGCGCCGGCTAGGAGGCTCTGGGTAAGGGGATCCGTGGAAGGGGTAAGAATGGCCCCCGCCACCACTGAAGCCACAACGACGTAGCGCCAGCCCTTGAGCATCTGCTCGGCAGTTACCAGCCCCAAAGCCCCCAGCAGTGCCTGCAGAATTGGCACCTGAAAGGCCAAGCCAGTGCTGAACATCAACAGCAGCACAAACTCAAAGTAGCGATCGATGGACCATGCCTGCTCCACTACCCCTTCCCCATAGCGAATAAAGAAGTTCAGCGCTGCCGGAATGAGAAGGTAGTAGGCAAAGGCTAAGCCCGCCACAAACAAGAGGCTGGATCCCAGCACCGCCGGTCCCAGCAGCCTGATCTCCTTGACGCTTAGCCCTGGCAACACAAAGCGGACGATTTGGTAGAGCAAAAAGGGCGTGGCCAAGAGCAAGCCGGCATAGGCCGCTACCTTGAGGGAGACGAAGAAGTACTCGCCCGGCGCCAGTTGCAGGAAGGTTACCCCCTGGGCTGGCACCTCCAGAAAAGCAACAAGGCGGTTTACCCCCAGAAAACAGGCGACGATGCACAGGCCCACAGCAATGAGGCTGGCCAAGAGGCGGCGGCGCAGCTCCTCCAGGTGCTCCATCAAGGTCATCTCGACCTCGTAGGGAAACTCTGGATTGGGCGGCCGCGTGGGCGCTTGCGCTGGCGCAGCTTGCTGCGAGGAGTCAGTCTCAGAGGCAAGGGGCATGAGCCGGCTGGTAACACAACCTTTCCCGCTATCTTAGCCTTGCCCCAGCCTCAAGGAAAAGCGCCCGCCCAACACGCCCCCCTCAGCATGGGTCAGCGCACCGCTGTTCCAGGAAACTCTTTATAGGTGGCGGTTAACGGCAAGCAAGGGGAGCCAACTTCCCCTCCCAGGTAAGATGGTTACGCGGTGCTAACTGCCGGCTTTGCGGCAAGACAGCGTCTATTCCAGACTGGGGATGGAGGTATGGGACAAGGGCAACTCCGGCGCGGCATCCTAATTGGTCTGGGCCTGCTGGCGGCCATGAGCGTGTGGGTAATCGCTTGGCTGCTCACCCAAAGTCCGCTGGCCTTGTTGCTGGTTCGCCATGAGCTGCCGCCGATTGTGGGCCTGGCCCCCCGCTCCACCCAGGCGCTGCTGCTGCTAGCTGTTCCCCTGGAAAATCTGCAGGCATTCTGGCAAGCGGCAACCCCCGCCTCCCAACGACGCGCTACCCGCCAGCAGTGGCGCAAATTTTTCTCCAGCGAAGGTCCAGGATGGCTGGGATCCCTCTTGGCGGGGGGATCCCTGAATTTCGAGCGGGAGGTGCAGCCCTGGCTGGGAAAAAGCACCCTCTTGGCCAGCTTGCCGGAGTGGGGCACCTTGGTTGCCCTGGAAATCCGCAAGCCGGCGCTGGCGCAGTTTGAGCTCAACCTGTTGTGGGAGCGGCAGAGTTTGGCCGGTCTGCCGGTCCAGGTGGACACCTACAAGGGCATCCAGGTAGTTTCCAGTCCGCTGCCAGGGTTGCCGGGGTTTGCGGCAGCCCTTTTCGGGGAGCGCTACGTGCTTTTGGCGGAGAAGGCAGCAGCCCTTCGCGCCGCTATCGATGCCTGGCAGGTGCCGCAGCTGTCGCTCATGGCCGAGCCGCAGTTTCGGCAGGTCATCCAGGCGCTGCCACCGGCGCAGGTAGGTTGGGCCTTCTGGCAAAATCCGCAGCCGGCCTCCGCTGAAGGGTTGACCTTGCAGGCGGTGGGGCTGGGGCTAGGGGTGAGCTTTCAGGGTTTGCTAGCAGAAACGGCTGCCCTTTGGCATACGCCTGCCAACTTTGCCCTGCCTAGGAGCGAAGCTTTTCGTCCCCAGGTTATTGGTCAGCTGCCCGACGAGACGCTGGCGCTGGTGTCTGGCCGCAACTGGGCTGTCTTTTGGCAGAGCCTGGGACAGGTGCAGCCCCTCCGCCTTCTGGGATTGCCGCTGGATCCGGGTCAGTGGGGGCCAGCCCAGGTCGACCTGGACTGGCAGCGGCTGGTGCCGGAAACGGGAGAGTTTGCCCTTGCCCTTCTACCCGCGGATGGGAAACCGGCCTGGCTCTGGGTTGGCAAGAGGCCGGAGGCACCGACGCTGGATGAGCGGGCAATTGCGCAGGGCTGGCAGGTGGTGTCGATGGCAACAAAACACGGCGTCGCCACCGCCTGGAGCAAACCCGTAGTCCAGCCCCTAGCAGAGTTGGTGCCTCAGAACCTGCCCGCGATCCCAAAGCCGCCGCCGCTAGCCCAGGTGTATCACGCTGACCGGGACGGCTATTCCTATCTGGCTTCGTCTTTGGCGGCTCTGGAAGCGGCCCTGGCAGATCCCCCCTTGAGCGCCACTCGTGCCTGGCGCCGCCTGGTGGCTCCCCTGCCTCACCGCAACCTGGGTTATGGATATGGATCCTTAGGCTTACTGGAAACCTGGCTGCCTCAGCTTTCGGGATCCCGCTGGTCATCCACTCGCTTTGCCTTTGCCACTACTGCCCTGAAGTTCTCTGAAGCTCCCTACCCCGATCGGGGCCGCTGGCTTCTCCAGAGGGGCAAGCTGTTTTGGCAGTGGTATTAGACTATCCAGGGATCGCGGCAGCCGGGGTAGATGAACTTGGCCAAATAGACTTGGTTGCCCGTCTCGTTCCATTCCACAAAGTCAAAGATTTGGGTCAGCAGGAGCACCCCCCGGCCCGATTCCTCGGTTTCCAAGAGGCCGCAGCGGCAGCGCTGCAGCTCTTGCTGGGGACAGAAGCCGGATCCCTGATCCCGCACTAGCCACTGGTAGAAGCGCTCGGAGCTGGTGTATTCGACGATCACCCTCTTGTTGGGATCCAGACCATTGCCATGGCGGACAGCGTTGATGATGGCTTCTTGCAGGCCCAGGCGTACCTCTGCCTTCCAGGGGGGAGGAACTTTGGCAACCAACAGATCCAGAATCGGCTGAGTGTAGAGGGTGGAGGGAAAGCTGATAACGCTCCAGGAGCAATGGGCGGGTTTTAGGGACAGGGCAATCACAGGGGCGGTCTTCCCGGCGCACAACGCTCTTGTCGATCTTAGCAATGGCCGTCTGCGTCGGCCGGCGCAGGCCAGTTTCGGGAAAGGGGTGGCCATTTTTGCCGTACCATCTTGAGTGGTGAAGCTCTTCGCGGTTACCCCTGTTGCTATGGTGATCAAAGTTGGCGATAAAGTTAGGGTGCGCTCCATTCGCGATCGCGGGCAGGAAGAGGTGAGCGCCCTGGTGGGCAAGGAGGGCGTGGTCCTGGCGCGTCGGGTGGTCGATGGCAGTGGCATTGGCTATATCCTGGAATTTCCTGACCGCTCGCGGCACTGGTTTTTCGAGAGTGAGGTGGAGGAGGTCGATTCCAACCCGACGCAGGAGAAGGCTCGCTGAAGCTCTGGAGGCAGCCAAGCAGGCTTCCCTATGCTGGTGTTTCGGCTTGGTAGCCAGCTTCGGCGCCGTTGTTGTAGAGCTAGGGAAGCTTATAATATCTTGCCGTTTTGGGAGGTAGCTGTGGCTTCTCCCCATTTAAATCGCCGTTTGTTGGCCCGCCAGATGGCTGCGCAAGTGGATGGCCTGACCGTCAAAATGGCTGCCGCTGCCCTAGAGGCAATGCTAGACAGCATCAGCCAATGTCTGGCGGAAGGAGGATCCGTGCGGCTGGCGCGCTTTGGCACCTTCTTGCTGCGGCCCCGTCCGGCCCGGCAAACCTATCACCCCCGCACTAAGGCTCCTGTCCACATCCCGGCTGCCCAAGTGCCCTATTTTGTCCCCAGCCCGGAGCTGGGACGCCCTAGGAGAAAACGCCGAGGGGATCTGGAAGCGCCGCCATCCGTCTAGAATGGCCGTTCTGGTTTGGTTTCGCACCGATTTGCGCCTACTGGATCACCAGCCGCTGACGCGCGCTTGCCAGCAGGGATCCTTCCTCATTCCCCTCTACTGCCTGGATCCGCGCCACTTTGGCCGGACGGCCTTTGGCTTTCCTAAGACCGGTCCTTTCCGCGCCCAGTTCCTGCTGGAAAGCCTGGCTGACCTGCGGCAGCAGCTTCGGGCCCGCGGCTCTGATCTGGTCATCCGCCAAGGCCAGCCGGAGCAGGTGATCCCGGCCCTGGCGCGGGAGTGGGGGGTGAAGGCTGTCTATGCCCACGAAGAGGTGGGCACGGAGGAGGAGGCGGTTGCCAGGGCCCTGCAGCAAGCGCTTCAGCCCTTAGGGATCCCGCTGCACCTGGAGTGGGGCCACACTCTCTACCATCCTGCTGACCTCCCCTTTGCCCTGGCAGACCTGCCGGAGGTGTTCACCCGCTTCCGCCAGCAGGTGGAAGCCAAGGCCGCCATTCGCGCTCCCCTGCCCATCCCCTCCCTGCCGCCCCTGCCGCCAGGGCTGGACCCTGGCCCTCTGCCCACTCTGGCGGAGCTGGGGTTGAGCTTGCCGCCGCCGGATCCCCGCGCCCGCTTTGTCTATACCGGCGGCAGCACCGCTGCCCAGGCGCGCCTGCAGATCTACATCTGGGATCTGGATCGGCTGCGCGTCTACAAAGAAACCCGCAACGGCATGCTGGATCCCAACGACAGCTCGCGTCTTTCTGCCTGGTTGGCGTTGGGTTGCCTTTCTCCTCGCACGGTGTATGCCGAAGTCAAGCGCTACGAGGAGGAGCGGGTGCGCAACGAATCCACCTACTGGCTGGTCTTCGAGCTGCTGTGGCGGGATTACTTTCGCTTCATCCTGGCCAAGCATGGCGCCAAGCTGTTTCGTCCCTCGGGGATCCAAGGGATCCCCATCCCCTGGCAGCAGGACTGGGACCGCTTTCAGGCTTGGTGCCGCGGCGAGACCGGCTACCCTCTGGTGGATGCCAACATGCGGGAGTTGGCCGCCACCGGCTTTATGTCCAACCGCGGGCGGCAGAATGTGGCCAGCTTTCTCACCAAGAACCTGGGGATCGACTGGCGCTTGGGGGCGGAATGGTTTGAATCGCTGCTGATTGACTACGACGTGGCCAGCAACTACGGCAACTGGAACTACACCGCCGGCGTGGGCAACGATGCCCGCGGCTTTCGCTACTTCCACATTCCCAAGCAATCCCGCGACTACGATCCCCAGGGCCACTACTTACGCCACTGGCTGCCGGAGCTGGCCGGGATCCCGGGGGACAAGATCCACGAGCCCTACCGCCTCAGCGCTGCTGAGCAAAAGCAGTTTGGCGTGCGGCTGGGGGTAGACTATCCCCGCCCCGTGGTGGATTTGGGAAAGTCCCTGCAGGCCAGTCGGCGGGCTTACGAAGCGGCCCTGGCCCGCCACCGTGGCGGCTAGGAGGATCCCCTCGAAACGGGAGTGGCGGGCTAGGGGACGACGCGGCTAAGACGCCGCAAGCCAGGCAGGCCAGCATCCGCCACCACCAAGCTGCCGTCTGGCAAGGCAAGCAGAGAGCCAGGCCGCTGGAAGCGAGCTGAGACCACCGGGCCATCCTGCCAGCCCGGCTCATCCCCCCCGGCCAGGGTAGAGACCTGCCCGCTGGGCTGAAGACGGCGAATGCGGCGGTTGTCTTGGTCGGCCAGCCAGAGGACCCCCGCACTGTCGAAGGCCAGCCCCGCAAGGGTTTGAAAACGGGCCTCCGCCAGAGGGCCATCGCGGTAGCCTGCTTCCGCCTGGGAGAGGGTGGTCAGGTGTCCGTTGGCAGAGAGCCGGCGCAGGCGATGCCTATCGGCAATCCAGAGGTTACCCGCCTTGTCCACTGCCAGAGCTGTCGGCTCCAGAAGCTGGGCTTGCTCTGCCGGCCCATCGGCGGATCCCGGCTGGCCGGTGCCAGCGGCCGTCGTCACTTTGCCCGTGGGAGTGATGCGGCGGATGCGGCGGTTGGCGCGATCGGCCACGTAAAGGCTGCCGTCCAGACCCAGGGCCAGGCCAAAGGGTTCGCGAAACTGCGCCTCGTCGCGCTCTCCATCTCGGTGGCCGGCTGAACAAGTGCCGGCAAAGGTTCTCACCCGCCGCTGTCGGCTGATGTAGCGCAGGCAATGGTTGCCGCTGTCGGCCACCCACAACCCCCCCTTGGGATCCCAAAGTAGCCCTTGGGGGGAGTGAAACTGGGCCTGCTCCGCCGCCCCATCCCGGTGGCCGGCCTTGCCGCTGCCCGCCCACACCTCCAGTTCCCCTTCGGGGGAAAGCCGGAAAATGCGGTGCTGGGCCGGGTCGGCTAAGTAAAAGAACCCCTCGGGGTCTGCGGCAATGCCGCCGATCTGCTGCAGGAAGATCCCGGCCTCCCCTTCGTTATCGGAGCTGCTGCCCTCCGGCTTGGCTGCCGCAGCGGTGCGGCCATTGAGGAGGGTCTCCACTCGCCAGCCCAAGGCCGCCGTAGGAGTGGGGGTGGGAGTGGGCCACTCGTAAACCCAGGTTCCCAGTCCTTGTCCTTCAGCGTCGGCCACCGCCACCCAGACCGTGCCGGAAAGAGAGGCTGGCGGCATCACCGTCAGACTGTTGCGGCTGCGCGAGCGAATTTCCCCCCTCAGGATGCGCTCCGGATTGGCGGCTGAGGCAAAAAGAACGCTTTCCACCCGCTCCAGATTTTCCCCCGACAGCAACAACGGCTGGCCGGGCG
>NZ_JANSIS010000003.1:133424-228043 GCF_047462135.1 Synechococcus sp. O70.2
GCACCCCTGCCCCTGCGTGCAGCAGCGGCACTTCCACCTCGGAGAGCACCAGCAGGCTCAGGCGGCGACTGCTGCTGTCAGCGCTTCCAGAGCGGGCAGAAAGAGTCAGGGATCCCTTTCCTTGTGCCAAGGTGGTGGATCCCCGGTAGGCGACAGCCCTAAGCTCGGCTTCGCCAGCGGGCGGGTCGGTAAAGGTGAAGGTGGCTGGTTGACCCAGGCGCAGGGGCGCGTTGGCAGTCTGGCGATAGCTGCCCAGGTTAATGCTCAGGTCGATCCCTTCCACCCCCGGCCAGGTGGGGGTGCGGGCCAGCCAGCGCTCCACCTCAGAAGCCGGCAGCTGGGCCACCAGATCGGATCCCTGTTCTTGGAGCAGCAAAACGATGCGGTTGCTGGGCACCGCCAAACCCGATTGGCGGGCCTGTTCGAGCGTGAGGGCAAAGGTGGAAAGACCAAGGGGAGTTGGCGTGAAAACTGGCTGCAGGGTAGAAGGGGGAACAAGGCTGGGAGAGACATTCGAGGAAGAGAGCTGGCCGCAGGCTGAGAGGGCCAGCACCAGGGCACTGAGTGCAGGCAGGGAGAGCAGCGCAGGGGAAACCCGTCGTGGCATCGTGCAGCTCATCCTCTTCCACAAACTGGGAAGTGGCAGCAACCCAAACCCCTCATGTTGACACCGACTACCTAAAAGCCGGCAGAAATTGCCCCGCTGCCTTCCTTCCGACAGCCACGCCCCAGCGTCTATTGGGCAAGGAGAAGCCCCCGAACCACCGTCCTGGGCCTTTAACCCTAACTCTATTCAATTCATGCTTAACCTGTCTCACCCAAGGGTGAGTTGCACCCCTCACTCCCTCTATCCTTACGCAAATCCCTTTCGAAAAGCCAGCTGCAATCTGAGGACTACCGGCACCCCTAGCGCAATTCAGGTTTCTGCCGCCAAAGAGGTGAGGCTGCCCCAAGCGCCAGAGCAGCCAGAAGCATCAAGCTCCCCCACTGGCGACCCGCAGGGCTTGGGTTCATCTTGCCCTTCTAGTAGCAGGACACTGCCGGATGCCCCTTAATGTACCAGCGCCACGGGAGCTCCGCACCGCGGGTAATGCCGATGCGGGTGGTCTGGACAATGGGGAACTGTGCCTCCCAGGCAGGGGATCCCTCCAGCCAAATGCCTTCCTGGCCGACGGCCACCGGCTCCAGCCGCCAGCCGTTGTGGGATCCGTCAATGCGCAACGCCTGACAGAGCAGGCCTGGCCCCGCCGCCACCCGCGCCGGTTTCATGCGCTTATTGGCCGGGATCCACTCCGGCAGGCAATCCAACTGGGCTGCGCGGATTAGAACGGCTGACGCGATCCCCTCCGCGTCGGTGACGATGTTCAGGCAGTGGTAGAGGCCGTAGATGCGATAGACGTAGAGATGCCCTGGCGGCCCAAACATCACCTGGTTGCGGCGGGTCTTACGGCGATAGGCGTGGCAGGCCGGATCCCCAGCTGTATAGGCTTCTGTTTCCACAATCTGGGCCCGCACCTGCAGCCCATCGGCAAATTGCCGCACCAGCACCATGCCCAGCAGAGCAGGCGCCACCATCGGCGCCGGCTGGCTCAGCCAGTCCCTAGCGTCCACCGTAGGCTCACTAGCCCTCAGCCCCCTGCCACAGCAGGGACAATGCTCACCTCATCTCCATCCTGCAGAGGGGTGTCGGATCCCTTCAGGAAGCGAATGTCTTCGCTGTTAACGTAAAGATTGACAAAGCGGCGCAATTCTCCCCTCTCATCGCACAGCCGCGCCTTGATGCCTGGATAGCTTTGCTCCAGAGCCTCCAGCAGTTCACGGATGGTGGATCCCTCGCAACTCACCACCTCCTGGTTCCGGGTGAGCGCCCGCAGCGTGGTGGGAATTAACACCTTGACTGCCATAAGCCCAGTGCTTCGTCCATCAACCAACATTAGAAGACCAAGGTAGCAGCACCCTGTCAATGCCTTGAATTGTTCACGTTGGCCCCCTTGACCCGAAGGCGGGTCTGTAAGAAGGCGGGTCTGTAACAGGAAAGTTCTTGGGGGATCCCCCCTCTTCAAACCGAGGCCTCCTGCCAGTCCAGCCGCTCCAGGGTGCGGGCCCGCTCCAGCGCCTGTTCAAAGCTCTCCAGCCTAGGCGAAATTACCAGCGGGTGGCCCACATGCGCCTGCACCGCCTCCTGGGTTTTCAAGCCATTACCGGTAATATAGGCTACCGTAATCGCCTCGGGATCGAGCTGGCCGGCTTCGGCCAGGCGTTTGAGCACGGCAATGGTGGTGCCGCCAGCCGTCTCGGTGAAGATGCCCTCAGTCTCGGCCAGGAGCTTGATGCCGGCGATGATCTCGGGATCCGTGGCCGTCTCGATCTGGCCGCCGGTCTTGCGGGCAATCTCCAGGGCATAGATGCCATCAGCGGGGTTGCCGATGGCAATGGATTTGGCGATGGTGTTCGGCTTAACGGGAGTAACAAAATCCCGCCCCTCGCGGAAGGCCTGGGCGATGGGCGCACAGCCTCGGGCCTGGGCGCCGTGGAAAATAACTGGCTTCTCCGCCACCAGGCCCACCTTCACGAACTCCTGAAAACCTTTGTAAACCTTAGTGTACAGGGATCCCGACGCCAGCGGAATCACCACCTGATCCGGCAGTTGCCAACCTAGTTGCTCCGCCACCTCGTAGGCTAAGGTTTTCGAGCCTTCTGCGTAGTAGGGGCGCAGGTTGATGTTGACAAAGCCCCAGCCGTAGCGATCCGCCACTTCGGCGCAGAGGCGGTTCACCTGGTCGTAGTTGCCCTCCACAGCCATGACGGTGGGCCTGTAGATGAGGGATCCCAGTACCTTGCCTGCCTCCAGATCCGCCGGGATGAAGATAGTGCACTCCAGGCCGGCATGGGCGGCAATGGCAGCCGTGGAGTTGGCCAAATTGCCCGTGCTGGCGCAAGAGACCGTGGTAAAGCCCAGCTCCTTGGCGCGGGTCAAGGCTACCGACACCACCCGATCCTTGAAGCTGAGGGTAGGCATGTTGACGGCATCGTTCTTGAGGTAGAGGTTTTTTAACCCCAGTCGCCGCCCCAGCCGCTCCGCTTTCACTAGGGGAGTCATGCCGGTGCCGACATCGATAGGGCGCTCCGAAACCACCGGCAGGAAAGGCCGATAGCGCCAGATAGACAGCGGCCCAGCTTGGATGCTCTGCCGGCTGACGACGCTCTTGAGCCAGTCGTAGTCGTAGACCACTTCCAGGGGGCCAAAACACAGGTCGCACACGTGCTTGGCGACCGGCTCGTACTCGGCCCCACATTCTCGGCAGCGCAAACGGCTAAAGCCCACCTGCGGGTTGCGCAAGGCAGAGCTGGAGGGCAAGTCGGCAGAGCCGAGCAGGCGTTGGGAAAGGGTTGGCGTCATAGGAAGCCTTCAGCGAGAGAAATGGATCCGGCTTACCCAGCCCGAGGTCAATCCTATCACCCGCGATCTAGCCCGTCAACCAAACCCGACTAAAATAGTCTGGATTTGGCTCTGGCCAAGAGGCAGGAAGGTTCCTACCCTGGAGTGTCAAGTGACGAGCAAGGGACTGGCTGGCGCTGCTGGGGTCAAGGGCCCCCACAATCTCAGGCGTTGCCCCTCTCGCTAAACTGGAAAAACAAGCTGAAACAATCTGATGCCCTTTGGGATCCCGGTACTCACCAGCAGAAGCCAGCGTATGCTCAAAGTCGGACGGGACAACGTGGACTTTCTTGACCACTACGACGTGATCGTCGTGGGTGGGGGGCACGCCGGCTGTGAAGCGGCCCTGGCGTCAGCGCGACTGGGCTGTAGGACCTTGATGCTGACGTTGAACTTGGACAAGATTGCCTGGCAGCCTTGTAACCCCGCCGTGGGTGGCCCGGCCAAGTCGCAACTGGTGCATGAGATTGACGCCCTCGGCGGTGAGATGGGCAAAGTTACCGACCGCACCTATTTGCAAAAGCGGGTGCTCAATCGCTCGCGGGGCCCAGCAGTATGGGCCTTGCGGGCGCAAACCGACAAGCGGGAGTACGCGCGGGTGATGCGCTCGGTGGTGGAAAACCAGCCCAACCTGAGCCTTCGGGAGGGCACTGTCACCGACCTGGTGCTGGGGCGCAACGACGAAGTAGTGGGCGTGGTTACCCATTTCGGCAGTGTCTTTGGCTGTCGGGCGGTGATCCTGACCACGGGCACCTTTCTGGGAGGGCGCATCTGGATTGGCCGCCACTGGCAACCTGCTGGACGTGCGGGGGAATTTGCCGTCGAAGGCCTGACTGACACCCTGCGCCAACTGGGCTTTGAGGTAGGCCGGCTGAAGACGGGCACCCCTGCCCGCGTGGATCGCCGCAGCGTTGATTTCTCCGTGATGGAGCGGCAGCCAGGGGATCCAGACCTACGCTGGTTTAGCTTTGACCCGGAGGTGTGGGTGCCGCGGGAGCAGATGGACTGCTACCTCACCTACACCACGCCGGAGACGCACCGCATCATCCGGGAAAACCTCCACGAGACTCCTGTCTACGGCGGTTGGGTGGAGGCCAAAGGGCCACGCTACTGCCCCAGCATTGAAGACAAGATCGTGCGCTTTGCCGACAAGGAGAGACACCCTGTCTTTATCGAACCCGAGGGGCGGGATCTGCCGGAGCTCTACATCCAAGGGTTCTCGACGGGGATGCCTGAGAAGATCCAGATCCAAATGTTGCGCTCCTTGCCCGGCCTAGAGCGGTGCGTGATGCTGCGGCCTGCCTACGCGGTGGAATACGACTATCTGCCGGCCACCCAGCTCTATCCCACCCTGATGACCAAGAAGGTGCAGGGGCTCTTCTGCGCCGGCCAGATCAACGGCACCACCGGCTACGAAGAAGCAGCAGCCCAGGGGCTCATTGCCGGGATCAACGCCGCCCGGTTGGTGCAAGGCAAACCCTTAGTCACGCTGCCGCGCGAGTCCAGCTACATTGGCACCCTTATCGACGACCTCTGCACCAAAGAGCTGCGGGAGCCCTACCGCATGCTCACCAGCCGCTCCGAATACCGCCTTATCCTGCGCGCCGACAACGCTGACCAGCGCCTCACTCCTTTAGGGCGAGAGTTGGGCCTCATCGACGACCGCCGCTGGGCTCTCTTCCAGGCCAAGCAGGCTCGTATTGCCGCCGAGATTGAGCGCCTGGAAACCCAGCGGGTTAAGGCCCACGACCCCGCCGGGATCCACCTCAGCCAACTGACTGGCCAGGGGATCAAAGGATCCGCCACCTTAGCTGAGCTCCTGCGCCGCAACCAGATCCACTACGCCAACCTGCTGGAGCTGGGGTTGGGAAATGAGGAGCTGGATCCCTTTGAGCAGGAGGCAGCGGAAATTGCCGTCAAATACAGCGGCTACATCCAGCGGCAACAAGCCCAGATCGAGCAGGTGAGCAAGCAGTACCACCGCCCTCTGCCTCCCGATCTGGACTACCACTCCATTCCCACCCTCTCCAAAGAGTCGCGGGAGAAACTGGCAGCAGTCCGGCCTCTGACCGTAGGCCAGGCCGCTCGCATTGGCGGCGTCAACCCTGCCGACATCAACGCCTTGCTCATCTACCTCGAGGTGAGACAGCGTCAGAGAGCGACGGCAGAACCTGTTGGCAGCTCGCGGTAATCTTTGCGCCCAGCCGTGTAGAGAGCAGGGATCTCCTCCAGCGCCATGCGCGAAGCCACGCCCAAATCCAAGGGGGAGACCTCCCCGCGCAGCCAGTGACAGAGGCCGGCTGCCCCAATCATGGCGGCGTTGTCGGTACAGAGGGCAACAGGCGGGATCACCACCCGCAGGCCCTTTTGCTGACCCGCTTCCAGAAGGCGAGCGCGCAGCTCCCGGTTGGCAGCTACCCCGCCAGTCAGCAGCAGGGTTGAGAGGCCAAGAGCTTCGGCGCAGGCCACTGCTTTTTCCGTGAGGACGCGCGTTAGGCAGGCCTGAAAGCTGGCGGCGATGTCGGCAATGGGCAGCTCCTGGCCTTCCTGCTGCAAGTGCTGGACGAGGCGCAGCACAGCCGTCTTCAGGCCACTGAAGCTGGTGTCGTAGGGGTGGTCTAGCTTGCCTTCCGGCAGGGGAAAGCGATGGGGATCCCCTTGTTGCGCCCAGCGGTCGATCTGGGGCCCCCCCGGGTAGCCCAGCCCCAACAGCCGCGCCACCTTATCAAAGGCTTCGCCGGCAGCATCGTCGCGGGTGCGGCCCATTGTCTGGTACTCCCCGTAATCCTTCATCCAGATCAAGCTGGTGTGGCCTCCCGAAACCAAAAGGCACAGGCAGGGAGGTTGCAAGTCGGCTGTGGCCAAAAAGCCGCTGAAGAGATGGCCCTCCAGGTGATGTACCCCAATCAAGGGCTTATCGTAGAGCAGCGCCAAGGTCTTGGCCGCCATCAGCCCCACCAGCAGGGATCCCACCAGGCCCGGCGCACAAGTTACGGCAATGGCATCCACCTCGGCTACGCCTAGCCCGGCCTGCTGCAGCGCTGACTCCAGTACAAATGGCAAAGTTTCCACATGGCGGCGGGAGGCCACCTCCGGCACCACACCTCCGTAGGCTGCATGGAGGTCGATCTGGCTAGCCACCACCGAGCTGAGCTGCCGCGGGGCAAAGGTTGGCCAGGTTGGCTCCGCCTCCACCACCGCCACAGCCGTTTCGTCGCAACTGGTTTCAATGGCAAGGACACAGGCCATGGGAAAAAGGGGTGGGAATGCCTCAGGATCCTTAAGAATTGTGTGAGCTAAAACCCGAGATCCCTCCGGATAAGGCGCTCAGGAGTATGATACTAACCGTTTGGTGCTCGTTTCTTCACTGAGCATTCCTCCCCATTGAGTCCCTAGCTCAAGGACACATCCTGCCATGCGAACCCTTTTGAGTCTCCTTTTGGCCCTTTGCCTAGCGCTTGGTTTTACCCAGGCAGTGCAGGCAGAGCCCTTGATTGGCCTGAAGCCTTGTAGCGAAGTTCCCGCTTTCCAGGCTCTACGAGATCAGCGCCTGAGCAGCCTTGAAGAGAAAATCCGCAACGCTAGCCCTGAGTTGGCTCCCCTTTACCAGCAAAAGTTGGTCCAAACCGAAAAGCGTTTTGAGCGCTACAGCAAGCTGCTCTGTGGCGAAGAAGGCTTGCCTCACCTGGTTACCGATGGCCGCTGGAGCCATGCAGGTGAGTTTCTCATCCCTGGCTTACTTTTCCTCTACCTTGCCGGCTGGTTGGGCTGGGCAGGCCGCTCCTACCTAATTGCCGTTCGCGATAGCGAGGAGCCGGAGATGAAAGAAAGTATCATCGACGTTCCCTTGGCGCTGCGCTGTTTCCTCACGGCTTTGGCCTGGCCTGCCGCTGCTTTCAAGGAAATTGCCAGCGGTGAAATTCAAGCCCCAGAGGAGGCTGTCCCCGTCTCTCCTCGCTGAGGAAGGAACTGAGTCAACCCATTCCCTGTGAGAGGTCGATATGGCTGACTTCACCAAATTTCTCACCACCGCTCCAGTAGCCCTCATTTTGTTTTCCAGCTTCTTCCTTGCCCTGTTTATTGAGATCAATCGCTTCTTCCCTGACATTTTGACGTTCTAAATAAAGGGGTAGGGATCCCCACAGAGCCTCGGGGATCCCTGCTTCTCTTAGCCTGGACACAAGATTGCCTCATGCCTGAGTCCCCTGTCGACACTGCTCCCTCTGGCAAGGAATACATCACGGCCCCAGAAGGGGATCCGCAAATTGGCAACCTCCAGACACCGATTAACCACGCGCCTGCCGTTCGTCTCTTCCTAAGTTGGCTGCCGATCAACCGACCGGGAGCCAGTCCTATCTGGCGGGGTCTGGAAATTGGCATGGCCCACGGCTATTGGCTGGTGGGGCCCTTTGCCAAGCTCGGGCCTTTGCGCAACGAGCCTATTGGCCTGCTGAGTGGCTTCTTGGGAGCCTGTGGCCTCATTTTGATCCTGACGGCGGCCCTCTCTCTCTACGGCACCGTCTCCTTGCCGCGCCATGGCGGGCCAGTCCAGGGATCCCAGGCCTGGAGCGAATTGGCTGCCGGCTTTTTAATAGGGGGAATGGGAGGAGCCATCGTTGCCTACCTGCTGTTGCTCAATGGCGATCTCCTGTTTCCGCTCTGAAAGAAAAAGCTGACGGTAGCTGCTCCCTGCCCTTAGAGGGCGCACAAGCTACAGACGGAGCTAACTTGAGCCTAGGCAAAATGCCTACCAGAAGAGATGTACCTGCCAACCTACTAGCCTAGCTAATCCACGTTAAGTCAGAAGGTTCGTTGGCAAGGTTGCCGATTATGCCACAAAGTAGCGAATAAGGCGCTCCGCACCGCTGTCGCCAACGAGGACTAGAGTGAAGCCCCCCTTTCGCTAAACAGTCGGGAGCAGTTTCCATGTCAGCAGCCGTGAGCGATCCACTCCTTGGACTTGATCCCAGTTCCGAAAGATTGCCGTCGACCGAGATTCGTCGCCTGTCGCCGGCTGCCTTAGCTTACTTGGGGGATGCCATTTACGAACTCCACGTGCGGCGGCAACAGTTGTTTCCCCCAGATCGCTTAGAGCGCTACCATCAGCGGGTGGTGAGGCGGGTGTGCGGCTCGGCTCAGGCCAAGCTGCTGTTAGCGCTGCTACCATATCTCAGCCCTGAAGAGCAGGCTATTGTCTGCTGGGGCCGCAATGGTTGCGGTCGCCCACCTCGGCATCTGCCCCTAGCCGACTATCAAAATGCCAGTGGCCTGGAAACCATCCTGGGCTACCTCTACCTCACCAATCCCGACCGCTTGCGCTCCATTCTTGCCCTCACCGATGTTTTGGCTGAGATGATTTAGGTCTTCCTCTCATGCCTAAGCCTTCTCGCCTACGCAAGTTGCGGCGACCCACGGATTCCAAGCCCGAAGAGGAACAAGAGATTATCTACGGTCGCCAGACTTTACTGGCGGCCCTGCGGAGCGGTGCTACCCTCAACCGGGTTTGGGTGGTGCCGAGGCTACGGTATAGCCCCCAGTTTTTGTCGCTCTTGGAGGAGGCCAAAGCGCGCGGCACGGTCATCGATGAGGTCTCTCCCCAGCGACTAAACCTCCTTACGGGTGGAGCTAACCATCAGGGGATCGCCGCCCAGGCTACCCCTTATCGATACGTGGATCTAGAAGAGCTGGTGGAACGCAGCCGCCAGGCTAGCCCCCAGCCGGTGCTGGTGGTGCTAGACGGGATTCAGGATCCCCACAACCTAGGGGCTATTGCCCGTAGCGTAGAGGCGTTTGGCATGCAGGGGATGGTGATCCCGCAGCGGCGGGCGGCAGGGGTGACCGCGACAGTGATGAAGGTGGCAGCTGGCGCCCTCTCCACCCTGCCCGTGGCGCGGGTGGTGAACTTAAATCGCGCTCTAGAGTACCTTAAAGAGCAAGGGTTTTGGATCTATGGCACCACCAGCCAGGGAGCTGCCCCCGTCTATAGCGCCGACTTTCGCCGACCCGTCGCCTTGGTGATTGGATCGGAAGGGGAAGGCATTAGCCTGCTTACCCAGCGCCACTGCGACCAACTGCTGTCGATTCCCTTGGCGGGCCGCACGGAAAGCTTGAATGCTTCGGTAGCAGCGGGCATTGTCCTCTACGAGATCCACCGGCAGCGCTCCCCTCACCAGCTCAAACACACTGAAACATTTCTCAACAAATTCTCAACAAACGCAGTAGAATCTAAGTGACTGCAGGCAGTTCCGAATGTTTGCTGGCACTTCTTAGCGGGGGATCGATCCTGTGAGCAACCCTTTGACTAGTCTTCTGAAGAGGTTGATCAGCCTCTTGGATAGGCTGCGCGGCTTAGCGGTTTGGATTGAGATTGCCACCGACGACTGCACCTACTATTACGGCCCCTTTACTAGCCTGGAGGAAGCAGAAGCGCACAAAGGCAACTACATCGCCGACCTGAAGGCGGAAGGGGTTCAGAAGATTGAGGTTCAGATAAAGAAAATGCGCCAGCCGCAGACGCTAACCGTGGCTCGCACCTCTTCGCAGGCGGGTTCTTGAGGGCCGTCATGGTTTACCAGATAACTGTCCATCACCGGGGCCAAACCTACCGCTTTCCTGCGGCGGCGGAGCAGACGGTTTTACAGGCGGCTCTTGAACACGGCATAGAGCTGCCCTCTTCTTGCCAAGCAGGTGTCTGTACCACCTGTGCAGGGCGACTGAAGTCGGGATCCGTGGCCCAGCCTAACGCCATGATCGGGCCCGAGCTCAAGGCTCAGGGGTTTGTCCTGCTGTGCGTGGCCTATCCTACCTCCGATCTGGAGGTGGAAACAGATCAGGAGGAAGAGGTCTATCGTTTGCAGTTTGGCCGCTAGCTCTGCCCTCCCTGGTTGGCGTGAGTTCAGCGTGAGAAGACTGTGAGGCTACATTTTCTGCGTCTAGCTTTGCCCCTGAGTTTGCCGCTTTCTGCTTCTCAACTGGAGGGATCCCTTCTCCACCAAGTCGCCCGAGAGCTGGGGCAAACGGCCCGCCTCCTGCGCTGGAGTCTGACGGCGGTGGAGGGGGATAGGGTTTGGGTAGAGGTGGTGGCTACTACCGACAATGGCTACTAGATTCACGCTTAGCCAGCTTCTAGCCCCCTCTAAGGGGTTAGGAGCCAACAAGCTGATAGCTACCGGCAGTGCCCTCGTTAGCTTTTCTCGTTTAGCCAATGTCTGGATCTGAACCAGCTCCACCAGCTCCAACTTTGGCCGAGCAGCGCCCCCCTGTCGCCCTCACCATTGCCGGATCCGATAGCGGCGGCGGAGCCGGCATTCAAGCGGATCTGCGCACTTTTGCCTTCCAGCGGGTCCATGGCACTTCTGCCCTCACCTGCGTAACTGCCCAGAATACCCTGGGGGTCAACCGCGTGGATGCGCTGCCGCCAGAGGCAGTGGCTGCTCAAATTGAAGCGGTGGTGCAGGACATTGGGGTGCAAGGGATCAAAACCGGCATGTTGCTCAATGCCGAGATCGTGCGCGAGGTGGCCCGCCAAGTGGAGCGCTGGGCGCTGCAGCCACTGGTGGTAGATCCGGTAATGGTCTCCCGCACGGGGGCCAAGCTGCTGGCGGAGGAGGCCATCCAGGCCATCCGCGAGCGGCTAATTCCCCTGGCTCAGGTTGTTACCCCCAACCGCTACGAAGCCCAGATTTTGGCGGGGATGGAACTGCAGTCGCTGGCGGATATGGAGACGGCGGCCCGCCGCATCCACGCCCTAGGCTGTAAGGCTGTACTGGTCAAGGGGGGAGGCATGCCGGGAGAACTGCAGGGGGTGGACGTGTGGTTTGACGGCGAGCGGCTCGAGGTGCTCAAAAGCAAGCGGATCCCCACCCGCCACACCCACGGCACCGGCTGCACCCTCTCGGCAGCCATTGCGGCGCAACTGGCTTGGGGGAAGGATCCCCTGACGGCAACGCTGCTGGCCAAGGCCTATGTTACCGAAGCCCTGCGGCATCCTTTGGCCATTGGGGCCGGTCAGGGACCGGTGGGTCACTTCTACCCCCTTCTGGCCTCCTCTAGCTCCGACTAAAGCAGCGTCCGCACGTCCACCACTTTGCCGCTCACTGCTGCTGCCGCCACCATGGCCGGGCTCATGAGCAGAGTGCGCCCTGTGGGGGATCCCTGGCGGCCCTTAAAGTTGCGGTTGGAGGAAGAGGCGCTCATCTGCCGCCCTACCAAGCGGTCTGGGTTCATAGCCAAGCACATGGAGCAGCCGGGATCCCGCCACTCAAACCCCGCCGCCTCAAAGATTTCCCGCAAGCCTTCCTGTTCGGCCTCCTGCTTGACCCGCTCGGAGCCAGGCACCACAAACGCTTTCACTCCAGGCGCTACCCGCCGGCCTTTGGCAACCTTGGCTGCCTCCCGCAAATCGCTCAAGCGGCCATTGGTGCAGCTGCCAATAAAGCAGACATCTACCGGCGTGCCTACAATGGGATCCCCTGGCCGCAAGCCCATGTAGGCGTAGGCTTCCCTAGCCAGCTCCCGCTCACTTTCTGGCAGCTCCTCGGGAGCCGGGATCCGCTCGTCCACCCCGATATTTTGGCCGGGGGTAATCCCCCAGGTAACCGTGGGAGCGATCTCGGAGGCCTGAAACACCACCACGTCGTCATAGACAGCGTCGGGGTCACTGGCTAGGCTTTGCCACCAGGCCACAGCCTCTTCCCAATCGGATCCTTGAGGGGCAAACTCCCGCCCCCGCAAATACTCAAAGGTCACGGCGTCGGGATTGACATAGCCGCAGCGGGCTCCTCCTTCGATGGACATGTTGCAGAGGGTCATGCGTTCTTCCATGCTCATCGCCTCGACAGTACTGCCGCCGTACTCGTAGGCGTAGCCCACCCCGCCTTTGACCCCCAGCTTGCGGATGATGTGCAGGATCACATCCTTGGCGTAAACCCCCGGCCCCAACGTGCCCTGCACCTCGATGCGGCGCACCTTGAGCTTGGACAAGGCCAGAGTTTGGGTGGCCAGCACGTCCCGCACTTGGCTGGTGCCGATGCCAAAGGCAATGGCTCCAAAGGCGCCGTGGGTAGAAGTGTGGCTATCGCCGCAGGCAATGGTCATCCCCGGCTGCGTCAGCCCCAGCTCCGGCGCAATCACATGCACGATCCCCTGCTGGCCGGAGCCGCTGTTGTAGAAGCGGATGCCGTATTGGCGACAGTTGCGCTCTAGCTCCTGGATCATCTCCTCCGCCAAGGGATCCGCAAAAGGTCGCGTCCGGTTGTCGGTGGGGATGATGTGATCTACCGTCGCCACCGTCCGCTCTGGAAAAAGAACTGGCAGATTGCGCTCCCGCAGCATGGCAAAAGCCTGGGGACTGGTGACCTCGTGGATGAGGTGTAGCCCAATGAACAACTGCGTCTGCCCTGAGGGCAAGATCCGCACCGTATGGGCGTCCCAGACTTTGTCAAACAACGTCCTCTCGCTCATCTTCTTCTTGGGCCCGCAGCCAAGCTAATTTTTAGTCTGAACTACAGAGCTTTTTATCAGGGCCTGTTTCCTGGCTAGGCTAGCTAGCAATTCTAGGGGGATCATCGAGAGGGTGGGGATCCGGCTCCAGCAGAATCCCAGTGGGAGCAAACTGGGTTACCCAGAAGTCCACCTCCGGAAAGCGGCGGCGCAGGCTCTCGCAGGCTTGAGCAGCCCCCTCCAGGCTAGCCATAAGCCCAAACACTGTCGGCCCCGAGCCCGACATCAGGGATCCCAACGCCCCTACCTCCAGCAGGGCCTGGCGCAATTTTCCCACGATAGCGTACTCGGCCAAAACTGGCTGCTCCAGGTCGTTGCGCAAACTGCGGGCCAAGGCCAGCAGATCCCGACGCTCCAGAGCAGCGAGGACTTGGGGCAAGGTCGACAGAGAGGATCCCGCAGAAGGCAAGGAAGCGGCACGGTGAGCGCGAAAGGCTTGATAGGCCCAGGCAGTGGAGATCCCAAGGTGCTTGGGCTTGGCCAACAGCAGGGGGATCCCTTCCCAGTCGGCCAGCGGCTGTAAAACTTCTCCCCGTCCTGTGGCTAGCTGGGTGCCCCCCTGCACGCAAAAGGGAATGTCGGATCCCAAGCGGGCCGCCAAGTGCTGCAGTTCTCTGACCGTCAGGCCCAAGCCCCAGAGCTGGTTCAACCCCACCAGAACTGCCGCTGCATTGGCCGAGCCGCCTGCCAAGCCCGCCGCCACGGGGATCTGCTTCTCGATGTGGATCTCCACCCCCAGATTGGTCTGGCACTCCTTTTGCAGCAGCTCAGCCGCGCGGTAGGCCAGGTTGCGGGCATCTGCCGGCACTTCCGGGTGGTTACAGATTAGGTGGATCCCGTGGGGGCGGCGCTGGAGACGCACGCGATCCGCCAAAGCGATGCTCTGCAGGATCATGGCCACCTCGGAATAGCCATCGGGGCGGGATCCGAGGATCTCTAGGTAAAGATTGATCTTGGCGCGGGCGACCAGGGTACAGGCTTGCATGGGAAAAAGCGAACAACATTTTCAACTCCCCTCAGCCCGTCCAGAGACTCACTGGGGAGCTCTTCCAGCTTATCCCTGGCGGTGACCCGAGCTGGGGCCAAGGGGCCAGCTCTTTTTTGCGGCAGCTATCTAGAACTGATAGAGTTTTGGCACCGCTCTACCTCTTCCCCCTCCCATGAGCAAGCCCAAGGTCGGTATCCTCTACAACGACGCCAAGCCTGCCGCTAAACGCAGCAGCGAAACCCTTTCCCGCTGGTTTCAGGAGCAGGGGTGGGAAGTCTGTGTGGCCCCCAATTGGGGCGGCGTCCTCGGCTACGCCAAGCTTGACAGTCCCGTCTGCTTGACCAAGGTGGACAGCCTGGCCCCCGCCGGCTTTGACGAGAACATGAAGTTTGCCGTAGTGCTGGGGGGAGACGGCACCGTTTTGGCAGCAGCCCGGCAATTGGCTCCCAAAGGGATCCCCTTGCTGGCCGTGAACACTGGCCACTTGGGCTTTCTGACGGAGACCTACCTAACCCACCTAGAAGAGGCGGCCAAGGCAGCCATTGCCGGCGAGTACATTCTGGATCGCCGTAGCATGTTGCTGGTGCAGGCCTACCGCGACAACGAATTGCGCTGGGAAGTGCTTAGCCTCAACGAGATGGTGCTCCACCGCGAGCCTTTGACCAGCATGTGCCACTTTGAAGTCACCATTGGGGAGCACTCCCCTCTGGATGTGGCCGCCGACGGCATCATTTTAGCCACCCCCACAGGTTCCACCGCCTACGCCCTTTCTGCAGGAGGACCGGTCATCACTCCCAGCCTGCCGGTGCTGCAGTTGATCCCTATCTGCCCCCACTCGATGGCCTCACGGGCTCTGGTCTTTCCCGATTCGGAAGAGGTGTGGATCAGCCCCGCTAGCCCTCAGCCGCTGGTTTTGGTAGCGGACGGCAATGCCGGCTGCTACATCCTGCCAGAAGACCAAATTCGCGTCGTCCGCGCCCCCTACTGCACAGACCTGATTCGCCTACGCCGACCGGAGTTCTTCCGGGTCATGCGTGAGAAATTGGGTTGGGGCCTGACCTATGCTTCTAAGCCTACCTCGGTAGAGCTGCCCTAGCTTTCGCTTACTGCCTCTTAAGCTGCAGCTCGCCGCCCAACCACGGCGTAGAAAGGATCCCTGCCCCCTCCGGCCAGAAAGGCAAGCCAACTCAGGGGAGCAGGCCGCTGGATGACTTCGACGATCTCAAACCCCGGCACCGCCTCGAAATAGCGCTTGACCAGCTCCACCCGCTCTGTCTCCGAGCTGTCCCGCCAGGCCTGGATTGCCTTCTGGAAAAACATGCGATTGGAGAAGCTGACAATAAACAGGCCCTGGGGCTTAAGGATGCGATGCACCTCGGCAAACACTTGCTCCGGCTGCTGCAGGTATTGCACCGAAACCGCGTTCAGCACGGCATCAAAAGTGCAGTCCGGGAAAGGCAGGAGTGGGTTTTGGTTGAGGTTCTGGACGAAGAAATGGTTAAGCCGAGGGTTAGCCGCCAGTTCTTCGGCATTCATCCCATGCCCTTCCACATGGGCAAAATCCATCTCCGGCGGCAAATGGGAAACCCAACTGCTCATTAGGTCGAGAATGCGGGTCTGGGGCTGCAAGTAGCGGCGGTAGAGATCCGTGAGCTGGCCGATGAAGCCAGCATCTACATGGGTTACGAAGCGGGGGTAGCTGTAGAAGAGGGCATCGTCGCTGGGATCCAACTTGGAGCGCTGCCAATCTTCAAGAACTGCCATGGCCAAAATCTCCAACGTCCTCCGAAAAGGAGCCAGGTAGCAGGACAAAAGGAGAAGTCTGCTTCTTGCCATTGACTTTGAAAGGCACAAGACCAACTCGGCTTCCCCGAGCCAGTCCCAAAGCCCCTCAGGCCAAGCCCTTGCGCAGCACCCCCTGCACTAGCAGCACTGACACCACCACAAACCCCGTCAAGAGCCCCAGGGATCCCGCTAGGGTGAGATTGCCCCAGGGAGCCTGTAGCACCACATCGGCAAAGCTCCAGGTGCTGGTGCGGTAGACGTGGCGAATTGGCTCGATGGCAAAGGTGAGCGGGTTAAGGCTGGCCACCCAGCGCAGCCAGGTGGGCATGAAGCTGAGGGGAGCCAAAGCCGTGCTGGAGAAGATCAAAGGCAAGTTGACCAGAAAGATAAAAGCCAGCAACTGCTGGTGCCCCGGCATGGCAAAGGCTAGGCCCAAGCTCAGGGCAGTGAAGCCCAAGACCAACAGGCCCACAATCAAGGCCACCACCGCCAAGCCCCGCACGTCTGGGATCCCGCCGCCGAGGACGTAGTCTGCCCCCACGATTGCCGCCGTCTGCAGCAGCGCCACGCTGACGATGAACAGGCTGGAGGCCAGCACAATGGAAAAGCGAGAGGTGAGGGGAGCCACCAGCAGTCGGTTTAAAAATCCGAACTCCCGGTCGAAAATCACCGGCACCCCGGCATTCAAAGCCCCGCCAAAGGCCGTAAACACAATCACGCCTGCTCCCAAAAACTGGGTGTAGTTTTGCCCGGCCCCAAAGATGCCAGTAGGGGCATTCTGAAACAAGGCTCCAAACAAAATCAACCAGAGCAGCGGCTGGATGATTCCAACCAGCAGGGTTACAGGGCGACGCTGCAGTTGGATAAACAAGCGGCGGGTGAGGGCAAAAGTTTCCTGCCAAAATTCTGCTGTCAAAAGGGGAATTGGGCTGGATTGAATTGGGGAAGCAGCAGAGGTCATACGAAGGCTCCTGCAAACTTGGTAAGGATTGGGAATCAGGGAAAAACTACTTTTTCTTGCCTAAGTTGGACTCGACAGCTGCCAGCTCTGCATCCAGGAGGGTTTGCCCGGTTGCCGCCAAATACACGTCGTCCAGGCTGGGGCGAGATTGGGTACTGCTGAAGACCTCCAGCCCGTGGGCCTCAAGGTGGGCGCGGATCTGGCTGAGGGGATCCTCCCCATTCCGCTGCACCACCAAGTTGAGGGCATTGCCCTGGGCGCTGTTGATCACCACCTTTTGGACAAAGGGCAGAGAGGCCAGCAGTTCGGCACCCCGCTGGGCCAGTTCTGGCGGGGCAAACTCCTGCAGCTTGACGGTGATGCGCTCGCCGCCGACACGGGCTTTCAGCTCTTCTGGGGTTCCTTCGGCGATCACCTTGCCGCGGTCGATGATGGCCACCCGGTCAGCCAATAGATCGATCTCTTCCAGGTAATGGCTGCTGAGCACCACCGTGACGCCGGTGTTTCTAAGCTGGCGCAGAAAGTCCCAGATGGCCTGCCGGCTGGGGATATCCAGGCCCACCGTGGGCTCGTCCAAAACCAGCACCTGGGGCTGGTGGAGCAGCCCTGCCGCCAGATCTAGGCGTTTGCGCAGACCGCTGGAGTAGGTGCCGATGCGTTGGTCGGCACGGTCGGCTAGCCCCAGCAATTCAAGGACGGTGGCAATCCGCTCTCGGGCCAAGGGCCGCGGCAGGTGGTAGAGGTCGGCCTGCAACTGCAGCAATTCTCGCCCCGTCAGCACCTTATCCAAAGCCACCTCTTGGGCAACAAAGCCCAGCTTTTCGCGTACCGCCCTGGGGTTTTCGTTGACCGGGATCCCGCACACCTCGATCCGGCCCGCGTCAGGGCGCAGCAGGGTGCACAGGCAGTGCAGAGTGGTGGTTTTGCCGGCGCCGTTGGGGCCAAGAATGCCGTAGATCTGGCCGGGCTCTACTTGGAAGGAGACATCCGCTACAGCCACCGTGGAGCCGTAGCGCTTCTGGAGGTGTTGAACCAAGACCGCAGGGGTATTTGACATGGGCATCCACCTTTCGCTCCCTCTAGGCTAGCAAGCTGCATAAGAAACCGAGCCTAGGGCTCTCCTCTGGTCCCTGATTCACTGGACAATCTAGTCCTTGATTCACTGGACAATGAGGACTCGGTCCCGCTGACGCGAGCGCCACTGCGTGGCGTAACGAACTTTCTGCCTTGACGTGGATTAGCTGCGCTAGTAGACTTGCAGGTGCATCTTTATCTGGTAGGCACTTCGCCTAGGCTAAAGTAGGCTCCGTCTTTAGCCTGTGTGCTCGATCAAGAGCAAGGAGCAACTACCTGCAGCAAGGCCTACGGCCCGCTATCGCGATCGCGGGGAAGTCACACCTGCGGAGATCCCTCTGGCGGGGTAGTAGAGGTGAACTCTACTACTAGCTACGGGTCGTGGAAGCAGGAAGAAAGCCTCAACCTGGATCAAAAGTCCGCTTTTGTCCGGGGTTGTATAAGTCTTTCAGAGCGGTATAGTGGTACAGGCCATTGGGCAGGTTGCGGGCGGCAAACCCTTGCCAACTGTTGTGGAGATGAGTGCTGAAGCCAAAGCTTGCCTGCCGGCCTGGAAAGACCGAGCTTTCCCCAGAAAGGGGGGATCTGGTGCAACCTTTGTAGCTTTAGTAGCCTTTGCCCTTGGCCTAGTCGGCTGCGGGGAGGCAACAACTCCGCTTAGCCCGCTAGAAAACGCCTTTTTGCAGGCCGATGACTTTGAAATTATGGGGGGATCCCCAACAGCAGGTGCGGTGGGGCCTTATCTCCAGTTCAACGTGCGGCGGCGGCGGGACAACCAGATCTTGAATCGCCCTTTTAACGTCTATGTGGAGAACGCAGGGCTGGCGGAAGGGCGACCTCCTCTAGTCGATAACCAAAACCGTCCCATCCTGCTCCAGCGCTCAGTGGCCTTTTTGGGCAATGGCCTGGATCTAAACAGGGATGGCCAGCCGGATCCACCTCCCCAGGATCCCCCCAGCCTTGACAGCGGCCCCTTGCTGCCCTACGCGCCCCCCAACAACTGGCAAAGCCGGGCCGTCCTCGCTTACGTCCCTGGCCAGGCCAACATCCCTGGACGTGGCCCTAGCGACCGCTTTGGTATCTACTTCTCTTCCCTCTTGCCCTACAGGGGTCAGCTTCGCTTTCGCATCCGCGACGAGCTAGGCAACGCCCCTGCCCGCCTCTTTGAGATTACTTATCCCCCAGCACCCAGCCGGGCCAATGTCACTGTCACCTTGACCAACGTCAGCGCCAGCGCCCAGGAACCCGTGCTCATTGCCATCTGCAACCAGTTGGGAGCTGCTGCCGTGGTGGGCTTGCGGAGCGGCACCTTTACCGAGCTAGTGGATCTTTTGCCAGCCCCCGGCTTGCCAGTGGAGCCCAGCTTGAGTGAGCCCATCCGCTACGTGGCCGAGGCCTATCAGTTCAACCGAGAGCGAGCTGTTATCCGCGTCTCCCAGAATCCTGAGGATCCCAGCCGGATGAGCGTTCCTCTCTTGGGATCCGAGGGCGCGACTGGGCGGGCCGACCTAACGATGGTGAGCGCTAGTGGGGATCGCCTCACCTGCTTTAACGAGCAGCTCTCTAATCTGCGAAATGTATTTCCCGACTTCTTTAGGTAAAAAAATTGCCACTTGGCAACCAGGCGAACCAAGGCAAGCTGGGGCATTTGCCCTGGTTTTGTTCATAGCAAACCTTTTGGCCTTTCTTTCCCCATCGGCAAAGTCCAGCCTGCCTTGGGTCTGCCCCCTTTTCCTGTAGGATTGATTGCGATATGCTAGTCTTCCATATCTCAAAAGGCGTGGACTGCTCCAAGGCTGTTTCTTCACCCTATGAATCCGGCTCCCATCCTAAACGCAAGCTGGCACTTCCAAGAGCGGGATAGCTGTGGCGTCGGGTTTTTGGTAGATCGCCAGGGAAGAGCCAGCCACGAGCTGCTGCAAAAAACCCTCGCTGCCCTTGCCTGCATGGAGCACCGCGGCGGCTGCGGCGGGGACAGCCAAAGTGGGGATGGAGCCGGTATTGCTACAGCTATTCCCTGGAAGCTGCTGCAGGCAGAGCTTGAGGCCATTCGAGCTTGGGATCCCAGCCGCAGTGCAGTGGGCATGCTGTTTTTGCCTCAGGATCCCGCTGACTGCCAGGCAGTGCGCCAGCTCATCGACGACTACTTGGCTACTACGGAGTGGGGGCAGCCCATCTGGCGCCAGGTGCCAGTCAATCCAGACTGCCTGGGGCCGATGGCACGGCAGACTCTGCCCTCCATCTGGCAGATGCTGCTTACTCACCCCACGCTGGAGGGAGACGAGCTGGAGCGGCAGCTTTACCTCTTGCGGCGGCGCCTGCGGCGACAGGTGGAGAGCCGGTTTGGCGTTCATTCCCTCTACTTTGCCTCCCTCTCCTGCCGGCTGATTGTCTACAAGGGCATGGTGCAGTCAGCCGCGCTGGGCCAGTTTTACCGCGATCTACAAAACCCCCTCTACACCACTGCCTACGCCACCTACCACCGCCGCTTCAGCACCAACACCCTGCCCCGGTGGTCCCTGGCCCAACCCTTCCGCTACCTCTGCCACAACGGCGAGATCAATACCTACCTGGGCAATGTCAACTGGATGGCTGCCCGCGAGTCCTCTTTGGCCCATCCCTTTTGGGGCGAGGCTATTGAGGAGCTCAAACCCGTCATTGACCCCGGCACCAGCGACTCAGCAGGCCTGGACGCGGTCTTCGAGCTCTTGATTGCCTCGGGCTACTCCAGCCAGCAGGCAATGATGGTGCTGATCCCGGAGGCCTACCGCCACCAGCCGGAGTTAGCCAATCGTCCCGAAGTGGCCGACTTCTACGAGTTTTTTGCCGGCCTGCAGGAAGCATGGGATGGGCCGGCCATGGTGGTTTTCTGCGATGGCAAGACTATTGGAGCCACGCTGGATCGCAATGGCCTACGCCCGGCCCGCTACGCCCTTAGCCGCGATGGATTGCTGGTGGTCGCCTCGGAAGCGGGGGTGGTTTCCCTGCCGGAAGCCGAGATCCTAGAAAAGGGGCGGCTGGGGCCAGGGCAGATGCTCATGGTGGATCTGCAAAGCGGCCAGCTCTACAAAAACTGGGAGATCAAGACCCAGGTGGCAGCTCAGCACCCCTATGGGGAGTGGTTGAAGACTTACCGCGTTCAGCTTCCTAGCCAAGACTTTGAGAGCGCCCCGCAGCTTACCGAGGAGCAACTCCTCCAGCTGCAGACGGCCTGCGGCTACTCCTTGGAAGACGTGGAGATGATCATCGAGGAGATGGCGGCCACAGGCAAAGAGCCGGTTTTCAGCATGGGGGATGATGCGCCGCTGGCGGTGCTCTCCACCCAGCCCCACCCCCTTTATGACTACTTCAAGCAGCGCTTTGCCCAGGTGACCAACCCCCCCATCGATCCCCTGCGGGAAAGCTTGGTGATGTCTTTGGACATGTACCTGGGCTCCAAAGGCAACCTGCTGCAGATCCGGCCCGAGCATGCTCGCCTGCTGCACCTACGCAGCCCCGTGCTCAACGAGGCGGAGCTGGCCGCCCTGCAGCGCACGCCCTTTCCTTGCCGCACGTTGCCGACCCTCTACCCAATCGCCGCCGGGCCAGCAGGAATGGCTGCCCAAGTGCGGGCCCTGTGCCAAGAGGCAGCGCAAGCAGTGCGGGAGGGAGCAGAGATCTTAATCCTCTCGGATCGGGGCCTCAGCGCTGAGCAGGCCTTGATCCCGCCTCTGCTAGCCGTGGGAGCCGTCCACCATCACCTCATCCAGGAGGGGCTGCGCCTACGCGCTTCTCTGGTGGTGGAGACGGCCCAGTGCTGGAGCACTCACCACTTTGCTTGCCTAATTGGCTACGGGGCCAGCGCCGTCTGCCCCTACCTGGCCTACGAGGCGGTGCGCCAGTGGTGGCACAAGCCCAAGACCCAGACCCAGATGGCCAGTGGCAAGCTGCCCCAGATTTCTGTGGCCGAAGCCCAATTGCGGTACCGGGCAGCCATTGAGGCGGGGTTGCTCAAGATCCTCTCCAAGATGGGCATTTCCCTCCTCTCCAGCTACCACGGGGCCCAGATCTTCGAGGCCATCGGTCTCAGCCAAGAGGTGATCGACCTGGCCTTCCGCGGCACGGTGTCGCAGGTGGGGGGAATGACGCTGGCGGACTTGGCTCGCGAGGGCATGGTAAATCACCAGCGGGCCTTCCCCCAGCTCACCTCGAAAAAGCTGGAGAACTTTGGCTTTATCCAAGCGCGGCCTAAGGGCGAGTACCACATCAACAGCCCAGAAATGGCCAAGCTGCTGCACAGGGCCATCGCCTCTGGGCAGCCCGATCACTACGAGATCTACCGGGCCTATTTGCGCAACCGCCCCCCCACGGCCCTACGGGATCTGCTTGACTTTCGCAGCGACCGGGATCCCATTCCCCTGGAAGAGGTAGAGCCCGTTACAGCCATCTTCAAGCGTTTTACCACGGGGGGGATGTCGCTAGGGGCCCTCAGCCGCGAAGCCCACGAGACCCTAGCCATTGCCATGAACCGCATCGGTGGCAAGTCTAACTCCGGCGAGGGCGGAGAGGACCCAGAGCGCTACCTCCCCATCACCGATGTGACGCCGGAGGGGACCTCGGCGCGGTTCCCTCACCTTAGGGGCTTGCGCATGGGGGACAACGCCAGCTCGGCAGTGAAGCAGGTGGCCTCGGGCCGCTTTGGCGTAACCCCTGAGTACCTGGTCAACGCCCAGCAAATCGAGATTAAGATTGCCCAGGGCGCCAAGCCAGGCGAGGGCGGGCAACTGCCCGGCTCAAAGGTCAGCCCCTACATTGCCAAGCTGCGCCGCTCCAAGCCAGGGGTAACCCTGATCTCGCCGCCGCCCCACCACGACATCTACTCCATCGAGGATCTGGCCCAGTTGATCTTCGACCTCCACCAGGTCAACCCCCAGGCGCAGGTGTCGGTGAAACTGGTAGCGGAGGTGGGCATCGGCACGGTGGCAGCAGGGGTAGCCAAAGCCAATGCCGACATCATCCAGATCTCTGGCCACGAGGGAGGCACAGGGGCTTCCCCTCTCAGCTCCATCAAACACGCAGGCTCACCCTGGGAGCTGGGCTTAGTGGAGGTGCATCACGCCCTCTTGGAAAACGGCCTGCGGCAGCGAGTGATTTTGCGAGTGGATGGCGGCCTGCGCACCGGCTGGGAGGTGGTGATGGCGGCCATGCTGGGAGCAGAGGAGTTTGGCTTTGGAACCGTAGCCATGATTGCCGAGGGGTGCATCATGGCGCGGGTGTGCCACACCAACAACTGCCCGGTGGGGGTGACGAGCCAAAAGGAGGAGCTGCGCAAGCGCTTCCCTGGCACTCCAGATCAGGTAGTAACTTTCTTTACCTTTGTGGCCGAGGAGGTGCGCCAGATCCTAGCCCGCCTAGGCTACCGCTCCCTCAAAGAGGTCATTGGGCGGGTGGATCTGCTTTGCCCCCGCGCCGACGTGGCTTTGGAAAAAACCCAGTCTCTCCAGTTGGACTGTCTGCTGCGAACTCCTCCTGGCTTTGATCCTCACCGTCAGCCCGAGTGGCTAGAGCATGAACCGGTGCACTCCAACGGCCCGGTGCTGGACGAGCAGATCCTGGCCCGGCCTGAGGTGCAAAAGGCTATTGAGACCTGCGGCACAGCCACGTTGGAACTCCCCATCGCGAACACCGACCGCTGTGTGGGCGGGCGCATCGCCGGCACCCTGGCTCGGCGGTATGGGGATGGGGGCTTTGCCCAGCAGGGGGGGCTGTTGGATCTGCGCTTTGTGGGCACAGCCGGCCAGAGCTTTGGGGCCTTTACCCTGGCGGGCATGCGCCTCACCCTGACGGGAGAAGCCAACGACTACGTGGGCAAGAGCATGTGCGGCGGCGAAATCGTCATCCTAGCTCCCCCAGAAGCCCCACGGGATCCGGCGGAAAACGTGATCCTGGGCAACACCTGCCTGTATGGAGCCACGGGCGGATCCCTGTTTGCCAACGGCCAGGCGGGAGAGCGCTTTGCCGTACGCAACTCCGGTGCCCAGGCAGTCGTCGAGGGGGCTGGCGACCACTGCTGCGAATACATGACCGGCGGCGTGGTGGTGGTGCTGGGCCGGGTGGGCCGCAACCTGGGGGCAGGCATGACCGGCGGCCTGGCCTACGTGCTAGATGAGGAGGGCAACTTCCCCGCCAAGGTCAACGGCGAGATCGTGCGCATTCAGCGGGTGCAAACCGCAGCAGCGGAAGCGCAACTCAAGGGCCTGGTCCAGGAGCACTACCGCCGCACCCATTCCCCCAAAGCTGAGCGCATCCTCAAGAACTGGGAGCGCTACCTCCCTCTCTTCTGGCAGGTGGTTCCCCCTTCCGAAGAGGGCAGTGAGCTAACGGATCCCGCCCGATCCCAGCCAGCGGCAGTGCAGTCGTAGGAGTTTCAGGGTCTGTTGGTAACACTTCTTATCCCCACGGCAGCTAAGGGAACTGGTAAACTGCGAGGGTGTAGCTGGTTTTTATCTGTTTTAGCTACCTATGAGTTCCAGCCTGGAAGCCGCCAAGATTCAGGCGCGAGTACCCAAGGAGACTATCCTGACACCGCGCTTCTACACCACCGATTTCGAAGCCATTGGCAAGATGAGCCTAGGGGATCGGGAGGCCGACTTCCGAGCCATTCTGGAGGAGTTTCGCGCCGACTACAACCGCCACCACTTTGTCCGCGGCGAGGAGTTTAACCAAGACTGGGAAAGTCGCCTCGATCCGGAGGCGCGTCGGCTGTTTGTGGAGTTTTTGGAGCGCTCCTGCACGGCAGAGTTCTCCGGCTTCCTCCTCTATAAGGAGCTCTCCCGCCGGCTGAAGGAGACTAACCCAATTTTGGCCGAGTGCTTTGCCCTCATGAGCCGGGATGAAGCCCGCCACGCCGGCTTCCTCAACCGGGCCATGGGCGACTTCAACATGGCCTTTGATCTAGGCTTTTTGACCAAGCACAAGTCCTACACCTATTTCGCGCCCCGCTTTATCTTCTACGCCACTTATCTGTCTGAGAAGATTGGCTACTGGCGCTACATCCTCATCTACCGCCACCTAGAGGCCCATCCTGAAAACCGCATCTACCCCATCTTCAATTTCTTCAAGAACTGGTGCCAGGACGAGAACCGGCACGGCGACTTCTTTGCCCTTGTGCTTCTTAGCCAGCCACGGCTGCTCAGGGGATGGGTAGCTGAGCTCTGGTGCCGCTTCTTCCTGCTGTCGGTGTTTGCCACCATGTACCTCAACGACGTGGGCGAGCGCCCGGGTTTCTACCGCCTCCTCGGCCTGGATCCCCATGTCTATGACATGGAGGTGATCTACAAAACCAACCGCGAGGCGGCTAAGGTGTTCCCAGTGGTATTGGATGTGGAAAACCCTGAGTTTGTGCGGCGGCTGCAGAAGTGTATAGCCAACAACGCCAAACTGAGGGAGATTGAACGGGGATCTGGCCCCTTCAAGGGTCTGCGCAAGCTGCCGCTTTACCTCAACAACGCCTACCAGTTCCTGCGGCTGTTCTTACTCAAGCCGCGCAAAGCTGGCTTCTACCTGTGGGAGGAGCCAGAGCCTCGTTTTGAAGGAGCAGCCGTTTCCGCCTAAGCCCTCTTGCCCTAGCTGGATACCCGTACAGCCTTGCTAGGTCAGCCATGAACATTGCTGCTGAGATTACACCGCTCTTTTTGCTGGGAACGCTGGCCTTTTTGGGTTGGGGCTTCTGGCGAGCCCGCCGGCGGGGATCCCTAGCCGTCTGGATGTGGCTGCAGGGATCCCTGCTCCTTTTGCCGTGGGTGATCTTCCTGGGGCTGCTGCTGGTGGGAGTTTACCTTAACTTTGCCGGCTTCTTGCTGCTCTTGCTGGTGTTTACGGGGCTCTACATTGCTGTGGGGCGCAAAACCCGCCAGTTGGTCCAGCAGGAGCTGCAAGCGCGGCGGCAGCAGTTGGCTAGTTTAGAGGGGCAACCAGAAGGGGCAGCAGAGGCGTCGACCCAGGCTGCGGCGGAGCCAGCAGGGTTTCTGCGCAAGATCTCCGCCGAGGATTTGCAAGCTATTCAGTCCATCTTCAGCCTGGACACCTTTTTTGTTACTGAAACCATCCCCTATGGGGAGGGGGCCATCTTTAAGGGCAACCTCCGCGGGGACGCCGAGGTGGTCGTACCCCTACTGGTGGAAAAGCTCAAAGAGCGCGTGGGCAGCCGCTACCAACTGTTTTTGGTCGAGGATGCCTCGGAAAAGCCGGCGGTGGTGGTTCTGCCAGACGAGATAGTTAACTACCGCGCCTCGAGGGGAGCCCAGATTCTGGCCGCAGGCCTAATGCTAGCTAGCTTTCTGGCCACCCTAGAGGTGGGGGCCAACTTGCTGGGCTTCCGGCTGTTGGAGGCGCCAGGGCGCTGGGTGGAAGCTCTGCCCGTGGCAGCTGGGATCTTTGCCATTTTGCTGGTGCACGAGACCGGACACCGCTGGATGGCCGGCAGGTATGGGGTGCGCCTCAGCCCCGCTTTTGTTATCCCCAGCCTAGGGATTGGCACCCTGGGATCCCTAAACCGGATCCAATCGCCGGTGCCCAACCGCAAGGCCCTCTTCGACATCGCCTTTGCTGGACCAGCAGCGGGCGGCCTCCTTTCCTTGGTGGTGCTGCTGGTTGGCCTGAAGCTCTCGGGCGCTGGAGGCGTGTACGTGCCTACGGAGATCTTTCGCAGCTCCATCCTGGTGGGCACCCTGGCGCGGCTGGTGCTGGGATCCCAGCTACAGGCGGAGCTGGTGCCCATTCACCCCTTCGTGGCCGTGGGCTGGATTGGGCTGGCCATCACCGCCTTGAGCCTGCTGCCTGCTGGCCAGTTGGACGGGGGTCGCATTGTGCAGGCCGTGTATGGGCGCAAGACAGCAGCCCGCGCCACGGTGATTACCCTCATTGCGTTGGCCGTGGCAGCCATCAGCAACGTCTTGGCCCTCTACTGGGCGCTGCTCATTCTCTTTATTGCCCGTGAGCCGGAGCGTCCCCCGCAGGATGAGATTACGGAAACCGACGGCCAGCGGGATGCCTTGGCGCTGTTAGCCCTCTTTTTGATGGTGATGACCCTGTTGCCAATTGCCCCCGCCCTGGCGGGCTTCCTCAACCTCCCCAACGGCTAAATGTCGCTGCCAGGAAAAGGCTTGGGCCCCAGCCGAGAGGACCAAGAAAAGCACCTGCAGGCCCTGCTGGTTCAGGCTGTCCACCATCACCAGCGGGGGCAACTGGAAGAGGCCATCTCCCTCTACCAACAGGTGTTGCAGGCCCGGCCCGCCCACCCGGAAGCGCTGCACCTTTTGGGGGTCTGCCGACAGCAGCAGGGAGTCCTAGAGGAAGCCATTGCCCTGATGCAGCAGGCCCTAGCCCAGCAGCCGTGGTTTCCCGACGCCCACTACAATCTGGCAATTGCCCTCAAGCAGGTAGGTTACCTGGAGGAGGCAAAAGCTCACCTCCAGCAGGCGTTGGAGCAGGGGGAGTGGGAGGCGGCGCTGGTGCCGCTGCTGCAGGCTCTGGAGTTGCAGCCGGACTTTACCGATGCTGCCCATATCCTGGCCATCTTGTTGCGCGATTGCGGGCAAGAGGAGGAAGCGGCCAAGCTGTTCTACCAACTCTGGCAAGCGGATCCAGCCGACTTGGCCGCCGCCCTGGGCTGGTGTGTCAGCCAGTTGCCCCTGCTCTACGACGCCCCGGAACAGATAGCAAGCGCTCGCCAGCGCTACCGCCAGGCCCTAGAAGAGGTCAAGGCCCGCTGGGAGCAACTGCCGCGGGATCCAGAAACCCTGGAGCAAGCGGCTGCCGGCGTCGGCTCTGTCCAGCCTTTCTTTTTGCCCTACCAGGGCCAGAACGACCGCGAGCTGCAGCAACTGTACGGATCCCTAGTGGGGGAGGTCATGGCGGCTCGCTACCCCCAGCCTTCCCTTCCCCAGCAGCGACGTCCTGGGCGGCTTCGGGTAGGCATCGTCTCCGGCCTGTTCCGGGATCACTCGGTTTGGAAGATCCTAACTCGCGGCTGGGTAGAAGCTTTGGATCGCTCCCAAGAGGCCCTCTACGGCTTCCACACCTCGGCCATCCAAGACGAGATCACGCGCTCCCTGCCCTCTCGCTTTGAGCAGTTTGTGGCCGGATCCCGCAGCTTAATGGAGTGGCAGGCAGTCATTCGAGAGGCCCAACTGGACGTGCTCCTCTACCCAGAAGTGGGCATCGACCCGGTCTGCGCTCAACTGGCTGCCCTGCGTTTGGCGCCGGTACAGGCCATGGCCTGGGGCCATCCCCAAACTTCCGGTCTACCAACAATGGATGTCTTCATCAGCAGCGAGCTGATGGAACCGCCGGACGGGGCCAGCCACTACACTGAGCAGCTCCTGCTCCTGCCCGGCCTCGGCACCTACTACATCCCCTCGGAGGTTGCACCTGCTTCTGTAGACTGGCAGGCCTGGGGGGTGGATCCCGACAGGGTGCTCTACCTCTGTGCCCAATCCTTGTTCAAATACCTGCCCCAATACGATGAGGTGTTCCCCCGCATTGCCCGGGAGGTGGGGCAGTGTCAATTCCTATTCCTCCAGGGCCGCCTTTCCCAAGGGATCCGCCAGCGCTTTTGGCAACGGCTGCAGCGAGCCTTCCGCGCCTACGGCCTGGCCGCCGAAGACTATGTGCTGCTGCTGCCGGAGCTCTCGCCCGCCGAATACGCTGCCTACAACGCCCTGGGGGATGTTTACCTAGACAGCATCGGCTGGTCTGGCGGCAACACCACCCTGGAAGCCTTGCCCCACGGCCTGCCCATTGTTACCTTGCCGGGATCCCTGATGCGGGGCCGCCATACCTACGCCATCCTGCAGCAAATGGAGCTCCACGAAACCATTGCTTCTAGCCTGGATGAGTACGTTCAGATTGCCGTGCGGCTGGGCTTGGACGACCGCTGGCGTGAGAAAGTGGGCCGGCAGGTAAAAGCCCGCCAGGAACGGGTCTACCGGGATCCCGCCCCCATCCGCGCCCTGGAAGCGTGGCTGCAAACTCTGAAGAGCTGAGGGGGAGTTTACTGGCCGGAGTCCCGACCTTCCAGACGGCAGAGCAGTTGCCGCATCAATAGCTCCCGCTGGCCCAAAGAGAGGTGGGGAGCAACCGCGCTGGAAAAATGGGGCATGGCTAGGGTGACGCGATCCAGCAAGTCAGCACGGCGATGTTGTTGCTGGATGGCCCAGGCCCGCTGCACAAGGTCTGCGGCTGTTTCCAGCTCCAGCCCCGCCTGTTCGGCTAGCCAAGCGGCTAATTGTTCCAGGTCGGGATCAAAGCGCAGCCGGTACATGTAGATTAGCATGCCGATCCCGAGCACTAGGCCTACGGCGCTGGCCACATAGGCAGCCTTAACGGAAGTTCCCGGCAGATAGGCCACCGCCGACACGCGTAAGATTTCATAGGGGATGCGAATCAGGCTGTAGCCGACGACATAGGTCCAGACCCAAGTGCCATCCTTAAGCTTGGGAAAGCGCCAGAACATCCCCATCAAGAGGGCAAACAGAACCAGGTTAAGGAGGCTTTCGTAAAAGAAGATGGGGTGAAAAAACTCAAACTGGCTGTGTTCCGGCTCGCGGGCCTCGGGAGGGATATATATCCGCAAAGGCCAACTGCTGTCAGGAGGAATGGGGGCACCGTAGGCCTCGGAGTTGAACAAATTGCCCCAGCGCCCAATGGCTTGGCCTAAGATCAAGCCGGGGGTAATCACATCGGCGTACTTCCACCCGTTGATCCCGGTGGCGCGGCAATAGAGGTAAAGGGCAAGCGCCCCCGCCAGGATCCCACCGTGGATGATGATGCCTCCCCGCCAGATGGCAAAGGCCAAGAGGGGATTGTCTCGGAACTCTGACCAATGGGTGAGGACGTAGTAAAGTCGGGCGCCCAGAAACCCCGACACCACTAGCCACAAGGCCAGGGCCTCGACCCGCTCGCTGGCCTTGCCCGGCTCTTTCTCGAGGTGACGGGCCTCTGCTAGGGCTTTGGTCAGGATTAGGCCAACCAACACGGCAATGCCCATCAGCAGGCCGTACCAACGCAAACCTAGCCCGCCCACCAGGGGAGTGCTGGGGGGAAAGCGGAAGACGAATTCCCCGGGCGAGCTAAAAGTAAGGCCTAGCAGCTCAGTACCCCGTAGATTCATCCCCAGCACGCTCTGCACCCCCAATCCCCCAACTTAGTTCCAGCAGTTGGCTTCCACGCCGCGCCAGTAGGACGAATTTTCCGGTCGCGCTCCTAGTCTCGCAACACGTAGCCTACCCCGCGCACCGTCTGGATGAGGCGCTTCTCTCCTGGAGCTTCGATCTTAAGACGCAAGTAGCGAATGTAAACCTCGATGATGTTAGAGTCGCCTGCAAAGTTGTGCCCCCACACATGCTCCAGAATCTGCTGGCGGGTGAGCACCTGGCGGGGATGTTCCATGAGGTAGCGCAACAGCTCGTATTCTTTAGCGGTCAGCTCCACCTGGCGCTCTCCCCGCCTCACCTCCCGCGTCACGGGATCCAGCGTTAGATCCATGAACACCAACTGGCCATGGGGGGATCCCTTGGGGTGCTGCAAATAGATCCGTATCCGCGCCAGTAACTCCTGAAGGCTAAAGGGTTTCACGACATAATCATCCGCCCCAGCCTCCAGCCCTGCCGCCCGAGCTGCCACCTCATCGCTAGCCGTCATTAGCACCACCGGCACGCGGTCGCCCGTCAAGCGCAACTGGCGACAAACCTCCAACCCCGAGATCTCGGGCAACATCCAGTCCAAGAGCACCAGGTCGGGGTTTTGGGTGCGGGCTGCCGCTAGCCCCGCCGTGCCATCGCCGACCACGCTGACTCGGTACCCTTCATAGGTCAGCCCAGTTTCCAGAAAACGGGCCAACTTGGCCTCATCTTCGATCACCAGAATGTGGGCAGAGGAGGATTCCGGCTCGGGCATATTCTCTCCAGAAGAGGCGGGAAATCGGCTCCCTGCCCACCAGCATACCTTAGCCGTAGGGATTGACAGGCGGGGTAACGTGAAGCCTGCGCCAGCTACGTGTCCCACAAGCGGCTGCTGCCTGAAGGAGAGATTTGCTGCAGCTACAGGATCTCCCAGCTATCCCCGAAACCGAGGGTGGCGAACACTTAGATTAACCCCCACTCCTCCTACGCTCGGCTGATGACGAGTAGGTGCGCCCGCGCCAAGAGCGGGGCCGGCTGAGGGCCGACAGGATCACTCGCAGGACGGCCAAGGGATCCGCCAGCGGCGAAGCCCAAAACGTCCAGGGGGGATCTTGGTAGGAGCCGCGAATGCCCACAAGGACTCCCAGTCGCAAGGCAACTAGGCCCAGGTTAAGACCCAGCAGCACCTGCTCCGTTAGGGAAAAGGGGAACCCCAGCCCGGCCTTGAGCCCCAGACCCCCAACCGCTAAGACTGGGATCCCCTGGGTAAGCACCAGTAGGGCGATATCCCCCCACAGTTGGGCTGCAGGAGTGGCATCTTTCAAGTCCAGGGATCGGCCCCACTCCCGCCAAGTTTCGGCCAAAGAAGTGTACATGCGCACCTTGAGCAGGTGCCGACCGTTGCAGAAAGCGACCTTAAAGCCGGCTGCCGCAATCTGCCGCACCAGGGTGACATCGTCGCAGAAGGAGGCCCGCGCCAGCGTGTAGCCGTTCATGGCTTCTAGCACCGAGCGGCGCACCAACATGCACTGCCCATTGGCCATCGTCCGCTCTGGCAGGGTAGTAGCAGTGTCCCCTGGCGCTCCATAGCGGTAAATTAGGGTTGCCAAAAGAGCTGGTTGGAGCCAGCCTTCCCCCCAGTGCTGCAGGATAAACTGCGGCGCCAGGGTGAGGAGATCCAGCCCTTTGGCCTGGGCAGTTTCCAGCAAGCGCTCCACCAAGCCCGGCTGGGGGCGGGTATCGGCATCAATGCCCAAGATCCACTCAGAAGCGGGATCCGCATGGAGAAATCCGTAGTGCAACGCCCAGGGACGACCCACCCAGCCGCTGGGCAGGGGATCGTCGGTCAAGAGGCGAAAGCGGGGATCCCGCTTGGCCATCTGCAGCACTTTTTCGCGGGTGCCATCCTGGGAGCAGCTATCCACCACCAGTACCTCGCGCACGACCGATCCCTGTTGGTGCAGCCCTTCTAGACAGGGATCCAGGCGCTCGGCTTCGTTGAGGGTAGGCAGCAAGACGCTGACCAAGCCCGGCGGAAAAGGGATCCCCGGTTGACCAGGAGGAAGAGGAGAAGGACGCCACAGAGAGGGCAGCAGCCGGGCCAGCAACACCGCCGCCATCGGCAGCTGTAGGGCCAACAAACCCAAGGCAGCCGCATCCTCCATCGGGATCGCGTGCGTATCCATTAGAGCTACCTTCCTACCTCCAAGTTGCCCAGCAAGGCCCAAGCCGGTGGCTTTGGTTCAGAATCAAGGTGACCCTTGCCCTCGGCTTTTTCTTTTTTAGCCCTTTGTGGACGTTTCCACTCAGCTTAGCCCCGGGGGATCCCTTGTCGCCCTTGTCAAGCTTCCTGCAGGACAGCTGGAGCGTGCTTTGGTGCAGAAAGAGCTGAGTCAGATTCTCGCCGAGAAACCCAAGCACCTCTTGCTGGATCTGAGCCAGGTTACGCAGATCGACAGCAGGGGAGTTTCGGCTTTGGTGTGGGCAAGACGCGCCTGCGCCGCCGCCGACTGTCATCTCAAGCTCTGCGGCCTAGGAGAACAAGCCAAGCTGGTTCTCAAGGTTACCCGTCTGGACTCTCTCTTCGAGACTTATCCGTCGGTGGAAGTGGCTCTCAAGAATCTCTCCGACGCCTATAAGGGGGACGGCTAGTTGCAAGTTCTGCTACCTACATCCTCAGGCAGCAGTCCCCTACTCTCTACAGCCTAAGGCTGGTTTCTTTGGGCATAGAGCTTGGCCTGTTGCCGGATTTCCTCCCGCACCTTGGGCGGGGCCAGGCGGGCTGCTTGCTCAAATAGCTCAGGGGCTTTTGCCCGTAGGTTGTCGTCAGTGGCGGAGCTAAGGGCCATCGCCTTGCCTAGGATTGGGGCATAGTCACTGGGATCCTCCGCAATTAACTGGTCGTAAAGAGCTATGGCTTTTTCGGTCTGATTGTTGCGGGCATAGACAAAGGCCAAGCGCAGGCGGACGTCGCTATCTTCCGGGACTTCCTTCAGATAGTTCTCCAGCAGGCCAACAGCTTCAGAAGTGCGGCCCAAAGCTAGTTGAACCTCAGCCAGCTCCTGGAGGACTTGGCTATCTTTGGGATCCTTTTTGTAGAGAACTTGAAGTTGCTCCAGCGCCCCTTCCAGATCTCCTGTATCCCGCTGAATTTGAGCCAAAAAGGCTCGCAGTTGCCGATTTTCCGGCTCCAGTTCCACTAGCTTCTTCAGCGGCTCGATTGCCCCTTGCGGCTCGTTGAGCTGCAGTTGCGTGTCGACCAGTCCCCGCAGGGCAATGGGGTTGTCCGGCTCCCGTTCCAGCACGGCGCGATAGCCATCCGCCTGGGCCCGCAGTTGCTCGGTAACCAAGCTAGCGGTGTCCTGGGAGTCCGAAGGTCCTAGTGCCTGGAGGATAGGACCAAAGGAGAAGCCCAGGAACATCGCTAGGCCGACCACCGCCACCAGGGCTTCTAGGAATTTGCGGAGGGGCGATTTGTCAGGTTTGGACTGAGGCATGAAGGAGCTCGCACAAAATCTCTCTGTACTCTATCATTCGCTCCCTTGGAAGCCCAGCAGCCTCTCGGCTAGACCTTAGGAACTCATTTTGACCTCCGTGAAGGGCAGCTCCCTTAACTTTGAACCTGCTGGAGCTGCTGCACCTGGGCCTGCAGGTAGGGGATCCCCACCCGGTGGCAGTAGTCGCCAAAGCGCTCTTGGGGCTGGCGCTCCTGCTTGTAGATCTGCAGGAGAATCCGCATCAGGGGCACAATTTGGCTAACATGCACCCGATCCTGAAACGGCTGGGCCAAGCGATCCCCTCGCGGGCTAGCCCCCAGCCAGATTTGGTAGTAGCCATCGGGGGCGGATCCCACCAATCCCAGCTCCGCCAAGTAAGGGCGGGCACAGCCGTTGGGGCAGCCGGTCATGCGCACCAAAAAGGGCGAGTCCTGTAGCCCCAGCTCCTGCACCACCTGATCCAACTGGCGAATCAAGCTGGGCAGGGCCCGCTCCGACTCGGTGATGGCTAGGCCACAGGTGGGGAGCGCCGGACAGGCCATGGACAGCCTCACCAGCTCTGGGATCTCCTCCTTGGAGGGGACTCCGTGGGACTTGAGGATCTGGTTAATGGCCTCTCGCTGGTGCTCCTCGATGTCGATGAGGATCACGTCCTGCGTGGGGGTAAGCCGCAGGTGGAGAGCAAATTCCTCCACAATCTTGCGCAGTGCCGTTTTGAGCTGCCGCTCCGGCGTATCTTGGATGCGGCCATTTTCAATAGAGATGCCCAAAAACCAACGGCCATCCCCCTGCTCGTGCCAGCCCAGGTAGTCGTCGCTGTTGGGGACAAACTTAGGCATGCGCCGAAAGGGCAATAGCTTCTCCCCCAGGTACTGCTCGACCACGCGGCGAAACTTGTGGATCCCCCAGTCGCGCACAAGATACTTCAGCCGCGCCTGCTTGCGGTCGTAGCGGTTGCCGTGATCCCGCTGCACGGCCAAGACCGCCTGGCAAACCCGATACACCGTCTCTGGCGGGGCAAAGCAGAGTTTCTGGGCCAAAAGGGGCTCCGTCTCTTCCTTGCCATGGGTGCGCCCCATCCCTCCGCCCACCACGATGTTGAAGCCCTTGAGGTTGCCCTTGCGGTCGGTGAGCACAATTAGGCCCAGATCCTGGGCGTAGATATCGACCGTGTTCTCTCCAGCCACGGTGATGGCGGTCTTGAACTTGCGGGGCAAGTAGACTGGGCCATACAGAGGCTCCGGCCCTTCCAGCCTTACCCCATTGCCGACAAACTGCTCGGCTTCCCGGACTTCCGGATCCACCGGCGGGATGGGAACTGGCTCCCCATCTACCCAGATCTCATAGTAGGCAGAGGTCTTCGGCGCCAGGAGATCTGCCAGTTTGCGCGCATACTCCTGGGCATAGCGGTAGGCAGGCCGGTTCTTGTAGGGGGCAGCCGGCGCCGTGATGTTGCGGTTGACATCTCCACAGGCAGCCAGGGTGGATCCCATCTGCCGAATAATGCTGGCCACTGTGGCCTTGAGATTTTTCTTCAGGATCCCGTGTAATTGCAAGGTTTGTCGGGTGGTGGCGCGCAAGGTGCCGTTGCCATACTCATCGGCCAGCCGATCCAGGGTCAGATAGAGCTGTGGCGGCACATGCCCCCCCGGAATGCGGGTGCGCAGCATCATCTGGTAGGCCCGCTCCAGTCCCTCCTGCTTTCGCTGCTGCCGCAGATCCCGGTCGTCCTGCTGGTAGACACCGTGGAACTTCAGCACCTGCACCGCCGCTTCGCTGAAGTGGGTGGTGTCTTGGGCCAACTCCTGCTGCAAGGGATCCCGCAGAAAGTTGCTTTCAGCCTTGATGTGCTCTACTTTGGAGCGCTTGGCTTCGGAGGTGGCAGAGGAGGTCATCTAATTCCCCAGTAATCCGGTCGGAATACCTGTGAAACAGGGTATCACCTCTTGCCAGCAACGTCCAGTTTGGCTTCTCCACAGCCTGCCGTAGCGCTTACAGCCGGCCCCAAAGCTCTAGCCAGCCAGCCCCAAGCGGGCGCTGTAGTCTGCCGCCGACCAGAGTTTCCAGGCAGAGTTGCCCTGCAGCTCCAAGACAAGGTCGTGGTAGGCCAGGAGGGTGGGGCGGTGGCCGACACTGACGTAGGTGGTGTTGAGGCGTTGCAGTTGCAGGTAGAGCAGTTTTTCGTTGGCCACATCCAGGGCGCTGGTGGCCTCGTCCAAAATGGCGTAGCGGGGCCGTGTAATTAAGATGCGGGCAAAGGCCAGGCGCTGCTGTTCGCCCAAAGAGAGAGTGCTGGCCCAATCTTTCTCCACGTCGAAGCCGCCCACCCGCTCCGGCAAATCAGCGAGGTTAACTTGGGCCAAGATCTGCAGGAGCTCCTCGTCGGTCAGATCCCGGCGACGGCCTGGATAGAGGAGTTGATCCCGCAGGGATCCCAGGAGCATGTAGGGCTTCTGGGGCAGGAAGAGCATCTCGCCGGTGTCGGGACGGGCGATGGATCCCTGGCCGTTGCTCCACAGGCCAGCAATGGCTCGCAGCAGGGAGCTCTTGCCGCTGCCGCTGACCCCTACAATCAATAGCCGTTGGCCTGCCTCCAAACTTAGGGACAGATCCCGAACCAAGATTCGTTCCGAATTGGGCGTAAGCAAAGTAACATGCTGCAGCGCCAGGTGGGGGGCAATGCGGGTTTGGATGGCGCTTTCTCGAGGACGCAGCTGGCGCAGGGCCGGATCCTCCAAAGCTTCGTAAAAGGATCCCAGGCGGTTGATCCCGGCGGCAAAGCTGGAGATGCTTTGGATCTGGTTGGCCACAATCGAAAGGGCGCTCAGCACCTGGCTAAAGGCAATGGTGGCCTGGGTGATGGTGCCAAAATCCCGCACGCCGCTAAAGTAAAGAGGGGCCACAATCACATAGGGAACGATGCGGGTAAAGTAGTTATAGGCGTACTGAAAGATATCGATAATTGCTTGCCAAATGATCAACAAATTAAAGTTGCGCAAGGCAGCAGCGAAGCGATTCAGGATCTGTCTTAGCTCTAGGTTTTCGCCCTGGTAAAAGGCAATGGACTCGGCGTTGTCTCGCACGTGTACTAGGCTGTAGCGAAAGTCGGCCTCGTAGCGCAGTTGATCGAAGTTAATTTTAATCAGCCTGCGACCAGCCAAAACGGCAATGCCAGTGCCAATGGTAGCGTAGATAACCAATCCTATCGCCAGCACGCGGGAAATGCTGTAGAGAATGCCGGTGAAGGCGTAGAGAGTGAGGATTGAGTCGAGAATATCCAACAAAAAAGAAAGGGTGGTGCCAGTAAAGGAGCGAACGTCTTCTGAAATGCGCTGGTCAGGGTTATCGATTTCGGTGTTGGCAGCGTTGGAATCCAGCTCGTAGTAGGCCCGCCGGTCAAAGTAGCGATTCAGGAAGTAGTCGGTTAGCCATTCCCGCCAAAACAGGCCCAGCTTTAGCCGCGTATAGCGGTAGATCACCAAGATGGGAATGGCTGAGATGATCAACACCCCGTAGATGATCAAAAACTGCCAGAAGGTGCTCTCTTCCTTTTGCTGCAGGGCAGTGTCGATAAAACGAAAGATAAAGCTAATCATTACATTTAGCCGGTTTACTGTTAGGGACAGAAACAGCAAAAAGGTAAGGAGCACCCATTGCAACCAGCGCCGATGGATCTGCCTCCATACCACCCCAAACGCCAGGCTGCTTAGGGCCAAGCTGGCTGCTGCCACCCATAGCACTGGCGAGGCTAGGTTTCTCTCTGTTTGCTCGACCAAGCCTGCTGCTAGGGTTCGGAAGAACTCTGGAAAAAGGGCCTTTCCAACCAGGGTTACCCCAATCTCGACAAAGAACATGAGGGCAACCACAAACACCATGGATGCTGCTAGCAGGCCAAAGAAAATCCAGCCTCCATAGCGCACCCGCGGGTAAAAATATGGCTGAGCTACGGTGATAAAGCGGTCCCAAAGTTTGCGGTCGAAGTTAAACTGGTAGGTCTGGGAGTCCATGTTGGCAGCCGTCGGCAAGAGCGTGGGAGCCTTACAACATCTTCCAGGCTAGCAGGCCAGGGATCCCCATCTCTGTTCAGCAGGAGCAACTTCTCTAGCTGGCAAGTCCGACTGGCTAGGCGGGATCCCCTTGCAGCCGCTCTTGCCATGCCGCGTGGGCCGCTAGCCACACCGTCTGCACCGGCACGCGGAACTCTTGGGCGCGGGCCACACAGTCGCGAAACTCCGGCTGGGCGTTGACAATGCGGCCGTGGTGGCAGGCCACCTTGACGTCCACCAGGCCGTAGGGAGTTTCCACCCGCTCGATCCGCCGCTCCAGGACGGTGCGCTGCTGCAGGGAGTGGCGAATGCCCAGGGTGGTGGTTTCCCGGAAGAGGAGATCCTGGCACTCCAGCACGCGATCCGGCGGGCAGATGACCGTCAGTAATACCCCTGGTCGTCCCTGCTTCATGGTGATGGGCTGGGTAAACACGTCCCAGGCACCCAGGGCCAGCAACTGCTCACAGGTGTAGGCAATCACTTGAGGGTTGAGATCGTCAATCTGGGTTTGTAAGACCGAGACAATCTCGGTCGGCTCATGCCCCTGCGATTGACCAATCCAAAGGCGAAAGATGTTGGGAATGGGCAGCTCACGGCTGCCAGCCCCCCGCCCCACTTTTTCCAGCCGCAGCGGTGGACAAGGCCCAAACTCTTCTGCCAGCGCCACTGCCAAGGCTGCCCCGGTGGGGGTAACCAGCTCGGCTTCCACGCCGTTGCTGAACACTGGCACACGCCCCATTTCCCACAGCTCAATCACCGCCGGAACGGGCACCGCCAGGTGGCCATGTTCGGTGCTGACCCAACCGCCGCCAATGGGGTGGGGAGAAGAGATCACCTGCTCCACCTGCAGCCAGTCGAGGCCAACACAGGTGCCGACGATATCCACCAGGGCATCGACAGCCCCCACCTCGTGGAAATGCACTTTTTCCAGGGGAACCTGATGAACTTTTGCCTCCGCCTGGGCCAGCTTCTCGAAAACCTTGAGGCTGCGGGCCTTGACCGCAGGGGCCAAGTGGGATCCGGCAATCAAAGCCCGGATCTCCAACCAGGAACGGGGGGGCGGGGATCCGTCCAGTACCTCCACCACCGCCTGCAGGGCAGGCTGCCCACAGCGCTGCACGCGACTCACCTGCAGGTTGTATTCCCCCCCGATGCCCAAGGCCTGGAGCTGCTGGTTGAGATACTCCAGGGGCACCCCGCAATCCAGCAGCGCCCCCAGGCACATGTCGCCGGCAATGCCCGCTGCGCAGTCAAAGTAAGCTACTTTCATACCAGCATGATAAGAACTCGCGGAAGAAGTTGAGCGCTTTGAAGCGTCCTGAGGCAGCAAAAGCCAAGAGGGGATCCCAGCTGCGGATCCCCCTGGGGATCCTGCTGGCGGCGACGCTGCTGCTGTGGGGTCTGTGGGGATCGGCGGCGAACGGCCAGACTCGCCTCAACTTCAACAACGCCGATCTGCGAGGGCAGGATCTGTCGCGTCAGGATTGGCGAGGCAGCAGCTTTGTCAGCGCCAACCTGCAGGGTGCCGACCTGCACGGGGCTAACCTCACCGGCGTGGTCTTCACCAAGGCCAATCTGGCGGGGGCCAACCTGGCTGGGGCGGATCTGAGCAACAGCCTGCTGGATCTGGCCAACCTAGCGGGTGCCGACCTCCGAGGAGCCAACCTCAGGGGAGCAATCGCCGCGCGGGCCGTTTGGGAAGGGGCTCAGATTGCCGGCGCCGACTTCAGCGAGGCCTATGTGGATCGGGCGGCCCTGCGGCAGTTGTGCCAGCGAGCGGAGGGATCCCATCCCGTAACCGGAGTTTCCACCCGCGCGAGTCTAGGCTGTCCTTGAAAGCCGGCAAAGGTAAAGAAAACAGGATCCCTAGAACCGGCCGCTCGGATCGACCTCTAGATTGGGTGAGGTGTTGATGGTGCCCCAACCATGAGCAAGCCCAGCTTTGCGGTGATTGGCCTGGGAGTGATGGGGGAAAACCTGGCCCTCAACGTCGAACGCAACGGCTTTCCAGTTGTTGTCTACAACCGCACCCGCTCCAAAACCGAGCAGTTCATCCAAGGGCGAGCCCAGGGCAAACAGATTACCCCCGCCTATAGCCTGCCGGAGTTGGTGCAACAAATGGAGCGGCCCCGCAGAATCTTGATCATGGTCAAGGCAGGCCCAGCGGTGGATGCTCTCATCGACGAGCTCAAACCGCTGCTGGAGCCGGGCGACATCCTCATCGATGGCGGCAACTCTCTCTACAGCGACACCGACCGGCGCGCCGCGGCCCTGGAGCCTACTGGGATCCACTTTGTCGGCATGGGGGTGAGCGGCGGGGAAGAAGGCGCCCTCAACGGCCCCAGCCTCATGCCTGGCGGCAGTCTGGAAGCCTACCACTTACTGGAGCCCATCCTCACCAAAATTGCCGCCCAAGGGCCGGACGGCCCCTGTGTCACCTACCTGGGGCCCAAAGGGGGCGGGCACTACGTGAAGATGGTGCACAACGGCATCGAATACGGCGACATGCAACTCATTGCCGAGGTCTACGACCTCATGCGCAGGGGGCTGAAGCTTTCGGCACCCCAGATGCAGGAGATCTTCCAAGCCTGGAACGAGACGGAGCTGGAGTCGTTTCTGATTGAGATTACCGCCAAGATCTTGGGGACGCTGGATGCGGAGACGGGCAGGCCGCTGGTGGACCTAATTTTGGACAAGGCAGGCCAGAAGGGCACGGGCCTGTGGACGGTCAAGGACGCCCTGGATTTGGGGGTGCCAGTGCCCACCATCGAGGCGGCAGTGCAGGCCCGCATTCTCTCGTCGATGAAGGAAGAGCGGGTGTCTGCCTCCAAGCAGTTGCAAGGGCCAGGAACCACCTTTGAAGGGGATCCCGAGCGCTTCCTTCAGGATCTGCGTGCCGCTCTCTATTGTTCCAAGATCTGCTCCTATGCCCAGGGGATGGCGCTGCTGCGGCAAGCCACCGTTGCCCACGGCTACATCTACACCTTTAGCGAGATCCCTCGCATCTGGAAGGGGGGCTGCATTATCCGCGCCCGCCTCCTGGGCAAAATCCAGGCAGCCTACCAGCGGGATCCGGAGCTGGTCAACCTGCTTCTGGATGAGGAGTTCAAGCAGGCCATCCAGGAAAGGCAGGGATCCTGGCGGCGGGTGGTGGCCACCGCAGCAGCTTTGGGGATCCCGATCCCGGCCATCAGCGCCTCCCTGGCCTACTACGACAGCTACCGCACTGCCGAGCTGCCCCAAAACCTCACCCAGGCCCAGCGGGATTTCTTCGGCGCCCACACCTTTGAGCGCATCGACAGGCCGGGGGTTTTCCACCACACCTGGAGCGCCTAGAGGGAAGCCCCACCTAGACCCAGGGGCGTCTGCTTAACCGTAAAGCCCCACACTTCCGTATGGAAAGGCTCTCCTTCTTGGGGGAAATCCTTGCGGAAGTGGGCTCCGCGGCTTTCCTCTCGCAACAGAGCCCCTTGCGCCACCAGGCGGGCAAGCAGCAACAAACTCCCGGCCTCGACCTCTTCCCGGCTGGCCCAGGGCTTTTCCTCCAGGGGTAGGGCCTCTGCAAAAGCCAGAAAAGTCCGCAACTGCTCTCCCTCCCGCACCACGCCCAGGGCTTCTCCCACCTGCTGCCTGAGCTTGGGAAGCAGAGAGGGCGGCGCCGTCAGCACTGGTAGAGCCTGCACCTGCCGCGGTGGATCCTGGAGGTCCCGTAGGGCGACTAGGGCAGCCCGCTTGCCCATGACCAGCCCCTCCAGAAGGCTGTTGGAAGCCAAACGGTTTGCCCCGTGCAGGCCTGTAGAAGCCACTTCCCCCGCCGCGTAGAGGCCCGGCAGGCCCGTGCAGCCAAAAGCATCCGTTCGCACGCCGCCCATGACGTAGTGGGCAGCGGGAGCAACCGGCAGGGGCTCTCTTTTGGGATCCAGCCCCAAAGCGCGGGCAGAGGCAACAACGGTAGGAAAGCGCTCTTCCAGATGGGGCACAGCTTGGAGGTCCAGGTAAACTCCCCCCGTCCGCTGCTGCTCCCAGAACACTGCCTGGGCCACCACATCCCGCGGCGCTAGATCCCCCAGCTCCGCATAGCGAGGCATAAAGCGCTCCCTCCAGGCGTTGAGCAGCACGGCCCCCGCCCCTCGGGCGGCTTCACTGACCAGGGCTCCATTGGGCAAAACGGTGGGGTGAAACTGCACAAACTCGAGATCCCTGAGAATGGCCCCTGCTCGCCAGGCCAGGGCCATGCCATCGCCAGTAGCTCCCGGCGGAGCTGTGGAGAGGGGGAAGAGGCTGCCAAACCCGCCTGTAGCCAGGAGAACCGCCCCCGCCCTTACCTGAAGAAAGCCCTCCGGCCCGAGGAGCAGGGCTCCTCCCACTCTCTCCCCTGCCATCAAAAGGCTGAGGGCTGTGTAGCCCTCCAAAGGCGGCTTGCTCAGGCGAGCCAGCAGGCCTCTGAGAAGCCATAGCCCACTTCGATCCCCTCCCAGATGGCGTACCCGCGCCCGCGAATGGCCCCCTTCCCGCACTGGCTCAGGGTGGAAGGGCAGATCCCAGGACAAAAGCTTCTCCAGATGAAAGGGCGCTTCCTCCAGAATGGAGCGGGCCACTTCGGCCTCCACCAGGCCCCGGCCTGCCTGCAGGGTGTCCTGGAGGTGGGCCTCCACATCCGCCGCATCCAGCGGAAAAGCCACCCCCCCCTGCGCCCAAGGAGTGGATCCCGAGGGGAGGGGATCCTTGCTCACCACCAGGGCTCTGGCCCCCTCCGCTTCCGCCCACAGGGCTGCATAGACCCCTGCCACCCCTGCTCCCAGGATCAGGAGGTCTGTTTCCGCCGGGAAAGCCGTGGACACCACTGGACAAAACCGCCCCTCGACCGGGGCGCCCCCCTTCTAGGCTCCCGCCGGCACCGACAGCATGGCCAGGAGGGACTTGCGGGCTTTTTCGGCCACCGCCTCTGGCACTTGGATTACATGGCGCATCTCCAGCAGGGAGCGATAGATCTTTTCCAGAGTAATTTTTTTCATGTACTCGCAGACGGCGTCTGCTTTGACAGGGATAAACCTCTTGTTGGGGGCCTCTTTTTGCAGCCGGTGGAGAATGCCCACTTCGGTGGCGACCACAAACTCGCGGCTGGCCGAAGTTTTGGCATAACGCACCATCCCCTCGGTAGAAAGGAGCTTGGCGTCCGGCTTGAGAAATAGACAACTGGAGCCACAACTGCACTCGGGGTGGATGAGGAACTCCGCCTCTGGGTGCCTCTCTGCCATCGCCTTGAGGTGCTCCTCACGGATGCCGACATGAACGTGGCACTCGCCGGGGAACAGGTCCAGCTCCCTCCCCGTTGCCTGGGCTACATAGGCCCCCAGGAACATATCCGGCACAAAAAAGATAGGGCGATCTGGCGGCAGGCTAGCCACCACTTGAACGGCGTTGGCGCTGGTTACGCAGACATCGGCTAGGGCCTTGATCTCGGCAGCGGTGTTGACGTAGGCAACCACCAGGCCTTCTGGGTTGGCCTCTTTCCAGCGCTGCACATCCTCCGGGCGGATGCTGTCGGCTAGGGAGCAGCCAGCCTCCAGATCCGGCAGCAGCACCGTCTTTTCCGGGTTGAGGATGGCTGCCGTTTCGGCCATGAAGTGGACGCCCGCAAAGACGATGACCTGGGCGTTCGTCTTCTGCGCCTCACGGGCCAGGCCCAGCGAGTCTCCCACAAAGTCCGCCACCTCTTGCACCTCAGGGAGTTGGTAGGAGTGGGCTAAGATAACCGCCTGCCTTTCTCGCTTGAGCCGAGCAATTTCCTGCACAAGGGTTGCTTCTGTCATCCTATCTAGGCCGGCCATCGGGTACAGAGCCTGACTTGCCGGGCTGCCTGCCAAAAAATCCTAGACAAAGCGTTGCCCAGCAGCCGGGCTTGGGCTATTTACCTAGCCTAGCATTAGAAACAGCCCCCGCTCAGACCTCAAGGCCGCACCACCAGCAAGGAGAGATCCAAGGCCTTGGCTGAGTGAGTCAGGGCCCCCACACTGATGTAATCCACGCCTGCCTCAGCCGCTTGCCGGGCGCGCTCTAGGTTCATGTTGCCGCTGACCTCTAGGGGAACTTTCCCCCCCACTCGTTGAACGGCAGCCCGGATCTGCTCCAAGGGGAAGTTATCGAGGAGGATCAGATCGGCGCCTGCTGCCAAAGCCTCCTCCAGCTCTTGGAGGTTGCGCACCTCAATCTCGACCTTGAGGTGGTGGGGGGCACCTGCTTTGGCCCGCTGGATGGCTGCCGAGATGCCGCCTGCGCCGCGGATGTGGTTTTCCTTGATCAAGATGCCGTCGAAGAGGCCAAAGCGGTGGTTTTTGCCGCCCCCGACTCGAACGGCGTATTTCTCCAGGGCGCGCAAGCCAGGGGTGGTCTTGCGGGTGTCCAAAAGCTGGGCTGAAGTTCCCCGCAGCGCCTCTACGTAGGTGCGGGTGAGGGTGGCAATGCCGGAAAGCCTTTGGAGAAGGTTTAGCGCCAGCCTTTCTGCTGCCAGAATGCCCCGCAGGGATCCCTTGAGCTGGACTACCTCCTGGCCAGCAACCACAGAGGCTCCTTCCTCTACCTTGGGGGCGAACTGCACCTGGGGATCCACTAGCCGGAAAACCCGCTTGGCAATCTCCAAACCCGCTAGGATCCCTGGCTCCTTTGCCAGGATCACTGCCTCGCCCTCCACGCCAGGGGGCAGGGTCAGCTCACTGGTGAGATCGCCGTGGCCGAGATCTTCCCATAGCCAGGCGCACAGGGTCTCCTCTGGGATGTAGAATGCTTGCATCATCTTCTGCAGAAGTGAGTTGCTTATTTGCTTATGGCCTCGGCTGGATCCCCTAAGTCCAATAGTGGCACTTTCAGCCGTCGTCGGTTGCTCAAAGCAGGAGCTGCCGCGCTGGGAGGCAGTTTGCTGGCCGCAGCAGGTGCTCAAGCGCAGCGGCGAACTTCCCCCACCCTCATCGTGGCGCAGAGATCCAAGCTCGACCGAGTTTCCTATGCTACCAACTGGTATGCCCAAGCGGAGCATGGCGGCTTCTATCAGGCGGTGGCCACAGGCATTTACCGCGAGTACGGGCTAGACGTCACCATCAAGATGGGCAGCCCCCAGGTCAACATCACCCAGATTTTGGCCGGTGGAGCTGCTGACTTTGCCATGGGGGGAAGCGCGGGAGTCATCAACGCTGTGCGGGAGGGGATCCCGCTCATCTGCGTGGCGGCTATTTTCCAAAAAGACCCGCAGGTTCTCCTGGCCCATCCCGGCACCAAGCGCCTGGAGGAGCTCAAGGGCCGACCCATTTTCGTGTCCAAGGGGGCCTTTACCACCTACTGGCCCTTCCTGAAAGCCAAGTACGGCTTTACTGACGACCAAACCCGCCCCTACAACTTCAACCCTGGCCCCTTCTTGGCCGATCCCAGCTCCGCCCAGCAGGGGTATCTCACTTCTGAGCCTTTTGCTATCGAAAAACAGGGAGGGTTTAAGCCAGTCGTTTTCCTCCTGGCCGACTACGGCTACAACCCCTATGCCACCACCATCGAGACGCGGCGCCAACTGGTGGAAACCAAACCTGACTTGGTGCAGCGATTTGTCGATGCCTCCATCAAGGGCTGGTACAGCTTTCTCGAGGATCCTCGCCCCGCCTATCGCCTCATCAAGCGGGCTAACCCAGAGATGACCGATGAGCAGTTGGCCTACAGCTTTGAGAAGTTGAAGGAGTACGGCATCATTTTGTCTGGCGACGCCCTGGAAAAGGGCATTGGCGCCATGACCCACGAACGTTGGCAAAGCTTCTTTGAGACCATGACTGTAGCAGGCGTCTTTGAGCCAACTATCAACTACCGAGCTGCCTACACCCTGGACTTTGTCAACAAAGGTCCTGATTACTACAAGAAGAGCTAGGCCTATGCCCTGCAGCGGCCCGGTAACCTCCCTAGGGGCAGATAGCGATTGTTGGCTTGTCTAAGTCAAGATTGACACCCTTGCTAGCTTTCCCTTAGCTCAGCCTTACATCCCTCTGGTTTGGCTAAAATCCGCAGGAACCCTCGTGCCCAGTTTGGCTTGTCGAGCACCTTGGCTTAGCGAGCACGTAGAGGGAGGGAACAATCTTGCTTGCGCCAGTCGAGGGTCGTAAGCGATTTGAGTGGACGATGGGCAGCTCCCCGAGCGGAGGGTGAGCGGGTTTGGGAAAGCGGCAAGACGGCTTCCACGACCTCTTGGTCGGTCTGGAACTGGTGCCAGTAAGGCTTTGGGAGGCAGAGCTCTAGAAAAAAGCTAGAGTGAGGGGCTTGAACCCGCCCTCTCTGCATCGCCGTGGGCGCAAGTGGCTTGCCTAAGTGATAATCAGTGATAATCATAACTGGTGACGATTGGAGCCAATTAGCCGTGAAAGTTGCTTACGTATTCATTACCCCCCGCGGCGGCACCTACAAGCTAGGCCAGATGATCCTGCCGCAGCTTGAGGCGGGAGTCCACGGCGCAGAAGTGGTGGGCATGTTCTTTTTCGACGACAACTGCTTTGTCTTGCGGCAGGGGGATCCCATCGGCGAGCGCCTAGCCAAGATTGCCGAAGCGCAAAACATTTTGCTGATGATGTGCGACATGTGCGCCCTGGAGCGCAACCTGGCGGAAGGGGAACCCAAGTGGTGCGACGCCCAGGGACGTGGGCGCAAGGAGCCGGGCTACTGCGTTCCTAAAAACGTGGTCAAAGGCGTGCAGGTGGGCTGCTTCCCCGACCTCTACGCGGCCTTGAAAGACAACCCACCTGACCAAGTGATCAGCTTGTAACAAGCCTAGCTGACGGCTACGGCCGCAGGCGGCTCCTGGCGGGGCTGAGAGCCAATCTTGCGGAAGACCAGCCGCTCGTTGGCCACATCTACCAGAATGCGGTCGCCGGGCAGGAACTCGTTTTCCAGCAGCTTGGTGGCGATGGGGTTTTCGATCTCCCGCTGAATCACCCGCTTCAGGGGGCGGGCCCCAAACATGGGGTCGTAGCCCAGCTCGGCCAGGTAGTCCTTAGCCTCTTCGGTAAGCAGGAGCTCGATTTGCTGATCCGCCAGCAACTGCTCCACCCGCCGCATCTGCAGACTGACGATCTGGCGGATTTGCTCTCGGGTGAGGGCGTGGAAGATGATGATCTCGTCCACGCGGTTGAGGAACTCCGGCCGGAAGTGCTGCCGCAACAGAGTCAGCACCTGGCTTTTCATCTCCTCATAGCGGCTTTCGTCGCCCCCGATTTCTAGGATGAGCTCGCTACCGATGTTACTGGTCATGATGATGATGGTGTTTTTGAAGTCTACCGTCCTGCCCTGGGAGTCGGTGATGCGGCCATCATCAAGCACCTGCAGCAGGATGTTGAAAACATCGGGATGGGCTTTTTCCACCTCGTCAAAGAGCACCACCGAGTAGGGGCGGCGCCGCACCGCTTCGGAAAGCTGCCCGCCTTCTTCGTAGCCCACATAGCCCGGCGGAGCACCGATGAGGCGGGAGACCGAGTGTTTCTCCATATACTCCGACATGTCGAGGCGCACCATCGCCTCGGAGCTGTCGAAGAGGAATTCTGCCAAGGCGCGGGCTAGCTCGGTTTTGCCGACGCCAGTGGGGCCCATGAACAGGAACGAGCCAATGGGCCGATTGGGATCCTTGAGGCCGGCCCGGGCCCGCCGGATGGCTGCCGCTACTGCCGCTACCGCCTCGTCTTGGCCCACCACCCGCTGGTGCAAATGGGCTTCTAGGCGCAGCAGCTTTTGCTTTTCCGACTCCATTAGGCTAGTGACCGGGATCCCGGTCCAGCGGGAAACAATCTCGGCAATGTCTTCGGGCGTCACCTGTTCCCGCAGCAAGGGCTCGCCGTTGGCCTGCAGCTTGGCCAGGTAGGCCTCCTGTTCTTGGATTTGGCGCTCCAATTCCATCAGCTTGCCGTATTTGAGCTCGGCAGCCCGATTGAGGTCGTACTTCTGCTCGGCTTGCTCAATCTGCAGCTTGACGGCGTCCCGCTCGGCCTTGAGGTTTTGCAGGCGCTCGATGGCCTCTTTTTCCATTTGCCAACGGGCGCTCAGCTCCCGCTGCCGCTCCATCAAGTTGGCTAGCTCCTGCTCAATTTTGCCCAGGCGCTCCTTGGAGGCGGGGTCATCTTCTTTCTTGAGGGAGAGCTCCTCCATCTGCAGTTGCATGATGCGCCGGTCAATCTCGTCTAGCTCGACGGGCTTGGAGGTAATCTCCATCTTGAGCTTGGCCGCTGCCTCATCCACTAGGTCAATGGCCTTGTCAGGCAAAAAGCGCTCGGAAATGTAGCGGTTGGAGAGAACCGCCGCTGCCACCAGGGCCGAATCGCTGATTTTTACTCCGTGGTGCAGCTCGTAGCGCTCCTTGAGGCCGCGCAGGATGGAGATGGTGTCTTCCACGGAGGGCTGATCCACATACACCGGCTGGAAGCGGCGCTCCAGGGCAGCGTCTTTTTCAATGTACTTGCGGTACTCATCCAGGGTGGTGGCGCCAATGCAGCGCAATTCACCGCGGGCCAGCATGGGCTTGAGCAGGTTGCCAGCATCCATGGCTCCCTCGGCGGCCCCTGCCCCTACCACCGTGTGCAGCTCGTCAATGAAGAGGATGATCTGGCCCTCCGATTCGGTAACCTCCTTCAGCACGGCCTTGAGGCGATCTTCAAATTCGCCGCGGTACTTGGCCCCAGCAATCAGGGATCCCATGTCCAAGGCAATGACCCGCCGGTTTTTCAACGACTCCGGCACATCTCCCCGGTTGATGCGCTGGGCCAGGCCCTCGACAATGGCGGTTTTGCCCACGCCCGGCTCGCCGATGAGCACGGGGTTGTTTTTGGTGCGGCGGGAGAGCACCTGAATGACCCGGCGGATCTCCTCGTCCCGCCCAATGACCGGATCCAGCTTCCCTTCGCGAGCAGCCTTGGTAAGGTCGCGGCCATAGCGCTCCAGGGCTTCGTAGCGGGCCTCCGGGTTTTTGTCGGTAACCCGCTGCTTGCCTCGCACTTGCTGAATGACGGGTTTAAGGCGCTCGACCGTCAAGCCCAGGGGTGCTAGAACCCGCTTGCCCACCCGCTCGTCGTCTAGGGCTCCTAGGAGCAGGTGCTCCACCGAGATGAAATCATCGCCATACTCTTTGCGAAACTCCTCGGCCCGATCCAGGGTGGTCTCCAGGCCGCGGCCCAGGTAGAGCTGATCCACCCGCGCCAATTTTGGCTGCTGGTTGATGAAAGCCTCGACGCGATCCCGCACCCGCCTTGGCTCAATGCCAGCCCGCTGCAGAATTATTGGGGTAAGGCCGCCCTCTTGGTCCAAAAGCGAGATAAGCAGGTGCTCGGTTTCCAACTGCTGCTGTTGGTGGCGTCGGGCTACATCCTGGGATTGAACCAGGGCGCTCCAGGCTTTCTCGGTAAATTGGTTGGGATTGGTGGGCTGCATAGGAGTTCGCAAGGTGTTCTCTCAATCCAGATATCGCCCATTGGGCCAAAGTTGGAGTTCGTAACAACCGTCCCTCGGGGGAGGGATCCCCGCCTCATTCCTCCTCTTCGCAGGGCCGTCCCTCGCCAATCACCGCCAGGTCAATCTGTTGGCGGTAGTAATCCACGTTCTTGACCTGCACCTCCACCCGGTCCCCAAGGCGGAACTGGCGCCGGGTTTTTCGCCCCACCAGGGCTTGTTTGCGGTATTCGTACCAATCGTTTTTCAAGGTGCTCACCCGCACCAGCCCTTCTGCCAAAATGGGGTCTACTAGCACGAAAAAGCCGTAGCTCTGGACGCTGACGATCAGGCCGGGGAACGTCTCCCCGAGGTGTTTTTGCATAAACTCGCACCGCTTCAAGCCCATCAGCTCCCGCTCTGCCTGTTGGTGGAGCTGATACCCCGCCTGGATTTTGGGCAGTTGCGCTTGGAGAAAGGCCTGCCACTCCTCCTGCACTTTTGGCGGCAGCACCTGCCAATCAAGTTGGTCGTAGCCGCTGGGGCTGTGCAGATCCACCACGGTTTTGGAGCGAGGGCTACGCCGATTGCGCCCTTTGCTTAGAGCCAGACCCAGAGCCCGCAAGTTGAGCAAATCGGCATAGCGGCGCAAAGGGGCAGTAAAAGAGGCATAGGGCTCTTTGAGACCCAGGCCAAAATGTCCATCCTGCAGAGGCTGCAGGCAATACTCGACGGGGGGCAGAGTAGCCAACAGCTGGGCCACCAAGGCTGGGCTAGTCCCCGCGGCCAACACATCGGGGGCAGTGATGCGGGCACAGATCCGCTGCCAATCGGCCAGCGTTACCGTCTCCGGCTCCTGCAAGTTCAGATCCAGCTTCATGGCGTTGGCCAGGCGCAGGAAGTTCTGCAGGGCCTCAGCGGTGGGGGGCTTCTGCACGCGGGCCAAAGAGGGGATCCCCAGCCGGCGCAGGTGGTGGCCCAGAACTTGGTTGGCCAGCAGAAGAATTTCGGTCATCAGGGCGTGGGCGCCAAAGCGATCGCTAATCAGGAGGGGCCCGTAGCCGCTCTCGTCGGCAGAGTAGGGGGTGAGCAGGTCCAAAAGCGGCAGGTCGAACCCGCCGGCTTGGTGGCGCTTGACCCGCAGGATTTGGCTAAGACGGAGCAGGTTTTGCAGCAGGGCCATCAATTCTGGCACCTCCTCCTCGGGGCCAAGATCCGCAGCAGTGGCCAAAAGCGCCTGCACCTGGCCGTAGGAGAGGTGGGCCCGTGACCGAACCAGGCTGGGGTGGATCTCGAAGTTCCGCACCACCCCCTCGGCGTCAATGGTGATTAGCAGCGAATAGGCCAGGCGCTCCTGCTGCGGCAAGAGAGCCAGGCGGCTATGCACTTCCGGCGGGAAAAGGGGCAGCACCACGCTATCCAGGTAAACCGTGGCGGTGCGCCGCTGCGCCTCCTGCTCCAGCGGGTGATCCGGATCCAGCCAGTGGGCCACGTCGGCAATGTGCACCCCTAGCAGCCAGTGGCCCTCTTCTTGCCGCTGGAGGGAGACGGCCACATTGGGCTCGAGGCCGTGGGGGTGCTGCAAGTCCAGCGGTTCTAGGGTGATGCAAAACCAATCCCGTAGATCCAGACGGCCCTTTTGGTCAGGGCGGCTTAGCTTTTTGGGCAAGGCTGCTGCCGCTTCCAACACCGCCGGGGGAAACTCCTGGGGCAGGTCGTACTTACAGCAGACCAGATCCACGTCGATAGAAGCCTCGGGACCATGGCCCAAAATCTTGCGGATGCTGCCCACCGGCGGCAGGTTGCCAAGGGGGTAGCGCTTCACCTCTACATAGGCCAGCCGACCCTCAGCCAGCTCAGAAACAGGCGCTGGGGAGGAGGGATCCGGCTCGCTCAGGACGAGCTCGAACAGCAGCCGGTCGTCCAAGGGCACTACCCGAAAGCCTTCCTCCGTCTGCTTGAGACGGCCCACCAGCGTAGGGTTGGCCCGCTCCACTACAGCCACCACCTCTCCCTCAGGGCTGCGGCGGCGATTGCCTTCTTTGGTAATCCGGGCTATCACTTGGTCGCCATTCCAAGCGCCATTGAGGTTGCTGCCGTGGATGTACACGTCCTCCGCCCCCGGTTCATCCCGAACGGCAAAGCAAAAGCCCTTGTTGGAGCAGCGCAACCGCCCCACGACCAAGGATTCATCCGGCTTACGCCGGTAGCGAGGCGGATCCCCCGCTCGTTCAAGAAACCCCGCCCGCACTAGTCCATCGAGGGCAATGTCCAGCATTGCCACTGCTTCGGGGTCAGAAGTTGGCACAAGGGCTAGCAGCGTCTCTCTATCGCTCCATTGCTCGGCAGGTTGGGAGAGAAAATGATGAAAAATCCGAGAGAAGTCCATTGCAGGGAAGCAGAGAGGAGCAGAACCTGCAAACTCAACGCCTTGAAGCTAGTCGCGGTGGCCCGTGACGATGAACGCCACCCGCTGGCCAATGTTGGTGCTGTGGTCAGCTAGCCGCTCCAGGTAGCGAATAGCCAGCAACATCAATAGGATAGGCTCGATGGATCCCTTGACGTCAGACTGCTGCGCCAACGTATTGTAAAGGTTGGTGTAATCTTCATCAACGGCGTCGTCCTCCCGCTTGAGTTGTCGGCCCAGCTCGGCATCCAATTCCGTCAGGGCCGCAAGACTATGGCTGAGCATTTTCTGGCAGCGCCGCATCATCACGCGAATGCGCCCCAGCTGGGGCGGCGGGGGGTAGAGAGCCAGGCGCAAAGCCACCTCAGCCAAGTCTTTGGCGTAGTCGCCAATTCGCTCCAGATCCCGAACCAGCTGCATCAGGGTGCTGATCCAGCGCAGATCCCGCGCCACTGGCGAGCGCAAGGCGATGAGGTCAATACAGTCTTTCTCGATTTGACGATAGAAGCGGTCGATTTGCTTGTCTTGGTCGATGGCCTGTTCGGCGGCAGCTAGGTTCTGTTCAAAGAGAGCTTGCTGAGCCAAGACTAGCGATTTTTCCGCCAGCGCCCCCATGCGCAGCACATCCTGCTGAATCCGCTTGATCTGAAGTTGCAGCTCAGCTTGCTCCATGGCTTTCTCCCTGGGAATAGCTGCTGTCGTTTGCAGCTTCCAGAGCCTGTAAATTTCATTTTAGATCTTGAATCATGGCAAACTTTTCTTGAGCAGTGGAAAACTGGCTCCCACTCTCCGCGCTGGAGGACAGGGATGAGCCGTCTCCCCATTGTCGTTTTGGACGATGACCCTACCGGATCCCAGACTGTCCATAGCTGCCTGCTGCTGACCCGCTGGGATCTGGAAACGCTCAAGTTGGGGTTGCAGGATAGCTCGCCAATTCGCTTTATCCTCACCAACACGCGATCCCTGCCAGCGGCGGAGGCTGCCGAGGTGACGCGGTCGGTCTGCCGGGCCCTGAAACAGGCCATGGGGGAGCTGGGGTGGGAGCGGGCCCTTTTTATCAGCCGCTCCGACTCGACGCTGCGCGGGCACTATCCCTTGGAGACGGATGTGATGGCGGCGGAGCTGGGGCCTTTTGATGCCCACTTCCTGGTGCCAGCCTTTTTTGAAGGAGGGCGCATCACCCGCAACAGTGTCCATTATCTACGGGTGGAGGGCCGCTGGGTGCCAGTCCATGAGACGGAGTTTGCCCGCGATGCGGTGTTTGGCTACCACCACAGCTATTTGCCCGAGTATGTGCAGGAAAAGACCCAGGGGCGGATCCGGGCCGAGCAGGTGGTGCGATTGACTCTAGAGCAGATTCGCGCTGGCTGTCTGGAGCAGCTTTTAGGCCTAGGGGGGAATGTCTGCTGTGTGGTGGATGGAGAAACCCAGGCAGATCTGGATCGTTTTGCCCAGGATGTCTGGGCAGCTCTGGAGCAGGGGAAGCGCTTTTTGTTTCGCAGCGCCGCCAGCCTCTTGACGGCTTTGGCCCAGTTGCCGCCGCAGCCAGTTCCGCCAGAGGAGATGGGGCAGTTTGTCCGCTCTGACCGGCCAGGGGTGGTGATCGTGGGATCCCATGTCCAAAAGACCAGCCAGCAGTTGGCCCGCCTGCTCCAGGAGCCAGGGATCCAGGGCATCGAGGTGGAGGTAAGGCGGCTCTTGGAGCCGGGGAAGGAAGCCGAGCTGCTGCCGGCAATCCTGGAGCAAGTCCACCGCGCCTACGGGCAGGGCCTGACGCCGGTGGTCTACACCAGCCGGGAAGAAGTGGGGTTTGACGGCGCCAACCCGGAGGCACGCCTGGCCTTTGGGCAGAGAGTTTCCCGCCTGTTGATGGCCATTGTGCAGGGGCTGCCGGAAGGGATCGGCTATCTCATCAGCAAGGGCGGCATTACCTCCAACAACATCCTCAGCGTTGGCCTCAACCTGCCAGCGGTGCGGCTGCTGGGGCAGATCTACCCAGGGATCTCCATGGTGCTCACGCCAGCAGACCATCCCCGCTTTCCCAACTTGCCGGTGGTGCTGTTTCCGGGCAACGTGGGCGAGGCGGATACGCTGGTTTTGATCTACCGTCGCCTCCGCAGCCGCGGCTTGGTCTAGCCTAGTCCTTCCCGCCATGGCTGAACTCGTCTCCCCACCTGAAACTCTGCCTGCCTTGGAGGCCTGGTGGGGATCCCTGCGGCAGAAACCAACGGTGCTGCCCCCGGCGGTGGTTCACTGCTGTTCTGAGAGCCTGGGCAGCCCCGATGCCGATGTGGTGATTGCCGGCGGCACCCTGGGGCTTCTCTTGGGAGCGGCCTTGGCCAAGCGGGGCTGGCGGGTGATCCTAATCGAGCGCGGCATCCTGCGGGGGCGGGAGCAGGAGTGGAACACCTCCCGGCGGGAGCTACAAGTGCTGTTGGAGCTGGAGCTGCTCACCCCAACCGAATGGGAGGCGGTGCAGGTGACCCACTACCCCCGAGGGCGCATTGGCTTTGGGGAGGGCCCTACCTGGTGGGTGGAAGGGGTGCTCAATGTGGGCGTGGATCCGGTCAGCTTGCTGGAGTTCCTCAAGCAGCACTTCCTAGACTGGGGAGGGCAGTTGCAGGAGCAAACTGGCTTTCTTGGCGCCACAATCCACCCCGACGGGATCCGCATCCAGACCACCACCGGCCAGCTCAGCGCCCAGCTCCTGGTGGATGCCATGGGGCACCGCTCCCCCATCGTGGCCCAGGCCCGCCAAGGGCAGCCGCCGGACAGCGTCTGTCTGGTGGTGGGATCCTGTGCCCAGGGTCTGCCGGAGCAACCCACGGGGGATCTGTTCTACAGCTTTACCCCAGCCCAGAACGGCTACCAGCCCTTCTGGGAGGCCTTCCCCGCCCGCGAGGGCCGCACCACCTATCTGTTTACCTACTGCGACCGGGATCCCCGCCGACCGAGTCTAAAGAGGCTCTGGGAAGACTACTGCCGGCTACTGCCTGCCTACCAGGGGGTTGAGCTGGAGCAAATCCGCTGGGTGCGCAAGCTGTGTGGCGCTTTCCCCGCCTACCGGCGCAGCCCGCTGCAACTGCCCTGGGATCGCCTTCTGGCAGTAGGAGACAGTAGCGGCAGCCAGTCGCCTTTGAGCTTTGGCGGCTTTGGGGCAATGTTGCGCCATCTGGATCGTCTGCAACAGGGAATCCACGAGGCTCTAGCCCAGCGGCAGTTGGATCGGCCGGCCTTGGCCCTGCTGCAGCCCTACCAGCCCAATTTGGCGGTAACCTGGCTGTTTCAAAAAGCAATGATCCCTCCTTTGGGAGAGGAAAACTGGGATCCCCATAGCATTAACCGCTTGCTGAGCAGAGTCTTTGAAGCCATGGTTGCCGCCGGACCCCAGGTGGTGCAGCCCTTTTTGCAGGATGTGGTGCAGCTTGGCGGCTTGGCCCAGGCCCTGTGGGGGGTGATGAGCCGAGATCCGGCACTGGTGGCCGCGCTCCTGCCTCGGCTGGGGCTGCCGGAGCTGCTGGACTGGGTGGGGCACTTTGCCGCCCTTGGCCTCTACGAGCTCTTGCAAAGGCTAGCCGACCGCCTGGAAGTGGATCCAAAGGACTACTTCTGGAAACGGCGGCGAGAGGCCTGGCGCTACGGCTGCGGTCAAGATTACAAGTTACTTCCATAGTGATATCGAAACATTGTCAATGTGATCAAGATCACCATTGCGTTTCACGACATCACCATTACGTTTCACGACGTTTGATATCCACAGTGGAAGAGTTGGGAATTCTTTATCCATCCACTCGTCAGTGTAGGAGTTAGCCATGGTTATTCTCGACTACAGCGATGCAGAGAGTGGCTTCTGGGCTTCGACTCCTCAGGGTTTGGTGGAGGTGATCAGGTTTCAGAATCACTTCTACGCCCGTCGGCAAGTGTACAAACACGCCCAAGACGCGATATCTGCCTGTCGCGCCGACATTGAAAGGGGATTTCTTAGCATTGTGGTGCAGTTTGAGAATCACGCGGAAGTGTGGGCTCAACTGTCGCCGGGCGTACCCGTGCAGTCCCAACCAGAGGCTGCTCCTACGGGCAACCCTGCCAAGCCCAAGCTGACCTATCGCGGCCAACCGGTGAGCGAACCTTCCCGAAATCCCAGCCTCGCCCGCAGGCCCTTGCCTGACTCCCTCTATTTCCGCGGCGTGAAGATCGGCTAGACCGTTTCCGTTTGCCAGGTCTGGAGCGGTCGAGATTTCCCTTCTGGCCGCAGCCATCTGCGTTAGCGGTGCAAAGCACCATAGAGGCCCACCCCATAGGGTGGCACTTCAACGGGATCCCCTTGGCTTTTTGCCGGCAGGGAGGATCCAGGGCCCAGCCACTGCGCCTCGTGGCTGTCCAAAAGCTTCTCCCAACTGCCGCCGCGCCAATCGGTGTAGGTGGCCGGCTGATCGGGGCTGAAATTGAAAAGGGCAAGCAAAGACTGGGATCCCTGGCGGCGGTGCAGGGCCAGGCCAGAGCCGGAAAACAGCTCCACTTCCACCCCCTCCCGCTCTAGGTGCTGGAGGGCGGGTTGGGTTTTGCGCAGCCGGATCAGGGTCTGGTACCACTTCCAGAGAACCTGGTGGTGACCGGCCTCCTTCAACTCCCAGTTCAGCTTGGAGCGCAAGAAGGTCTCCTCTGCCTGGGGATCCGGGGGCTCGCCCTGCCAGGCAAAGGCGCTGAACTCGCGGCAGCGTCCCTGGCGCACTGCTTTCACCAGGTTGGGATCCCCGTGGCTGATGAAGTAGAGAAAGGGGGCTACCTCCCCATACTCTTCCCCCATAAACAGCAGCGGCAACATAGGAGCTAGCAGCAGGGCAGCGGCGGCCAACTTCAGGCCCGCAAAGGAGGTGAGCTGGCTGAGGCGCTCCCCCAACATGCGGTTGCCCACCTGGTCGTGGTTTTGAATGCAGATGACAAACTGGGATCCCGGCCTGCTGACGGCGGAATTGCCGTGGCGCCTGGCACGGTAGCGGGAGTACTGGCCAGAGTAGACGTAGCTCTCCCGGTAGGCCTTGGCCAGGTGCTCCAATTGGCCGAAGTCTTGGTAGTAGCCTGTCTTTTCCCCAGTAAGCAGGGTGTGAACCGAGTGATGAAAGTCGTCGCACCACTGGGCGTCTAGCCCGTAGCCCCCTTGCTTGCGGGGGGTGATGAGGCGGACGTCGTTGAGGTCGCTTTCAGCTACAAGCACCCTGGGCCAGCCCGTGCGCGCTTCTAGGGCATCCACCCGCTCCGCCAATTCCTGCAAAAAAGGGTAGGCGCTGAAGTCGTAGATGGCATGCACCGCGTCCAGCCGCAGGCCATCTAGGTGAAACTCCTCCAGCCAGTACTCGGCGTTTTGCAGGAAAAACTCCCGCACCCCGTCCGAATAGGGGCCGTCGAAGTTCATGGCCTTCCCCCACGGCGTACGGTACTTGTCGGCAAAGTAGGGGCCGAAATCCCCCAGGTAGTTCCCCTCCGGACCCAGGTGGTTGTAGACCACATCCAAGACGACAGCCAGGCCCTGCTGATGGCAGGCGTTCACCAACGCTTTCAGGCCCGCTGCTCCCCCATAGCTAGTCTGCACGGCATAGGGATAGACGCCGTCATAGCCCCAGTTGCGCTCCCCTGGAAACTGGGCTACCGGCATCAGCTCCAATACGTTGACCCCCAGCTCCACAAGTTGCGGCAGGCGAGGAATGATGGCGGCAAAAGTGCCCTCCGGGGTAAAAGTGCCCACGTGCAGCTCGTAGAGGATCCACTGGGAGAGAGGGATCCCCTTCCACCCCTGATCCTGCCAGTCAAAGTGGGGATCCACCACCCGCGAGGGGCCATGGACGCCGTAGGGCTGGCAGCGGGAAGCGGGATCTGGCCGCTCCACCACCCCCACTGCGGTGTGCAGGCGGTAGAGGTAGTCCACCGGCCCAGGCGGGATCCCCTCCACCTCCCCCTGCCAGTAGCCCTGCTCATCTTGGGTCAGAGGGATGAGCCGTCGGACGGGGCTAGTCAGCTTTAGCTCGACTCGTTCAACCAAAGGCGCCCAAACCGAGAAGCAATAGCGGCCCTCGCCCAAGGGATAGGCGCCAATCCGTCCAACCGGGGAACGCGGAAGCACAAAACCTGTCTGCACAACTCGGCTTCTACTATAGCGAGGCTTGCCCCCCGGCGGTTTTAGGCTTCTGCCATAGTGGAATTGGCCTCTTGCTCTCCGTCTCTATGCTCAACTACCCTCCTAGCCATCCGGATCCCACCGTTGTCGACATCTACCATGGCCAGCCAGTGCCGGATCCCTATCGCTGGCTGGAGGATCTAGACTCTGAGCGGACGCGGGCCTGGATCGAGGCGCAAAACCAGCTTACCTTTGACTACTTGCGGCGGATCCCGGCGCGGCAGCGGCTCCTGGAGCGCCTAACCCAGCTCTGGAACTACGAAAAATACAGCCAGCCTTTCAAAGAAGGGGACCGCTACTTCTACTTCAAAAACGACGGCCTGCAAAACCAGAGCGTTCTCTATACCCAAGAGAGCCTGGAGGCCGAGGCCCGGGTTTTGCTAGATCCCAACACCCTTTCCGAAGATGGCACCGTGGCCCTTTCGGGCATTGCCATCAGCCGCGATGGGCGCTACTTGGCCTATGGCCTCTCCCGCTCCGGCTCCGACTGGCAAGAGTGGAAGGTGCGCGATATTGAAACGGGAGAAGACCTGCCGGATCACTTGCGCTGGATTAAGTTCTCTGGGGCCAGCTGGACGCCGGACGGACAGGGGTTTTTCTACAGCCGCTACGACGAGCCGCCCCCTGGCAGGGAATACGAAAGCGCCAACTACTTCCAAAAGCTCTACTACCACCGCCTGGGCACTCCCCAGTCGGAAGACCTCTTAGTCTACCACCGCCCTGACCAAAAAGAGTGGGGCTTTGCCGGCGGGGTTACCGAAGATGGCAACTACCTCATCATCTCCGTCTGGCGGGGCACGGATCCCAAAAACCTCCTCTTCTACAAAGACCTGCGGGATCCCAACCTGCCGGTGGTGGAGCTTATCCGCGAGTTCGAGGCCAACTACAGCTTTGTCGGCAACGACGGCTCCCGCTTTTGGCTGCTCACCGACCTCAACGCCCCCCGGCGGCGACTGGTGGCTATTGACCTCGACAACCCAGGGCAGGTGCAAGAGGTGATCCCTGAAGCCGAGGAGACCCTGCAAGGAGTTAGCCTCATCAACAACCAGTTTGTTGCCTTCTACCTCAAAGACGCCCACACCCAGATCAAGACCTTTGCTCTAGACGGCACCTACCTGGGGGAAATTCCCTTGCCAGGGCTGGGATCCGCCAGCGGCTTTGGCGGCAAACGCTATGACACCGAAACCTTCTATACCTTCACCAGCTTCACCACCCCGCCCACCATCTACCGCTACGACTTCACCACTGGCAGGAGCACCCTATTCCGTCAGCCGCAGGTGGACTTCGATCCCCAAGCCTATGAGGTGCAGCAGGTGTTCTACCCTAGCAAAGACGGCACCCGCATCCCCATGTTCCTCGTCCACCGCCGTGGCCTGGCTCGGACAGGGGATCACCCGACCCTGCTGTACGGCTACGGCGGCTTTGGCATCTCCCTGACTCCCAGCTTTTCGGTGGGCCTGGTGGCCTGGCTGGAGATGGGAGGGGTTTACGCCCAGCCCAACTTGCGCGGCGGCGGCGAATACGGGGAAGCCTGGCACCAGGCGGGCACCAAGCTCAACAAGCAAAAGGTGTTCGACGACTTCATCGCCGCGGCTGAGTGGCTAGTGGCCAATGGCTACACCAACCCCTCCAAGTTGGCCATCTCTGGTGGCAGCAACGGCGGCCTCTTGGTAGGGGCTTGCCTGACCCAAAGGCCGGATCTCTTTGCGGCAGCCCTGCCCGCCGTGGGGGTGTTCGACATGCTGCGCTTTCACAAGTTCACCATCGGCTGGGCCTGGATCTCGGAGTATGGATCCCCGGAGGACCCAGAGGAGTTCAAGGCCCTCTACGCCTATTCCCCCCTGCACAACCTCAAGCCCGGCACTGCCTATCCCGCCACCCTAATTACCACTGCGGATCACGACGACCGCGTGGTGCCGGCCCACAGCTTTAAGTTTGCCGCTGCCCTGCAAGCAGCCCAGGGGGGATCCCAGCCCATCCTCATTCGCATCGACACCAAAGCCGGCCACGGAGCCGGCAAGCCCACCACCAAGCTTATCGAAGAGACCGCCGACCGCTGGGCCTTTTTGGTGGAGGTGCTGGGGATCCAAACAGACTAGCGACTCCGTGCCGGCAGGGCCCGAGGGCCCAGGCCCACCCGACCAGCATAGACGGCTGCTTCCCCCAGCTCGTCTTCGATGCGCAGCAGTTGGTTGTACTTGGCAATGCGCTCGCTGCGACAAAGGGATCCAGTTTTGATCTGGCCGGCGCGGGTGGCCACCGCCAGGTCGGCAATGGTGGTGTCTTCCGTCTCGCCGGAGCGGTGGCTGATGATGGTGCGAAAGCCCGCCTGAGCGGCCAGTTGAAGGGTCGAGACCGTTTCTGTCAGCGTGCCAATCTGGTTGAGCTTGATCAAAATGGCGTTGGCCACACCGCTGTCGATGCCTTTCTGCAGCCGAGCTGGGTTGGTAACAAACAGGTCGTCCCCTACCAGCTGCACGCGAGATCCCAGTTGAGCAGTCATGGCCTGCCAGCCAGCCCAATCTTCTTCGGCCAGACCATCTTCAATGGAAAGGATGGGATAGTTGGCTAGCAGTTGCTCGTAGTAATTGACCATCTGCTCGGCGCTGCGGGCTTTGCCCTCAAAGTGGTACTGCCCATCCTCCAGCAGTTCATTGGCCGCTACATCCAGGGCCAAGGCGACCTCTTCCCCTGGCTTGTAGCCCGCTCGTTCAATAGCGGTTATCAACAGATCCAAAGCGGCAGCGTTGGAGTCGAGGTTGGGGGCAAATCCCCCCTCATCTCCTACCCCCGTGGACAGCCCCTTCTGTTGCAGCACTTGCTTTAGCGCCGCAAACACCTCCGCCCCATAGCGCAGCGCCTCGCGAAAGCTAGGTGCCCCAATGGGCACGAGCATGAACTCTTGAATATCGAGGTTGTTGTCGGCGTGGGCGCCGCCGTTGAGCACATTCATGAGCGGCACTGGCAGCAGGTTGGCAAAGGGTCCGCCCAGGTACCTGTACAAAGGCAGGCCCACCGCATTGGCAGCCGCCTTAGCCGTGGCCAAAGAGACCGCCAAGATGGCGTTGGCTCCCAGTTGCGACTTGTTGGGGGTGCCATCCAGATCGATCATCAACTGGTCGATGCGGGCCTGGTTGAGGGCATCTTCTCCCCGCAGCTCCGACTGGATGGGGCCAAGAATGTTTTCCACCGCCCTCAACACGCCCTTGCCGCTGTAGCGCCTGGGATCCCCATCCCGCAGCTCGTGAGCCTCAAAAGTGCCAGTCGAAGCGCCACTGGGCACCTGGGCCAAGCCGGTTGCTCCATTGGCCAGGCCCACCAGAGCTTCTAAGGTCGGTTGTCCCCGCGAGTCGAGGATCTCATGGGCGGTAATCCACTCGATGGCCGTTTCCACAGTTGCACCTCAGCAATTGGCTAGACAGTTCTGGCCAAAGCCCAATTGCCAATAGACTAGTGGATTTTCGCCCCTAGATCCCTTTGCTTCCGGAAAACTTTAACGGCTTGCCCCTGTTTCAAGAGCAGCGGAAGTAGAATAGGCAGAGTAGTCCGGGTGGGGTGGAGGGGGAATCTGCGACTATGTTCGAAAGACTGCTCTTTCCCATCGACAACTCGCGGGAAACCAGCCATGCCCTGCCGCTGGTGGCGGACATAGCGCAGCGTTACAAGAGTCAGGTATATCTGCTCTCCGTCCTAGACAGTACAGAGCTAGACCCAGAGCAGGTGGAGCAAGCCCGCCAAACTATCCACAACCTGCTCAAACACGCTGAGGCTGGCCTGCAGCAGATTGGGATCCAAAACGTCAAGAGCGAGTATCGCGAGGGAAAAGTTCCCTTCGTCATCTGCGACGTGGCCGACGAGCTGGAGATTAGCCTAATCGTGATGGGATCCCGCGGCATCAGCCTAGCCGAAGGCCGGAAAAACGAATCCGTCAGCCACCGGGTCATCGACCTCTCCCCTTGCCCAGTGCTGGTAGTACCCTGAAGAGCAGGCCTTCTCTTTCCGGGGAGTGTGTTGAAGTTGTCTCAAAATGTTGCCTTGTGTAACAGCAAGGCCGTTGTTGTTCGTGTTGAACAGGAGTCTGCTGTACAACGAAGAGCGAGGTAGCCCGGATTACTGGTTACACCCCTGGGAATCGGTATGGAAAATCAAAGTCGTGGTTACAACAAGGCCTCGCAGAGAACCTTCGAGGTGATGCGGCATTTTGCAGAAACCTACGCCAAACGCACCGGCACTTTTTTCTGCTCCGACCCCGCAATTACGACAGCGGTGATTGAGGGTCTAGCTCTGCACAAAGAGCAACTGGGCGCCCCGCTCTGTCCTTGCCGCTTCTACGAAGACAAAGAGGCGGAGGTGAAAGCTGGCTATTGGAACTGTCCCTGCGTACCCATGCGGGAGCGAAAAGAATGCCACTGTCTGCTCTTCTTAACTCCGGACAACCCCCTTGCCGGCACCAGGCAAACGCTAGAGGAGGTACACCTGGAATACCAAGCTAGCCCGTAGGGTCTCCCCGCTAGGAGACGGAGGCAAACCAGGGTCACGAAGCTGGGTATAATTGAAGGGCAGTTGGAAATGGCTATTTGCCTGAGGAGGAAACCTTTCTATGACTCCCTCATTGGCTAGCTTCCTCTGGAGCCTGGTGTACGGCGCTGTAGTGCTGGGTCTCCTCTTTGGCGCCATCGTGATTGTTAGCTATAGAGACAGGGTGCGTCGCCGCTAAAGCCTTGGCAAAGGGCTTGACCGCGGGCAAACCTTTGAGCAGCGGCGGCAAAGGTTAGGCCTTGAGCTTTGCAAAAAATCAGCTTTCCCAAAGTCTATTGCCAGCCTCTGGATGCCCTCTTCACTACTGGCAGCAGAAGAACCGTTACTACTACGAGGATCTGGAGCGGCTGCTCCGCTTCTTTCTGCCTCCAGGTCTGCGCATTCTGGAGATTGGCTGCGGTACAGGGGCTCTGCTCAACGCTTTGCGGCCCAGTGTTGGAGTGGGGATCGACCAAGATGCCGAGGTCATTGCCCAGGCCCAGCAGCAATTTCCCCACCTCCACTTTCGCCTACAGGATCTCCAGAGGTTGGACAAGCGGGATCCGGTCTTGGCCCAGCCTTTTGACGCCATTTTGCTCGTCAATACTCTCAGCTACCTGAGGGATATTCAGCAGGTTCTTGAGCAGTTGCGCTGTTTCTGCACCCGCCGCACTCGCCTTATTCTTTCCCATCACAACCCCCTTTGGGAGCCGCTTCTGAACTTGGCAACCCTTCTAAGGCAGCGCAGGCCCCTGCCAGCAGCCAACTGGCTCTCGGCAGCTGATGTGGCCAATTTGCTCCATCTGGCGGGGTATGAGGTTATCCAGCAGGGCAAGCGGTTGTTGTTGCCGCGGCGAATTCCCCTGCTTTCAACTCTGGTGAACCGCGTGATTGCCCCCTTGCCAGGGATCAACGCCCTCTGCCTGACGGAATACACGATTGCCCGCCTCCAACCGGATCCCAACTGGGATCCCCCCCCTGAGAAACAGCCCTCTTGCACCGTGATCATTCCAGCTCGCAACGAAGCTGGCAACATTCGCCGCTGCGTGGAGCAGCTGCCCGAGATGGGATCCCGCACCGAGATCCTTTTCGTAGAGGGGCATTCCAGCGACGACACTTGGGCTGAGATCCAGCGGGTTCAGGCCGAATACCAAGGGATCCGTCCCATCCAGGCTCTCCGGCAAGAGGGCAAGGGCAAAGGGGATGCGGTGCGCCAGGGGTTTGCCGCAGCCAGGGGCGACGTGGTGATCATTCTCGACGCCGACCTAACTGTCCAGGCGGAAGACCTCCCCAAGTTCTTCCGGGCGGTGGCTTCCGGGCGCTGTGATTTTGCCAACGGTTGCCGACTCATTTATCCGCTGAAACCGGAGGCGATGCCGCGCCTGAACCAGTGGGCCAACCGCTTTTTTGCTGCTCTTCTTTCCTACATCCTTGGCATTCGCGTCAAAGATACCCTCTGCGGCACCAAGGCCCTCTGGCGGGAGGACTACTGGCAAATTGCCAAGCTGCGGCAAGAATGGGGGAATTTTGATCCCTTTGGCGATTTCGACCTGTTGCTAGGGGCGGCCAAGCGCACCCTCAAGATCCTCGACATTCCAGTGCGCTATTTCCCCAGAACCTATGGCCGCTCCAACATCCACCATCTGCGCGACGGCTTGCGGCTGCTGCAGATCTGTGGCTTTGCCCTCAAGCACTTCAAGGGATCCTAAACCCTAACTCCTGCAGGGCAGTTCCCTGCCTGGCCTCTTGGGAGTTGTTACAATAGCTAGCCATTGAAAAATCAGGCCTGAGAAAAACCGCCCTATGGGGAAATCCGTACTGAGCAGGCTCGGCCAGTGGATCTCAAGTACTCCCCTCCGCTCCCTTGATCGGGCCTATCAAGCTGCCCTTCGCATCAAAGCCATTGAAAACCGCTACTTCCAGGGAGGAGTCATCGGCAGCAACGGAAGCCACGGCCAAAACACCAGCCACTACTTTCAAATCCAACTGCGCCAGCACCTGCGGCAGATTAGCCTTAGTCTAGCAGAATTTAGAGCCAGCAGTCTCTTTTCCCGCCCGCCCGATCCCGAGCTAGATGGCAGCGGCCCTCGCGTTGCTGCAGAAGTCAACGACGCCGAGGATCTTAGTGCCAAGAGCAACCCCTCCACAACCAAGGGCAAGGGGGCTGAGAGGGATCCCTCCATTTTCGAGAAGCTAGAGTTCATCGATCAGGTTATCTCCCGCTACAAGCGCCCTGCCCCTCCACTCAAGGTCAGCGCCACGCGGCTCCAGCCTCAAGAGCAAGACGAGTCAACTCAGGCAGAGCCTGCTGCTCAACCCATCAAGGCTGATAAGACCCCTCTTGAGGATGGCAGTGCCCCCGTTGCTTCTAAAACAGCCGTCCTGCCTCGCTCCCTTTTGCGCACAGCTAGGCAGATTCGCCGAGAGTTAAGTTCACAGGCAGAAGAAGAGTTGCTCCAGGAGTACCGCAGCCAACGCACGCGCACACTGGTGGCAGTTCGGTTTTTGTTGCTGCTGGCCATTTTGCCGCTACTTGTCCAGATTTTCTCGAAGCACTTTCTGTTTGGGCCGTTGGTGGATCGGCTGCAGCCTCAGGAGCCTACCCTTGTGGCTTTAAGCCACGAACTTCAAGAAAGAGCTGTTGCGGAATTTGAGCTTTTCAAGGAAAAAATGGAGTTTGAGCGGGCTTTACGTCACCAACCTCGAGAAGAGCTGGACTCAGAGTTGGAGGATCAACTTTCCCTGAAAGCAGAGGAGCTGCTGCAAAAATACAGCCGTAAGAACTTGGAAGGCCCAAAAAACATCCTTGCTGACTTGCTATCCCTGGCGGTATTTGGCTGGCTAGTCTTTGTCGGGCGTGAAGAAATTGAAGTTCTTAAGTCCTTTCTAGATCGCCTAATCTATGGCCTGAGCGATAGCGCCAAGGCTTTCATCATCATTCTCTTCACCGATGTGTTTGTTGGCTATCACTCTCCCCATGGCTGGGAAGTCTTGCTAAGTAGTCTAGCTGAGCACCTGGGTTTGCCCGAAAACCGCAATTTCATCTACGGCTTTATTGCCACTTTTCCAGTTTTTCTAGATACGCTCTTTAAGTACTGGATCTTCCGCTACTTAAACCGTGTATCGCCGTCAGCGGTGGCCACCTATCATGCTATGAATGACTAAAGCGGTACACTAGTCAGAAGCTTTTTTCACCGAGTCTTGTTGGGAAGAGCTCTTGCGAAACCTGTTTCTTACTGGCGCTAGCGGCTGCTTAGGGCACTACGTGTTGGAACGCCTAGCCCAGCAAAGAGATCCCGAGTTTCCGGAGCGGCCCGCTTACCACCTGTACGTCCTTGTCCGCAATCCCAGCCGCCTGCGGCTGCCCCTGGAGCGGCTGCCTGCTCCCATTACCTTGGTGCATGGCGATCTCCTGCACATTAGAGAACACGCCGCTTTGCTGCGGCAGATGCATGGGTTAATCCACATGGCAGCGGCCTGGGGGGATCCCTCGCTGGCTTGGGCGGTGAATGTTACCCACACCTTGGAGCTCTTTCAGCTGCTGGATCCCCAGCGCTGTCAGCAGGTGATCTACTTTTCCACAGCCAGCCTTTTGAACCAGGCTCTCGAGCCCTTGGCCATTGCTGGCCAGGCCGGAACCGACTACATCCGCAGCAAGTACGAGATGCTACTGCGGCGGCAGGAAAGCTGCTTCTGGCCGGATCGCCTGCTCACGCTCTATCCCACCCTGCTGTTTGGCGGTAGCCCCTACCACCCCTACTCCCACATCACTGCCGGCCTCAAGGATGTGCTCCGCTGGCTGGATCTCATCCGCTTTTTGCGGGTGGATGCCAGCTTCCACTTCATCCACGCTGCCGATGTGGCCGAGATGGTGGCTTACTGGGTGGCCCATCCGCCCGGTGGCGGCGATTGGGTGTTGGGCAACCCTCCCCTCTCCCTAGACGAGTGCGTGGAACAGGTGTGCGCCTATCTCAAAAAGCGGATCTACTTCCGCCTGCCTCTGCCCATCGGCTTCCTCCGCCGCCTGGCCTTTCTGTTTGGGGTGCGGCTTTCAGAGTGGGATGAGTATTGTCTGCGCCACCGCCACTTTGTCTATCCCGCCCTTTCGCCAGCAGCCCTGGGTTTGCCCTGCCGCTTCCCCACTGTAGCCTCCCTCCTGGAGGCCTACCTCTAGGCCGCTCTTGAAGGATCCCAGGGATCAGCGGGTGGCAGCTAGGGCCTGGAGCTCTGCGGCAATGCGCGCCCGGTTAAGCCGCTGACCGATAAACACCAGGCGGGTTAAACGCGGCTCTTGGGGGCGCCAAGGGCGATCGTAGTAGGTTTCAAATCGCCCTCCCACCCCCTGCAGCACCAGGCGCATTGGCTTGTGGGGCACGGCTACAAAGCCCTTCACCCGGTAGAGGCACTCCTCTTGCGCCAGTTGACGCAACTGGGCAACTAGGGATCCCGGCTCATAGCCTTCCTCCAGGCTTAGGCAGAAAGACTCAAAGGCCTCGTGCTCGTGCTCCTCACCGTGGTCGTGGTGGCTGGGGCGGCGCTCGAGTTGATCTTCCACGGCTGCGTTGAAGCCCAGGAGCACTTCTGGGGAAACCTGGCCCCGCTCGCAAGGGAGGACTTGAACCTCAGGGCGCAATTTTTGGCGCAGCCAGCTCTCCACTTGCGCTCGCTCCGCTGGCGTAATCTGATCCACCTTGGTGAGCAACACCAGATCGGCACAGCTTAACTGGTCCTCGAACAGCTCCTCAATGGGCGTCTCGTGATCTAGGCTCTCGTCTGCCTGCCGCTGGGCTTCTAGGGCCGCCAGATCTCTCACGAGCTGCCCCGCAGCCAGCGCCTGGCCGTCTACCACTGCAATCACCGCATCCACAGTGGCGCCGGTGCGAATCGTTGGCCAGCGGAAAGCCTGCACCAGCGGCTTGGGCAAAGCCAACCCTGACGTCTCAATAACAATGTTGTCCAGCTCCGCCCGCCGCTGCAACAGAGCTTCCATGGTGGGCAAAAACTCCTCCTGCACCGTGCAGCAGAGACAGCCGTTGGCCAGCTCCAGAATGGGGATGGATCCCTCCCCCTCACACAGTTGGCAATCCCGCAGCAACTCGCCGTCGATGCCCACTTCGCCAAACTCGTTAACCAACACGGCAATGCGGCGGCCCTGGTTGTTGAGCAAAAGGTGACGGATCAGCGTCGTCTTGCCGGATCCCAAAAATCCCGTGATGACGGTCACTGGGACTTTGTGCATCTTCTTCGAAGATTCAGCTCTTCAGCTCTCCCAGTCTCTACCCTCGCCGCCTTCCCCGCCAATCCCGACCAGGGGGATCCCAAAAAAAGGCCCCCCACTGGGGGCCAAAGGTGCTAGTTGGAAAGACCTGCACTTTTTATCGGATTGGCTTCATCCGATAGACGGGCTCGTCCTCGCGGCTAATTCCTTTCTCAAAGCCGGCAGCAGCAGCACGGGCGCGACCGGCGTGCCACAGGTGGCCGACGAAGAACAGGAAGCCCAGAATGAAGTTATGGGCCGCCAGCCAAGTGCGCGGGCTGGTGAAGTTTACGGTGTTGATCTCAGTAGCCACACCTCCCACCGAGTTCAGGGATCCCAACGGGGCGTGGGTCATGTACTCCACCGCACGGCGAGCTTGCCAGGGCTGAATGTCGTTTTTCAGCTTGTCCAGATCCAAGCCGTTGGGCCCCAGCAGCGGCTCCTTCCAGGGCGCCCGCACATCCCAGAAGCGCATTGTCTCGCCCCCAAAGATGATCTCACCCGTGGGAGAGCGCATCAGGTATTTACCCAGACCTGTGGGCCCTTGGGCTTGGCCGATGTTTGCCCCCAAGCGCTGGTCGCGCACGATAAAGGTGAGGGCTTGCGCCTGAGAGGCTTCCGGTCCCGTGGGTCCGTAGAACTCACTGGGGTAGACAGTATTGTTAAACCAGATGTAGCAGGTGGCAATGAAGCTCATGAGCGAAACCGCCGCCAAGCTGTAGGAGAGATAGGCCTCTCCCGACCAGATAAGGGCGCGGCGAGCCCAGCCAAAGGGCTTGGTGAGGATGTGCCAGATCCCACCGGCAATGCAAATGATGCCGATGTAGATGTGGCCTCCAATCACATCCTCCATGTTGTCGACGCTAATAATCCAGCCCTCGCCTCCAAAAGGAGACTTAAACAGATAGCCGAAGATTACCGCTGGGTTGAGGGTGGGGTTGGTAATGACCCGCACATCTCCACCGCCGGGAGCCCAGGTGTCATAGACACCGCCAAACCACATAGCCTTGGCCACCAACAGGAAAGCCCCCAGCCCCAGGAGGATGAGGTGAATTCCCAGGATGGTGGTCATCTTGTTCTTGTCTTTCCAGTCGTAGCCAAAGAAGGGGAAAGACTGCTCCAGGGTTTCCGGGCCGCGAATGGCGTGATAAACACCCCCAAACCCCAGCACGGCACTGGAGATGAGGTGCAGCACACCAATCACAAAGTAGGGGTAGGTGTCCACCACCTCGCCGCCAGGGCCAACTCCCCAGCCCAAGGTAGCCACATGGGGCATCAGGATTAGGCCCTGTTCGTACATGGGCCGATCGGGCGTGAAGTGAGCCACCTCGAAGAGCAGCATCGCTCCCGCCCAGAAGACCATCAGGCCAGCATGGGCTACGTGGGCACCCAAAAGCCGACCGGAGAGATTGATCAAGCGGGCATTCCCAGCCCACCAGGCAAACCCGCCCTGGGTGCGATCTTGTACCACTACAGAACCAATTGTTGTTGAGGTCACAGAGACCAACCTCCAATCGTCAGGACAATTGATTGATTGGCTAAGTGGAGGCACCTGCCGTTGGGATCCCTAGCCGCTGGGATCCGCAGGAGGGGATCCCTTGGGCAGGCGCTCAATTACAGCTAACTGGGTAGATTAGAGGGCGTTGCCGCGGGGGAGGACTTCCTCAGGGAACTCAAAGTGCTCATGCGGCTGGTCCTGAGGCGCCATCCAGGCCCGGATCCCCTCGTTGAGCAGGATGTTCTTCGTGTAGAACGTCTCAAACTCGGGGTCTTCCGCCGCCCGCGTCTCCTGACTGATAAACTCATACGCCCGCAGGTTCAGCGCCAACCCCACTACCCCAATGCTCGACATCCACAATCCGGTTACCGGCACAAACAACATGAAGAAGTGCAGCCACCGCTTGTTGGAGAACGCTATCCCAAAAATCTGGCTCCAGTAGCGGTTTGCCGTCACCATGGAGTAGGTCTCTTCCGCCTGCGTCGGCTCAAAAGCCCGGAACGTGCTTGCTGCCTCCCCATCCTTGTAGAGGGTATTCTCCACCGTTGCCCCGTGGATAGCACACAGCAGCGCTCCACCCAGAACGCCAGCTACTCCCATCATGTGGAAGGGGTTCAGCGTCCAGTTGTGGAACCCTTGGAAAAACAGCAAGAAGCGGAAGATGGCGGCTACCCCAAAGCTGGGAGCGAAAAACCAACTGCTCTGTCCCAGGGGGTAAATCAAAAACACGCTTACAAACACGGCAATTGGCGCGCTGAAGGCAATGGCGTTGTAGGGCCGCACCCCCACCAAACGGGCAATTTCAAACTGCCGCAGCATGAAGCCAACCAAGCCCAGGGCGCCGTGGAAGGCCACAAAGGTCCACAGGCCGCCAATTTGACACCAGCGGGTGAAGTTCCCCTGGGCTTCTGGACCCCAGAGCAGGAGCAAGCTGTGCCCCATGCTATCGGCTGGGGTGGAAACGGCCACCGTCAAAAAGTTGCACCCCTCCAGGTAGGAGCTGGCCAGGCCGTGGGTGTACCAGGAAGTTACGAAGGTAGTGCCGGTCAGCCAGCCGCCCAGGGCCAGGTAGGCGCAGGGGAACATGAGCAGCCCTGACCAACCGATGAAGACAAATCTGTCGCGCTTGAGCCAGTCGTCGACGACGTCAAACCATCCTCGCTCCTGGCGTACGCGTCCCACTGCTATGGTCATAGGACGATCTTCTCCTTAGTTAAAGATGAGAACGCTAGTGAAGCTACAAACTTCGCCTCCTAGAGGCAAGACCGCGGCCTAGGTATAAAAACTCAAACCCTGGAACTTCTCGAGAAGCCACAGGGCTCGTGGCAAGCTACCTCAGAGCCAGCGGACAGGTTTCACCGTCCTTGGCCTTGCTTAGCCCAGGCCAGTAAAGACTTGTAAATTGCTTCTCATTATAGAGGCAGGGAACCCGCTCTTAGCAAGTCTGAGGTAACCGTGAACTTTACAAAGCGCAACCTTGGCAGCTCTCTTGCGCTTGAGAGAGGCTACCTCGCTGCTGGTAAGGTTCAGGAGCAAAATCCGATATCCTAAGACAAGGACACTGCACTTCATCGAAGGCAAATCCATGGCTAGCGAGATCTTGACCATTGCGGGAATTTCTCTGGTTTTGACGTTGGCGGGCGTGGCGCTTGGGTATGGGATCCTGCGCATCACCCAAGGGGGGGCTGAGTAGAGGATAGGCAGCCAATCGGAGAAGGGAAGGGGTTAAACCAAGGCGTTGGGCAGGGATCCCAGCACCCCTCTTTGGGCAAGCCGACTATGCTGGAAAACGCGATTGTGCTCATCACCGGCGCCAGCAGCGGAATCGGCGCAGCCTGTGCCAAGCTTTTTGCCCGTTCTGGAGCCAAGCTAATCCTAGTAGCCCGCCGTCAGGAGCGGCTGCAGGCGCTGGCCACAGAATTGCAGCAGGCCTACGGCACTTCCTCCTACCTGCTGACTTTGGATGTGCGGGATAGGGCAGCCGTGCAGCAGGCGCTGCAGTCTTTGCCGCCGGCCTGGGCCGAGATCGACATTTTGATCAACAACGCCGGCCTTAGCCGCGGCTTGGACAAGCTCTACAGCGGCGCTGTGCAAGATTGGGAGGAGATGATCGATACCAACATTAAGGGCTTGCTGTATGTTACCCGCGCCGTCTTGCCCGGGATGGTGGAGCGGGGCCGGGGCCACGTGGTCAACATTGGCTCGATTGCTGGTCGGCAGACCTACCCTGGCGGCGCTGTCTACTGTGCCTCCAAAGCGGCCGTGCGGGCCATCTCCGAGGGGCTGAAGCTGGATCTGCTCGGCACCCCCATTCGCGTTACCGAGATCCAGCCCGGCTTGGTGGAAACCGAGTTTAGCCAGGTGCGCTTCCGCGGCGACTGCGAGCGGGCGGCGGCGGTCTATCGGGGCCTCACCCCCTTGACGGCGATGGATGTGGCCGAGGTGGTGCTATTTGCCGTCACTCGTCCCCCCCACGTCAACCTAAGCGAAGTCTTGCTCGTGCCCACCGACCAGGCCACCACGACGATGGTGCACCGCCGCTAGGGAGGCAGGACCCGTATCCGTTCACTCCCTCATCCCTGGGCGACAATGGCGGCAAAGGGGGTGGGCTCATGGGAGTGGAAGGCGGGATCCTCATTGGGTTAAGCATTGGCCTTGTCGGCATGCTGATCTTGTGCTGGCAGAGTCGACGCCGCTTCAGCCGCCAACTGCAAGAGTTGGGATCCCTGATGCACCTGGCCCTGCCGCTGCAGCCGCCTGAACAGATGCTCAGCCGGCTTAGCCGCCACCTTCGCCAACAAGAACTGGAGCAGGCTAGCCAAAGACAGTATCTCCTGGACTGGCAGTATCTCAGCCAGCGTCTGCCCTGGGGATATTTGCGGGTGGACGAGAACAACGTGGTGCTAGAGTGTAATCCTGCCGCCCAGCGCCTGCTGCGCATTAGCCACTGGCAGCCGGGCATCAAGCTTTTGCTGGAGTGGGTGCGCTCCTACGAGTTGGATCAGCTCATCGAAGCCACCCGCTGCCAGGAAGCTGGCGCTTCCGTCCAGAGCCGCGAATGGGTCTTCTACCCTCCCGGTGGCGAGGACAAACCGGTTCCGCTGCGGGCTTGGGGGCTGCCCCTGCCCCAGGCCCATGTGGCCATCTTTTTGGAAGACCGCCTAGAGGCCACGCTGCTGGCGCAACAACGGGATCGCTGGGCCTCGGACGTGGCCCACGAGCTGAAGACTCCCCTCACCTCGATTCGTCTCCTGGCGGAAACTCTGCAAAGCCGAGTCGATGCCGCGCAAGCGGTTTGGGTGGAACGACTGCTAAATGAGACGCTGCGCCTCAGCCAGCTGGTGCAAGACTTGCTGGAACTGAGCGCTCTCAACTTGGGGGCCGGATCCCGCTCCCAATGGCGCTGGGTAGATCTAGCCGCCTTGGTGCGAGAAGCCTGGCAGAGTCTAGAACCGCTAGCCAAGCCCCGCCACCAGGAACTGCACCTAAGCAGCTCCTCTCCCCTCTATCTCTGGGGAGATGAGCAACGCCTCTATCGCCTCATCCTCAACCTCTTGGATAATGCCGTCAAATATGGCGGGCCTGGTTCTCCTATCCACGTGAGCCTCTCCGAGGAGGGATCCCAAGTGCGGCTGGAGGTGTACGACCACGGCCCCGGCCTGCCGGAGGATCAATTTGAGCTGGTCTTTCAACCCTTCTACCGCACCGACGCGGCGCGGGCCCGCAGCAAAGGCGGCACTGGCCTTGGCTTGGCCATTGTGCGCCAGATTGTGGAACTCCATGGGGGTACGATCCGCTTGCGCAATCATCCGCAAACCGGTGGGCTGTGGGTTCAGGTGGAATTGCCCCGCCAGCACCCCGATGCCTTGTAAAGCAAAAGACGGCTGGCCCCTTTCCCTTTCGTCGACAGGGTCTAAAAAGCTCAACTCACGGATTATCCATTGGGGAGGCGATCCCCTAGAATGACTCTAGGTAATCCTTACAGTTCGTACCTCAGGCGTTGGGCATGGGCGCAGACTACCATTGCGCGGATCTGCTGTCGGAACGGGAACTGCAGGTCCTGGAGTTGGTTGCGGCTGGCATGACCAATCAGGACATTGCAAAGCGCTTGGAAATCAGCAAGCGCACGGTCGATAACCACATCAGCAACATTTTGAGCAAGACGCGAACGTCAAACCGGGTTGCTTTGGTGCGATGGGCGCTGCAATGGGGAAAGGTGTGCCTGGATCAGGTCAACTGCTGCGTCTTGAACAACGACAAAATTGCCTAATCCTCCTCGGCGAGCACCCCAGGGACAGGGAACAAGGGTAGGGCAGCGCATGCCCTGCTGAGGTGTTCTCAAAGGGTACCTTAGCTCAGGCGGGGGAAAAAGCCAGCGGCACGGGATCCGGTTGCAGCAGCCGTTGACACAGCTGGGCAATCTGGGCTGGGCTAGCCTCGTCTAGCCAGCGGTGGAAGGCCTGGGATTCGCGGATCCGGCTGAGCAGCCCGGTGGAGATCTGTTCCGATCCCTCCAGGGCTTCTAGCCACTGCTGGGGCAGGCCAGTAGCTGCCGCCAGGGCAGCGGGATCCCAGGGTTTTGCCTGCCCTAGTTCTCGCAGTTGGGCAAGTTGCTGAGGGAGGCGATCCCAGGAGTGGGCAGAAGCAGCCAGGATCAGGGTTTGCGGCTGCACCTGCTGCAGTAGTTGGGCCAAATCTGCCGGCAACCAGGGCCAGCAGGCCAGTACAAGAGTTGTTTTAGCTGAGGGGGGCAACGGCTGCCTAAGAGGAAGAGGTTGCCCAGTGTAGTAGAGGGCTTTCTCCAAAGAATCCGGCAGGGGGCGTTGCCGGTAGTCTTGGATTTGGAGGCGAGGGGCCGAAACAGCAGGGGCCTGCCAGTTGCCAGAGGGACGCACCGCCAGCACTGTACCTCGCCAGGGCTCTTTGCTGTCGGCTTCCAACCGCAGGGCAATGTCCACAGCTGGGCAGTTTTGCCACTGTTCCGGCTCTTCGCCAGCTCCCCAAAACCAGAGGGTACGGGATCCCGCCCTACCTTTGAGCTCAAACCTGAGATGGCGGCCATCCCCAGAGGCTCTTAGAGTGGATTTAGTGGGGCGGAAGTTCATCAGGGCTACGATGGGGTTGGGGTTGCCGTGCCCAAAGGGCTGTAGAAGCTGCAACTGCCGATACACCTCGTCTAGCTCCGCCACCCCATCCCGGCCCTGAGAGGCCAGCAGAGTCCAGTCGAGGAGAATCTCCACCGCCAGGGCGCGAGCTTGCTGATCCGGGCTAACCCGCGCCGCTAGCTCCCGCCGCAATGTCAGCTGCACAGCGGCCAGGCAAGCTAGATCGAGTTGGATCCCCGCGGCCATGGGGTGTCCCCCTCCTCGTCGCAGGAGAGGACGCACCGCCTCAAGGGCCTCTAGCAGGTTTACCCCTGGAATCGAGCGGCCTGACCCATAGCCCAGCCCTGTGCTCTCGTCTTTGGCAATCAACACCGTTGGGCAACGGTATTCCTCCGCCAAGCGGGCCGCCGCAACTCCCAAAACCCCTGGGTTCCAGCCACTGCTGGCCAAGACGATGGCTCGCTCTCGTGCCAGATCGAGGCTTTCCACCTGCTGCCTGGCTTCCTGTAGCACCTGTTGGGTGAGCTGCCGACACTCTTCGCTGAGGGCGACGAAATGCTTCACCAGCGTCTGAGCCCGCTGCGGATCCGAGGTGGTCAGCAGCTCCACTGCTAGCCTAGCGTCTTCCAAGCGGCCAATGGCGTTCAGCTGGGGAGCAAGGCGAAAGGCAATGTCCTGAGCTGTTAGCGCTCCTGGGGATGGGCAGTTGCTCACCCAATCCAAAAGAGCCCGCAGCCCTGGACGCTGCGTCTTGGCCAGCACGGGCAACCCCCGCTGTACTAGGTAGCGACACTCCCGCTGTAACACGGCAACATCGGCCACGATCCCCACCGCCACCAGATCTAGGTGCTCCTCGACGCCAGGAATTCCCAGCGCTTGATAGAGGGCCTCCGCTAGCTTGTAGGCCACCCCCACCCCTGGCAGGAAGCGCAGGGGGTGCTCCTCCGGCAGGCGCAAAGGGTTGACTACCGCATAGGCAGGGGGCAAGGGATCTGGCAGGGCGTGGTGATCCATCACGATCACGTCCACCCCTCGGGCTTGGGCCAGGGCAATCTCGGCAGCATTGCCGATGCCGCAGTCCACCGTTAGAAGTACTTGGCAACCCTGAGCCAGCACCTGCTGGAGCCGCTGGGCATTGAGCCCATGTCCCTCGCGGCTGCGCAGCGGTAGGGTGAACTGGACTTGGAAGCCCAAGGGTTGTAACGCCGAGAGCAAAAGACTGGTGCTGGTGACGCCATCGCAGTCAAAGTCCCCCCAAATGCAGAGGGCTTCTCCTTTTTCCCTGGCCTCCAGTAGCCGCCGCACTGCCCGCTCCAGATCCGGCAGGGATTCCGGCGGGGTGGGGGAATAGAAGCTGGGATCCACGAAAGCCCGCACCTGTTCCCGGCTGTGCAGCCCGCGCAAGGCTAGCACCTTGGCCGCGTACTTGCCGTATTCCCGGCTCAGCTCTGGGTCAAACTGAGGCGGAGTGGGCAGCAGATCCCAGCGGTACTCCATGCAAGCTGGCTAGGGATAGAGCTCCTTAGGAGCGTATCAAAAAGGGTCTAGGTTCGGATCCCTGTCGAGTTGCTATTGACAGCAGTGGGCGGCTATGCAGCAAGGGGAGGGGTGGTCATGGTCGTGAGTAGCACAAGCTTGGCTGCAGTAGAGCTGGCCTTCGTAGCGATAGCCTTGGCTGCTCTCGAAGCTGCAGTTGCAGTGCTCGCAGGCGCAGCGAACAAGGGTGCTAGACATGGGTTTTTCTCCTTCTTTTCGAAGATCCGCGTCTCTATACCCTAGCGGTTGTTGGACAACGAGGCTGAAACGAGAATCAAACTCACGCCTGGCTGTCCAAGTGGCGGCAGCCTGCCTATTGCCACCTCCTCTCTCCTGCTGAAAGAGGAGGCTAAGAAAAGTCAATAGCTCCTGGGCAAGTTATTAACTATGATGCGGGCGTGAGGTGTGAATAAGTACCTAGGCAATGGCCACGGAACGGATTCGTTTTGCGCAGGTCTCAGACATTCATCTGATGCCGGAGACGGCATGCCGCTGGTGGTGGATGTCCGATTCACCTCGCCGCCAGTTGGAAGCAGCCGTTGCCCATCTCAACCAGGTGCCGGATCTGGACTTTGTCGTGTTTACCGGCGACTTGGTGGATCAGGCAGATCCAGAAAGCTTTGAGCTATTCCGGGAGATTCTTGCCCAGCTGCGGATGCCCTACTACCTCAGTCTTGGCAACCACGATGTCGACACCCTGCAAAGAAAGGGGCGCTTCGACCGAGAACAATTTATCCGCTGGTGCCAAAGCCAATTTCCCCTCTTTCCGGCTCCCACGGGCTATGTCGATTACAGCCTTTCTCCTCTGCCCGGGATTCGCCTCATTGCCCTTGACGCCAGCCTGGGACCTTTTCCCCTGCCCCAGGGGGTGCTGCGCCCCTCGCAACTGCATTGGCTGGGCGAACATCTGCAAGCAGTTTCAGAAGAATGGCTAATCTTGTTAATCCACCAGCCGCCTTTTATCTCCCCCACCCAAATGGACGCGGTTGTGTTCCGCAACTACCAGCTCCAGAAGCAGGCAGCTGCCGCCCTCCATGCTCTCTTGGCTGACCATGGACGGGTGGTGGCAGTGTTGAGTGGGCATCTACATGTGCCGAAAGTCCATGTACGAGATGGGATCCCCTACCTGACAGCCCCTCCCCTGGTGGGGCCAGTCTCGGCACTGCGGCTGTTCGAGGTGGATTTGAACCCCCGGCGAGGGATCCTGCGCTACCACTGGGTTCACCTACCGGAGCCAGGACCCAGACCGCTCTGGCATGGTTTCCTGATGGGGAGACGTCGGGATCGCTGGGGAGAGATCCCCCTGCGCGCCAGAGGAGCTCGATCTACCCTGCTACCTGTTGCAGCTCGATAAAAGTCCTAAAGCTCGACCGAATTAGTGTAGATTAAGAAGGCAAAGCAGCTGGACTCGGCGTCTCTCCCTATGAGTGCAACCCTTTCTTCCTCTACCCACTGGGAACAGGCAGCCCAGGAGGTGCAAAAGCGGTATCAGCCCCAGGTAGCTGCCCTGAGCGAACGCTTTGAGCCCCTTTCCGCAAGCGACTTGCTGGCCTGGGCTGTATCTGAGTTCGGGGATGGGCTGGTACTTGCCTGCAGCTTTGGCCCAGAAGACCTGGTGTTGATTGATTTGCTCACTGCTATTCGCCCGCAGGTGCGCGCCTTTTTCCTGGATACCGATTTTCACTTCCCCGAAACCCTACAACTGCAACAACAGGTGCTGGCCCGCTATCCCCATTTGCAACTGGAGGTCTTTAAGCCTCTGCTGACACCGGAAGAGCAGGCGGCGCAACACGGGCCAGAACTGTACCGCACCAACCCCGACCTTTGCTGCCACCTCCGCAAGGTGGAGCCCCTGCACCGCGCTCTGGCCAATTGCACCACCTGGATTACGGGAATGCGTCGGGAACAGGCTCCTACCCGCGCCAACATTGGCAAGGTGCAGTGGGATAGCAAGCGCAACCGCCTCAAGCTCAACCCCCTCGCCGACTGGACAAGCGGCCAGGTGTGGAAGTACATCCTCGACCACGGGATCCCCTACAACCCTCTCCACGACCGCAACTACCCCAGCATTGGCTGTATGCCCTGTACAGCCCCAGTGGAGCCAGGCGCGGATCCCCGCTCTGGTCGGTGGAAGGGTATGGCCAAAACCGAGTGTGGCCTGCACACGTAGCCTATGAACACTGCTCCTGTTCTGGAGGTGGTTCAGCTTGAGGTCACTCCAGGCTCGGAAGCTGCTTTTGAAGCCGCCATCGGCCAAGCTTTTGTCTATGACGGCAGCACCAACTGTAGCGCTGTCTGGAGCACCCCCAGCAATATCTACTATCCCTGGAGGCTCATCTGGTTACCTTCCGGCAATCGGAAAACTTTATTCGGTGGTGTGCGCTTATTGAGCCCTACTTTGCCCGGCCACCCCAGGTGTTCAATACCAGCTAGTTCCCGGATCCCTTGGGGTCGGCAGATAGCGGAGGCTCTCTCTGGCGGTGCCATGGCTTCTGCTAGCCTAGTCTGTGCTTTGGGCTCAGCAGGGATTTCCTCGAAAAACGTGGTGTGGCCTCAAGGCCACTGTTCTTCGGCAAAAACCCTTGGCTGCCGAGATTTGCCCCCTAAGCTTTGTCGACGCCCAAGTTCCCCTCCCGAGATCCTCAGAGCGGCTAGTCTAGACGATGATAGAGGACACTCTAGCGGAGCAGATCAATGGATACTACTGAGGCTCTCCAGGTGCTCAATCTACCGCCAGATGCCAGCGAACAGGAAATCCGGAGGAAATGGTTTCGGGAATACCAAGCTCTCAGCGCCGCTCTTCTTGAGCTGGACGACGAGCGACAAAGACCCTTGCTGGAGGCTCGGCTGGCGCGGCTCAACGAGGCGCGGGATGTGTTGTTGGGCAATGGATCCCAGGCGGAGACGGGACTGTCTGGGGTGAGCTCGGAAGGGCTGCCCCCCCAAGTGATCGTGCTGCTGTACCAAGCCAACGGTCAAGAAGGGATCTGCACCCGCCAAATTGGGGGCCAGGACATTGTCATTGCCTTTGAGAGCCTCTTTGGAGCGAAAAAGTATGCCCAGAGGCTGGCTCAGCAGGGGCTGCCCAAGCCTGTGGCCGAGCGCTTCGACACGCAGGAGATCGTCGATTTTTGTCGCGCAGGGGGCTATGGGTTGATGGTGGTTCCCGCCAGCGAGGTGCTAGAGCCGCTGCCAGAGAGTACGGAAGCGGCGCGCAATTGGCAAGGCAAATCCTGAGGAGCTGGTCACGCCGGTCAGGAGGGTCTTCTAGATTACCGCCGAGCCAATCTCTGCAGAGGAGTTTCGCCAGATCATGGAGGCAGCTCTGGAGGCCTGCTGTGAGGCTTTTGGCCTAAGGGCAGAGTACCTGCGTCCTGAACAGCAACAACTGCGGTTTTGGGTCATGCTGGCCCTCTGCCTGCTGGTGATTGCTTTGGTGATCCTCCTGGGAGTTCGGGATCCCGGTTATTGGCTGCTCTATGCAGTGGCCGTCCTGTTGCTGGGAGTGGTCTTTCTGGGGTTGCTCTGGGTTCTCCTGGAGTTGCGGCAAAACCTGCGTCGCATTCGTCAGCGCTGGCAAGAGGCCCATCTCCTGAATAGCCCTGCCGAGATCATGGAGTTTGCCAGCGATCTCGCCTGCAAGGTTAAAGAATACAACCGCTGGGTGCAAGAGCTGCAACAATCGCGGGAGGGGGAGCCACTATTGGCAAGATTTTCGCCAACTCAGTGAGGCCGAACAGAAGTATATCCAGTCGCTCTTTTTGCAGGTGCGGGCCCAACTGGTGATGGCTCTGCAGGTGTGCAGAGCTTTAATCGAGAATCCGCAAACCTCCGTAGCTCAGTACCTCAACCAAATCGTTGCCCGGGATCAGCAACTGGTGGAGCAGTTTGTCGCCAAAAACTTGACGGCTAACCGCTACGTAACCATGGCCCGCCACCTCTCGGCGCTGGAAGCAGGTCTGCAAGCTCGGATCGGCGCTCTGGCATCTTGCTAGCTTATGCTCAAGCCCTTGCTAAACGGAAACACGGCACGGCTGGCTCTCCTCCTGCTGGCTGGTGGGCTAGGCTTGTTGGGGTGCGGGGATCCGAATGTACCCCTGACGCAGCCGCCTCCCAACGCTTTTCGCGTCAGCACTCCCCGCCCGCCGCGCTTGGATCTTTACCCCACCCCACCACCCATGCCTACCCCTACGCCAACGCCGCTCCCTGGCCTTTTGGAGATCACGGCTCGCTGGCTGGGACTCCTGTGGCCGCCGCAACGGCGTGAGATCAGCCCGGTGCGGTTAAGCGCGCGTTTCCTGGATATCTCGTTGCCGCCCAAGCCTCGCCCCTCACCCCAACCCTCCCCTACCCCCACAGGGGAAGAGGAGAAGCGGCAAAGCCAAAAGCCCTAGGTTCTGCTCTGCGGCTTGGAGACCTACGCAACCACTGTCACCGGCTCCGTTTCTCGTACGCGCAGCTTTTCGCAGGGGATGGTATCCGTCAAGATGGAGCTGGCCATCATGCCCGTGTGGATCTCCAGCTTGGCTCCTGGTAGCGCCTCAAACAGCAACCGCTGCCCAGGAAATACCACCCGCTCAAAGTACCAGTTTTCGATATTTGTGATGCGAACCACTTGAATGGAGCTGGTTGCATTGATGTAGCTGCAGGTTATTCGCTCCGCTTGTTTTTTTGCCGGGATCGCATCGAGGGTTTGCATAATTAGCTCACTAGCTTGCCTTGCTCAGCCTGTCATCCAGGCTAGCACCGCTTGGAGATCACTGCAGTAGTCTGCGATACGGCGATCCCGATTGACAAAAATAAGTCCTATCTGTATTTTATCTTACCGTTTGATCCAATTTGATCCAAGACTCCCTTCGGAGGCAGGACGGATTTAGGCAGGGATCCCTTCTCGAAGCGGCGCAATTGCCATAGAAAACCCTTAGGTATTAGTAGTCGAGATTACACTTTGGAATCAGGGCCCATTGAGGCTCGAGCCGGTCGCTGAGCTTGGCTGAGGTGGGCTGGGATCCCAGTTCAGGCCTTCTACCCGTAGCTCCAGAGCCCCTGACTGGCGAACCGGGTTGTAGTGCAAGCTAAGACCGTAGGTGCGGCGGTCGTAACCCAGGCGATAGGTAAGGTCCACCTGCTGGCCTGACTGTAAGTCCAGGGTGGTTTCAGCCCCCACCCGCAGCGGGCCATACAGCTGTTGCAGGAAGCCTAAGACCAGCTGCTCCCGCGTGGTGATGCGGTCAAACAAAAAGGGCGAGGCTCCCGCCAAAAAACCGTTGGAGTAGGTTACCCTCAGGCTGGTGTAGTCGAAGGTATCGGCCACAAAAGCCCCGAGCACGGCGTCGAGGCCGATACTGCCAGCAGTGTAGCTTTGGGCGCGGCCATCGGAGTAAAACGACTGGCTGCTGCTGACGCCGGTGTTGAGCCAGATCCCCTGTTCAATGGGCAAAGCGGAAAAGCGGGGCGGCGGATCTGAGGTTGTCTTGGAGGGCCGCCAGAGGGGAAAAGAGCGAGTTAGGGTTGCTCCTAGTTGCAGCCGAGCAAGCTGGATGCGCTCGGTGGTTCTGGCCAGGGCCAGAGCGGGATCGGTGTCGATATTGCCAAGTTGTCCCAGGGCGTCGAGGTAGTCGGCGGCTATGCGGTAGCTGAAATCCAAGCCGGTGTTGCCAAGGCGAAGGGTGGGCGAGCTGTAGCTGGCGCCAAAGCGATTCTCCACAATCTGGAAACCCAGGCGCCCGCTGAAAAAACGCTCCCGATAGGCATAGGTGTAGGTGACTTGGCCGCCGTTGCCGGTGGTAACGCGGTGTTCGACCTGCGCCCGCAAGCGCCGGGCAAATTCCTCAAAGACGATCCCGCGGAGCTCGGCAAACAGCAAGGTTTGGGCACGCGGCTGCCGCCAGCGCAACTCCGCTCGCAGCCCGACTCCATCGCGGATTCCTTGGAGGCTCCCCCAGAGGCGTTGGGGATAGAGCTGCGGGGAAAACACCAAGCTGAGATGGGGCTCCTGCAGCAGCTCAATGTTGGCCTGCAGGATTAGGCCCCGCCGCAGTTCCTTCCGGTCGAAATCGTCGTAGAACAGGCTGACCGGAGGCTGGCGGTTCAAGGAGTCAAAGCGCAGCCGCAGGGGCAGGGGCAGAAAAAAGACTTGGTCGAAAGCCAATTGGCCAGCTTCGGCAATCAACAGGCTGGAACCATCCGCCTGCAAGGTAGAGGTCACCCGCGGGCTGCGGATCTCCAGCTCCGGCGGATCGAGGGGGTCATTGGTCAGCCGCACCTCTTCTCCTTCCCAGTTGTTGGCATCGAAGCGAATGCGGGTAGCGCGAAAGCGCACCAGCCGCTGAGGCGAGAGGGGCAGCGGAGAGCCGCTGGCCTGCAACTGGCCAATATCCACCTGCCCAAAAGCCTCTTCCAAAAAGCCCTGCTCCCGTTCAAAGTCGTACTCCAGCCGGGATCCCTGGATGCGCTGCTGATCCAACTCAATGGAGACGTTGCCCTCGGCCACGGCTCGCCGCTGCTGCAGCTCGATGCGCAGGCGGTCTGCCCGCAGCACCGAGCGGCCCAGCCGCATCTCCACGTTGCCCTCAGCCAGGAAAACCTGCGCCCGCTGGTCGAAGGTTTGACGGTCGGAGCGCAGCCGTAACGTGCGATCCGCAAGGGCGTCGAGGGCAGTCGTATCCCCCGCCTGGGCGGCCGCCACCTGGCCTTTCTCCCCCTGGGCTGAGGTAGGAGCAGCCGTTGCCAGACCAAGCACCCCCAAGCAAAGCCAGAGCCACCAAAACCCTTTCATGCTCCCCAAACCTGTGCAACGCTTCAGCCTAAGCTACCAGGTTGGGGAGGGTTGAGGGCGCGGTTGAGCTTGCCGCTGCGGTAGCCCTCCAGATCGAGGCTGACGTAGAGATAGCCGAACGATTGCAGGGTTTTAACCAGCGCTGCCAGGTCAGTTTTTTGCACGAACTCCAGGATCTGGTGGGGGGGCAGTTCAATGCGGGCAGTATCTTTTTCCGAGCGCACTCGCACCTCTCGCCAGCCCAAGCTGCGCAGATAGCGCTCAGCCAATCCCACCCGCCGCAGCTTCTCGGCAGTGATGACCTCGCCGTAGGGAAAGCGGGAACTGAGGCAGGGTTGGGCCGGCTTATCCCACCAGGGCAGACCCAAGTGGCGAGACAACTGCCGCACCTCCAGCTTGCTCATCCCCACCTCCGCCAAAGGGGATCGCACACCACGCTCCCGAGCTGCTTGCACCCCTGGCCGGTAGTCAGCCAGATCGTCGGCGTTGAGGCCATCGACCACGTGGTCGTATCCCTGAGTTTTAGCCAGCTGGAGCAGCGTGTCGTGCAAGTAACTTTTGCAGAAGTAACAGCGGTTAGGGGGATTGGCAGCATAGCGGGGATCTTGCAGCTCCTGGGTCTGGATGACCTGGTGGCGAATGCCGAGGTACTGGGCTTGCCAGATGGCCTCCTCCAGGTCTTCGGGCAAAAGCGCCGGGGAAGCGGCGGTAACGGCCAGAGCCCCCTCCCCCAAGTGATCCCAGGCCAGCTTGGCCACCAGGCTGCTATCGATCCCTCCCGAGTAGGCCACCACGACCCGCCCCATTTCGGCGAAGATCTGGACAAGCTGCTGAAACTTGTACTGTAGGACGGGGTCTAGCTCCAGCAAGGGGGTGGCAGAGCCAAGAGGTACGTCCATGAGGCTAGGGAGTCCGTAGGGTCTGGGCTAGAGCGGGGCAGATATTCCTCTTCCATTGTTTCCTAGAATTTTCTGACTTTCCAACGCTTCTGCCTCAAAGGCAAGGCAGTGAGCGGGCAATCTCTCTAGGCCAGTGGGCCACTGAGGCGGTAGGCTGGATGGCAGAGAGATCCTTGCTTCTTCTCTGGATCTTCTGCCCATGACTCTTCAGCTTGAACCTGCTAGCTCCGCAGAGGTGGCCCTCTATCAGCCCTATTACGCCGTCGCCCGCCGGCAGTACCTGCCGCTGGCGGTGGGTCTCTACAAAAAGGGCAGCCTAGAAGGGCAGCGGCCCATCGAAGGAGACAGGCCCGTCTCTTTCTTGGCCAGTTGGCCTGTATCGCCTCTGCCCTCTGATCTAACGGCAGTGCAGGTAATTTTCGATCAAGACCTGGAGCTAACCTATCAGGTCTCCCTAGCCAACTATGAGTTTGTGGACTACCTCATCGATGTGGTAGCGGCGGTGCAGCGGGGTCAGCCGCCGAGTTTCACCACCGCCTTTTACAAAAAGCTGATGCGGTATGAAGACTGACGCCAATTCTCCGGTTGCCGTCACCCTCTACGACACGACGCTGCGGGACGGGGCGCAGCGGGAGGGGTTGTCCCTGTCGGTGCAAGATAAGGTGCAAATTGCCAAGCTGCTGGATCGCCTGGGCATCCCTTTCATCGAAGGCGGTTGGCCAGGGGCCAATCCCAAAGACGTGCAATTTTTCTGGCAGATGCGGGAAGAGCCCCTGGAGCAGGCGGAGCTGGTGGCCTTTTGTTCCACTCGCAAGCCGGGGCGGCGGGCAGCCGAGGATCCCCTGCTGCAGGCCATCTTGGCAGCGGGCACCCGTTACGTGACGGTCTTTGGCAAGTCCTGGGATCTCCATGTTACGGAGGGGCTGGGCACCACCTTGGCCGAGAACCTGGCCATGATCCGCGACACCATCACCTACCTGCGCTCCCAGGGGCGGCGGGTGATCTACGATGCCGAGCACTGGTTTGACGCCTACCGCCACAACCCCGACTACGCCCTGCAAACCCTGGTGGCAGCAGCAGAGGCCGGGGCGGAGTGGCTGGTTCTCTGCGATACCAACGGCGGATCCCTGCCCCACGAGATTGCCGCCATCACGGCAGCCGTCTTGGCGGAATCCCATCACCTGGGGCATTTGCCTTTGGGGATCCACACCCACAACGACTCCGGCACGGCCGTGGCCAATGCTCTAGCGGCAGTCCAGGCGGGGGCGCGCATGGTGCAGGGCACCATTAACGGCTATGGGGAGCGCTGTGGCAACGCCGACCTGTGCAGCGTTATCCCCAACTTACAACTCAAGCTAGGCTACCGCTGTCTGCCCGAGGGAAAGCTGCAACACCTAACAGAGATCTCCCGCGCCATCAGTGAGGTGGTCAACCTGGCCCCGGACGACCATGCTCCTTTCGTGGGCCGATCCGCCTTTGCCCACAAGGGTGGGATCCACGTCAGCGCTGTTCAGAAGAACCCCCTGACCTACGAGCACATTGCCCCGGAGCAGGTGGGCAACTGCCGGCGCATCGTCGTTTCGGATCAGGCGGGGTTGAGCAATATCCTCAGCAAGGTGGCTGGCTTTGGGATCCGGCTGGACAAGTCGGATCCCCGGGCGCGCTTGATTTTGGAGCGGCTGAAAACTCTGGAGCTGCAGGGCTACCAGTTTGAGGCGGCCGAGGCCAGCTTTGAGCTGTTGGTGCGGGGCCTGTTGGGGCAGCGCTCCCACCCCTTTGAGGTGCTTAGCTTCCATGTCAGCGCCACCACTCGCTCGGACTGGAGCAGCAGAGACTGGGATCCCAGCGGTGAGGCAACCGAGGTGCAGTCCCTAGCAGCGGTGAAGATTGCCGTGCAGGGGCAGACGCGGGTAACAGCAGCCGAAGGCAATGGGCCGGTGGCGGCCCTGGATGGGGCGCTGCGCAAGGCCTTGCTGGAGTTTTACCCGCAACTGGAAGCCATTCACCTCACCGACTACAAGGTGCGGATTCTGGACGGCCAGGCGGGTACTTCTGCCAAAACGCGGGTGCTGGTGGAGTTTAGCGACGGCCATCGCCGCTGGACCACGGTAGGAGTTTCCACCAACATCATCGAAGCCTCCTGCCGGGCCTTGGTGGAAGGCTTTGAGTACAGCCTCCTGGCAAAACCTTGCTTTTCCCCACCCTCTGCCCAACTAGCCTCGCCTTGAAGGGAGTTCTTCAACTTCCATGAGAATTATTGGCCTGACGGGCGGCATTGCTACCGGCAAATCCACGGTAGCCCGCATCTTGGAACGCCAGGGGATCCCAGTGGCCGATGCGGATCAAATAGCCCGCCAGGCCTTGGCGCTGGGATCCCCCATCCGCGAGCGGGTCCTGCAGCGCTACGGCCAGGCCATTCAGGATCCCTCGGGAGAGCTGGATCGCCGAAAGTTGGGGCGGATTGTCTTTGCCGATGCCGCCGAGCGGGCCTGGCTAGAGGCGCAGATCCACCCGTTTGTCAAAGCGCGGCTGCGGGAGTTTCTCGAGTTCCACAGGGCGGCTGAGGCTCAGCCCAGTTGCCAACGGTCTCTAGGGAATGTCCCTCCAGCCCTCTGCCTCATGATCCCTCTCCTCTTTGAAGCGGGCATGGAAAACTGGGCCAGCGAGATCTGGGTGGTGATCTGTACCCCTGAGCAGCAGCGGCAGCGCCTGGCCTTGCGGGATCCCCTCCTGACACCGGCAGAAATCGAAGCTCGCCTGGCCAGCCAGTGGCCTTTGGCGGAGAAAGTCCGTCGGGCTGACGTGGTGCTGGACAATTCTGGATCCCTGGCGGACCTGGAAGCTCAGGTGCACCAAGCGTTGGCTTCCCAGCAACCTCTGGCCTCGCCCCAGCAGGCCGGCTAGAGTAGCGGATGGGGATGGTGGGTTGAGGGAGAGTCAATGCAAGCAACGACTGGCGGCAACAAGCCGGATAGCAGGGCAGAGTCCTGGTGGGCGCAAGCTTTGGCCGCGCGAGAGCAGGAAATCCAGGCTCTGAAGGAGCGTAACCGCCTGTTGCAAAGCCAGATTGACCTTTTGGAGTTGCGCCAAGAAAAGCAACGCCGACAGATTCGCAGCTACGAGGCCGAGATTGAGCAACTCTACCAAGAAAAGCAAGTGTTGGAGCAGATCCTCCAAGAGCTGCCGCAACTCTATCGGCGCAAGTTGCAGGCCCGCCTGCAGCCCATCCGCGAGCGCATCGCCGCCATTCAGGCAGAAAACCGCCGGCTTAAGCAGGAACTGTACCAGCTCAGCTACCGCCTGCAGGACATGGATCAATTGGATAAGCCAAGCTGGAAGCTGCCCCTGCCCCCTCTCCTTGGCCGGGGTCGCCGGGATCCCAAAGAGCCGCCAAAAGCTCTGCCGGTCCAGGAAGCCCCCTCTTCACCTCGCTCTTGAGAGTTCAGCAGCCAGAATAGGAGAGCATCTTGGCCGCACAAGCCCCAGGACGCGGCCGAGGCGCTGCCTACTTGGAGATCCGGGAAATGGCCGCCGCTGGCAGCTATGAGCCCCTGCACCTGAAATACCGCCCGCAGCGCTTTGCCGAGGTGGTGGGCCAAGGGGCAGTCGTGCAGACTTTGGCCAATGCCATTCGGCTGGGGCGGGTGGCGCCAGCTTATTTGTTCTGTGGGCCGCGGGGCACCGGAAAAACCTCCAGCGCCCGCATTCTGGCCAAGTCCTTAAATTGCGAGCAGGGGCCAACGCCGGATCCCTGTCAGGTGTGCAGCCAGTGCCGCGCCATCACCGCCGGCTCTTCTCTCGATGTGGTGGAGATCGACGCGGCCAGCAACACCGGTGTGGACAACATCCGCGAGCTGATCGAGCGGGCCCAGTTTGCGCCAGTAAATAGCCGCTACAAGGTCTATGTGGTTGACGAATGCCACATGCTCAGCAATGCGGCCTTCAATGCGTTGCTGAAGACTCTGGAGGAGCCGCCTCCCCGCGTGGTGTTTGTCCTAGCCACCACCGACCCCCAGCGGGTTCTGCCCACCATCGTTTCCCGCTGTCAGCGGTTTGACTTCCGCCGCATTCCTCTAGAGGAGATGGTGGCCCACCTAGGCAAAATTGCCGCCCAGGAAGGGATCCCCATTACACCAGAAGCCTTGCACCTAGTGGCCCAACTTGCCCAGGGCGGGCTAAGGGATGCCGAACGGCTATTGGATCAGCTCAGTTTGCTAGAGGGATCCATCACTCCAGAAGCGGTGTGGGACTTGGTGGGGGGGATCCCGGAACAGCAGCTTTTGGATTTGACCGATGCTCTGCTGGCTCAGAACGTAGAGGGGGTGCTGGCCCAAACGCGGCAATTGCTGGAGCGAGGCAAAGAGCCCCTGGTGGTGCTGCAGAGCCTGGCGGCTTTCTACCGGGATCTGCTCCTGGCCAAGACGGCCCCACAGCAACGGCAGCTGGCGGCTGTAACGGACCTCACCTGGGCAGCCCTGCAACAGCGGGCTCCTTGCTACTCGCTGGAGATGCTGCTAGCGGCCCAGAGCCACCTGCGCCACTGCGAACCCCAAATTCGCCAGAGCGGACAACCCCAGCTTTGGCTAGAAATTGCCCTTCTGGATCTGCTGGGCCAGCTGCGCCAGGGCGCCGTCCCGCTGCCGCCAATAGAGAGCAAGGGTGGCGAGCCGCTCTCCCCTGCCGATCCATTCCCTCCTCTCTCGCCTGGGGCTGTTGTCGGCCCCTCTGCTGCTGAGAGGAACCTCGATGGGAAAGTTGCCCAAGCTGCCCCAGCCCTCGAAGAGCCACTCGCGTCAGCAGGACAGAGCCCTCAGCTTGCCGCAACAGCCCTCCAGAAACCCCTTTCCCCTTCTCCCAACGCCTCCCCGCCGCCAACACCCGAGCCCAAAGCTCGCGATCCGGAGCCTGTCGCTTCCCCTGTCAAGCTGCTGCAGCCTCGCTGGGAGGAGTTCCTCAAGGGCCTCTCTCCCACTACCAGAGCCTTGTTGGGATCTGGTCAGTTGCAGCAAGAGACCCTCGTCCGCCTCAACGGGGCAGAGACTTTGGAGATCACTCTTGCTTTCCCCAGCAAGGGCCTGGTGGACAAGGTGCGCAGCAAAGAAGCCGAGGTGTGCTCCGCCCTTTACAACCTGCTGCAGCACCCGGTGCGGCTAAAGCTAGTGGTGCAGCGCCCGCCTCGACCGCGTGAGGGGCATGCTGGCCAAGCCTCGGCCCAGGATAAAGCTCCACAACCTCCGCTCTCTCCCTCAAAGCTGGGGAACAGCTCTCCTGCCTCAGATCCCCGTCAGGCGGAGCCCTCAAGCCCATCTCCCCCTCTCAAAAACACTGCTCCAGCCCCGCAAACAGCAAGGCCACCCTTCTACGACCTGACCCACGAGCTGGTGGAGGTGGCCCACCGCTTTGCCGAGCATTTCAGCGGCAGGCTGGTGGATTTGGAAGGGATCCTAGCCACACCCGAAGAGGTAGCGGCAGATCTGTCTGCCCTGGAGGGATCCTCCGACCTGCCCACTGCTGAGAGCTACGGCCTACCGACAGCCCAGGCCCCTCCGGAAGAGGATTTTTGAGGTAGGGGAGCGTGAGGGGCAGTAATCTCCACGGATCGCTTGGATCTCAGGGTATTGTCGGGTAGCTCCCGTGAGGGAGAGGGAAAGGATCATAACTGACTCTTGGGAAGAAGAAGCCGCCTTGAGCAACCTGTCAAATTGACTCCTGGATCCTTAGTCTTTTGGGTAGGACGGCGTTGAAGCTCTTGGCTTGTCTGGTTTGAATTAGGAGTAGGGGTAGCCTATCCCACTGCCCATCTAGGTTGAAGGAGCAAGGAAATGGCCCGCAAAAGGACGATTTTCAAGTTGGTTTGCTGTCTTCTGGGTGGCTGTTTGATCTTAGTGGCCATTGCGTTGGTAAGGTTAAAGGTAAGCAGACAAGCAGCCCTAAATGCTGAGTATCTTGTAGCCATTCCACCAGAAGTGGAGCAGGTTCGCTTTCAAGACGGTAAATATCAACGAGGTTCTAGCCCTTTCCAGGAAGGTTTTCTTGTAGCAAAGATTCTAAACATAAAACGTGCCGACCTTAACAATGACGGCTTCCGGGATACCATTGTAATTGCAGCCACAAATCAAGGAGGATCTGGATCCTGGATAAGCTTGTCAGGGTCGCTGGGCGGTGAAGAAAAAACCATCCTTATAGAGCCTGAGTTTCTTGGCGATAGGGTTGACGTTAGAAACATTTCAATTGAGCGCGGCTCTAAAGGAAAAGCTGCATTTTGCTTGGAAATGCTTGTTCATGGCCCTAACGATGCCAGGTGTTGCCCTACTCAGAAACAGAGGGCGTGCTTTACACTTGCCGGGAAGAGATGGATTCTTATTTCCTAATCCCTTTGGAGTTTCTGCCGACTGTCATCTCACAACTTTCTGGAGAGGATGTCGGTAGGAATTCTCTTGCTCGGGAGCTTGCTCTAGCTTTTGCTCAGAAATTGGCCCTCAGGAGGTGCTGCCAGCCAACTAGGAACTTCGAGTAAGCTCTACCAGAATGACTGGAATCGGACTGGTTTCCAACACGGCTTGGGAAGTGGATCCCACCAGCACTTGCTCCCAGCCGCGATGGCCCCGCTTGCCTATGACTATGTCGGTTACCTGCCGCTCTTGAGCTAGGGTTACGATGGTCTCTGCCAGGGGCCCCGAAGCCAAGCAAAACTGGTGGCGAATATCTGCCAACAAGCGCTGGGTAAGCTGCTGCAGCTCCTCTACTCCTTTCCCCTGCGGCTCGTCCGTTACATGCAGCACGATCACTTCCCCATCCACCCGACGCGCCAAGTCGGCCACCTTGCGCAGCACCGCCTCGGCTAAAGGTGAGGTGTCCACTGCTGCCAAAAAGCTAACCCTGCCCTGGCTGCCCACCTTGGTGGGATCCACCTCTCCCTTTTCCAACAGCCGAGGGGCACAAACCTGAGTTAGCCAAGCCCCTAGGGGTGCCGTGGTCAAAATCGACAAGGCCGCCAGAGCAAGGATCGTCTCCCCGCCAGGGATCCCCTGGGCCAAGGGAATGCCGCCGATGGCTGCCTGCACCGTTGCCTTGGCCATGTTACCCGGCAGCAAAAAGAGCCGCTCCCGCCAGTTCCAGTTACTTCCCAGGGTAGAAAGCCACCAACCCAGGCCCCGACCCAACAGCAGGCTCAGGGTCAGAAGCAACAAACCCGGCAGGATCAGGGATCCCAACACCTGCAGATCCAGGGAAGCTCCCAGGAGCACAAACAGCACGATCTCCGCCACTGTCCAGAGGGCGTCGAACCCAACCCGCAGCCGCCGCGCTAGCGGCCCATCCAGCTCGATGAGGAAAAACCCCATGGCCATCACCGCCAGGTAGCCAGAAAAATAGGGCCACACCTGCGGCGCCAGCACCAAGCCCAGCGCCAGGCAGGCTGCCAGCAACACCTCCTGCGTGCTATTGCGGGTCCAGTTCTGCTGCACCAAAAGCGCCACCAAAACCCGCGCCGCCAGGTAGCCGATGGCCACGCCCAGCAGGATCTCCATCCCCACCTGGAACGGCAGCCACTGCAGCGGCGACAGCTCCAAGCCCAACAGGCGAACGTTTTCTGTAGATCCCTGGCCCAAGAGGCTCAGCAACAAGCTAAAGCCCAGCAGCAGCAGTACATCGGAAAGAGCACTGCCGGTGAGAATGGCATCCGGGATCCCTTTGGCCACGCCCCAGCCCAGGCTTTTGAGGCGCAACATCCCCGGCACAATCACCGCTGGCGACTCTGCCCCAATCACACACCCCAAAAGCAGCCCCGTCTCCCAGTCCAGCCCTAGGATCCAGCGGCTCAAGAGCGCTACTGCCACCGCCTCACAGGCTGCCGGCAAAAACCCTAGCCGCAGCGCCACGGATCCCTGCTGGGCCAGCTTCTCGCGATCCAGCCCTAGGCCGGCTTTCATGAGGATGATCGCTACAGCCACCAGGCGCAGATCCCCGGCTGCTGCCAGCACCTCTGGAGACAAGACTTCCCTCAACAGGATCCCGACCAGAATCATCCCTAGCAGCGGCGGCATCCCCAATCGGCCCACGATCTGGCCGGCAAAAAAGCCCATCGCCAAAATCCACAACCAACTGCCCAGCATCAACAGAACCTCTCTCTGCCGTCTGGCACCAAGGCAGGCTTTGCCAAGCCAAACGTCCTACTGGCGCACCGCCTGATAGCAACTCCCGGCAAGGCAGGAATACAGCTCTCCTGCCGCCCCTGTCAAAGCCGAGCGCCACCGCTGTACCTCCTGCCAAGTTTGGGTTTTCGTCGAGGTTCTGTTTGAGGACAGCAGGACGTTGCGAGGGGATGGGTAAAGATTTGGCGGCTTCACTCCTAGGGCTGAGGCCTGCTTGCGCTTTTCGAATGTAGACCTTGGCTTGCGGCGGCTTAACTACGTCTGGTTCTTCCCCAGAGACGGGGGATAAAGTAAAGCTTCTAGCTCCTGCAAAGCTCGCTCTAGGTTGTCGTTAACAATCACGTAGTCGAATTCGTCTTTGGCCTCCAATTCCTTGCGAGCCTGCTGCAGGCGACGTTCAATGCTGTCTTCGGAATCTTGGCCGCGCTGGCGAATGCGGCGTTCAAGCTCTTCCAGAGAAGGAGGGGACAAGAAAATGCGAATGGCCTCTGGACACAGTTTTCTCACCTGGCGGGCTCCAGCCAGCTCAATTTCCAGCAGCACATCCTGTCCCTGGCTGAGTTTTTCAAAGACAATCTGGCGAGGGGTGCCGTAAAAGTTGCCTGCATACTGCGCCCACTCTAGCAACTCGCCGGCTTCAACAAGCCTGAGAAACTCCTCGCGAGTGCGAAAGTAGTAGTTGACACCTTCCTGTTCACCGGGACGAGGGGGACGGGTAGTGACCGAGACAGAAAGATACAGCTCAGGGTGGCGCTGGCGCAGGTGGCTGACCAAAGTTCCTTTGCCCACTCCACTGGGCCCCGTCAAAACCACTAGGCGACCGCGAGGAGTGAGAGATTGGGGTGCTCCTTGAGTCTGCCCAACCTCAGGGGAACCTGGCAAGGGGAGGACGGTAGGAGAGGCGGCCATAGCCATCGACAGAGGAAGGCTGGACGGTTGTTTGTTTGCTTTAGGATATCTTACTCCTCTCCTTGCAAGCTGCCTGTGAGGCTTTTACTCAAGTTCCTCCGGCACACCGACTTTGGCAGTAAGGAAGCGATTGGCAACGGTTTCCGGCTGGATAGCCGAGAGGATGACGTGTCCCGAGTCGGTGATGATGACAGCGCGGGTGCGGCGACCGTAGGTTGCGTCGATCAACTGGCCTCTTTCGCGGGCATCGCTGATGATGCGTTTGATGGGAGCTGACTCGGGACTAAGAATGGCAATCACACGCCCAGCGGCGACGATGTTGCCAAAGCCAATGTTGATTAGGCGAGTATCCATGGGTGGTGAGCCAATCTAGCACCTGTCCGGCCAGCAGCCTTCATTCAGGCTAGCAAGTCAAACTGCCGCCTAGCATTGACCAGCAAGGCCCTGCCCTGCAAAGGTTTCTGCTGGGACGGCAAGTTCTCTCAAGGTTGGGTGGGCTGTCGGTTGGTGGAGCTTGGCCAGGACTAGTTCCCTGCTTTGCGGCCCTCAGCCTTCTTCCAGCCGTTCTATGGCTCCTGGAAATTGTCCTCAGAGTAGTAAAGCCTCGTCAATGTCCGCAGCGGTGAGGCGCGGCGTTTTGCCTGGCAACCACTAGAGGCTGGATTAGAGCAGGCCGCTAAAGGTAAAGCTGCCGCTGCCCAGCCGCTCCTGGCGATCGAAAACGCTGATGGTAAGCTGATGGGATCCCGTCTGGGTGACGGTAAAGCGGTTTTGGGTCAGGGTAAGCCCTGTTACCGTACAGGCAGTGGCTCCGACGAAGCAGCCGGGCACTTGGGAAGCGTCGAAAGCTCCCAGGGGGATGAAGTTGCCTAGCGGGGTGGTGACGGTAGCCAAAAAAGCGTTGGATCCGCGGATCCCGGCAGGAGCCTCGACGCGGAAGGAGATGACAAAGGTGGGGGTCTGCCCTACAGGGACAGCACGCGGGGAAAGATCGGTGATGGTGAGGGAGGGAGGGGGTAGGGGAGGCGGTGGGGGCAGGGGGCTGCTGCCAGTCGTCTCCCCGCACCCTGCCAAAACAGCACCCAGGAGCAGCAGGGGGATCTGTCTGTCCATGCGCTGCGCAGGCTGCATAGGTTCTCCTTACCTTGAAGTTCAGGTTTAGGGCATCAGAAAACCTGGCTGGAAGCAGCTTATTCCCCTTGCAGGAGCCTTTGGCAGGCACTGGCAATGGCCCAGTCTTCCTGGGCTGAGATGACCAGGACCCGCACTGGCGCGTCGTGGGTGCTGATGTCGCAGTTGCGCGGGGATCCAGCATTGAGAACCGGGTCAATTTGAATCCCCAAAAAGCCCAGGTTGGCGCAGGCCGCTGCCCGTACTGGCGCCGCGTTTTCCCCGATGCCGCCAGAGAAGACCAACGCATCCAGCCGATCCAGGCTCATGAGCATGGCCCCGATCTGGCTGCGCAGGCGGTGGATAAAGAGGTTAAAGGCCAGCTCGGCACGGGCATGGCCTGCCTGCATGGCTTCCAGGATAACTCGCATGTCGCCGCTCAGGCCAGACACGCCCTTCAGGCCCGATTCCCGGTTCAAGATCCGGTCTAGCTCCTCCACACTCATCCCCCGGCGCAACTGATGGATCAAAATCCCCGGATCCACCGAGCCGGAGCGGGATCCCATCATCAAGCCCTCTAGGGGGGTATAGCCCATGGTGGTGTCGACGCTTCGGCCCCCGCGAATGGCTGCCAGGGAACAGCCATTGCCTAGGTGGCAGGTAATGAGCTGCAGCTCTTCCAGGGGGCGGCCCAGGATCTCAGCGGCGCGGCGGGCACAGTACTCGTGGTTGATGCCGTGGAAGCCGTAGCGGCGGATCCCTTGCTCGGCCCAGGCGTAGGGAAGAGGATAAAGGGCGGCTGCCGGGGGCATCTGCTGATGGAAGGCAGTGTCGAAGACCGCCACCTGCGGGATCCCGGGCAATAGCTGGCGCATGAGGCGAATGCCCTCAAGAGCAGGGGGGTTGTGAGCTGGGGCCAGGGGGCTTAGCTGTTCGATGGCCTGTTCCACCTCGGGTGTGATCAAGGTGGGCTGGTGGTAGAGGGATCCCCCATGCACCACCCGGTGGCCAATGGCTTTGATCTCAGTCGGCCCTGCCAGCAGGGATCCCTCCCCTTGCCAGAGGCTTTGAAAGAGAGGAGCCAAACCGCTAATGCCGGAGGGAGAGGAAAGGGCGGGAAAAGGCTCCCAGGGACCGCCCTGCCGTCGGACTTGAATCAGGGCCTGGTCGGGCTGGTAGGCAAAGTCCACCTGCGCCTGCCAAAGGGGGGTGGTCTCCACCGTACTCTCAACGGTTGCAAAGAGGGAGGATTTGAGGCTGCTGGAGCCGGCGTTGAGGACCAGGATGGGCACGGGATCCCTCCTTCTACCAAAAGGCGCCGTAAGGCCCCGCCTTTGAAGGTGGGGATGTAAGGCGCAGCATTTTATCCAAGGTTTCCCCTGATAAACTAGC
>NZ_JANSIS010000004.1:0-211790 GCF_047462135.1 Synechococcus sp. O70.2
CGCCGGAAAGCCCAGTCCTCCGTGGCCCTCAGCATCACCACCGTGGCCAGATTCACCAGGCTCCCCTCGCCGGGGAAACTCCGCCGCTTCACCTCACGGATAAGCCGCTCCAGCACATTCGTGCTCTTGATGTGCCGCTGGTGGACCCCGGAAAAGTCCAGGTAGGTCAGGGCCTCCCCCAGACCCTGGGCAAACACCTCCACCGCCCGCTTGAACTGGTCCTGGTAACGCTCAACGAACTCCTGGGCCAGAGATTCCGCCGTGCCCCGCCGCCGCGCCACAAACACCTCCTGGAGCCTTTCGGCCACCACACCCCGCTCCGACTGCGGCACATGAGCTAAAACGTTCCGCATAAAGTATAAAGTGCACCACGCACCGCTGCCAGCTGGCCCCAGGAAGCTCCGCCATCACCGCTTGACCGATGGAAGGGTGGTCGTCGGAAATGACCAGCCTCACCCCATGAAGCCCCCGCTCCACCAGGCCCTTCAGGAGGTTCCTCCAGGCCTCCTTCCTCTCCCTGCCCGCCGGCTCCACCGTCAGCACTTCCCGGTAGCCTTCTTCGTTCACCCCCACCGCCACCAGAAGGGCCAGGTCCACCACCCGCCCGCCCCAGTTCACCTTGAAGTAGGCCGCGTCCAGGTAGAGGTAGGGGTAGGCCAGCTCCAAAGGCCGGCCGCGCCAGGCGGAGAGCTCCTCCTCCAGGCGCTGGGCTACCCTGGAGACCGCGTCCTTACCGATGCGCACCCGGGACAGGCCCTCCGTGATGGCCGCTACCTTGCGGGTGGAGACCCCTTGGAGGTACATTCCAGCACCGCTTCCTCCGCCTCCCCGGTCATCCGCTTGTACCGCTCAAAGACCTCGGTCAGGAAAGTCCCCTCCCGGTCCCGGGGTACCCGGAGCTGGGCGATCCTGCCCGCCGGCGTGATGAGGTCCCGGGTGTAGTAGCCGTTCCGCTCCCCGCGGCGGCTTGAGGTGCGCTCACGGTAACCCGCAGCCAGGTGCTCGGTCATCTCTTCTTCCAGTACCTGCTTGTTCGCGTAAGCGGTGCGGAGCACTATGACGGCCTTGACCCCTTCCCGGATGCGCCGGCTGATCTCCTCCTTGGTCAACCTCTTGAGCTCCTCTCGGTCCATTCCGCCCTCCATGCTTAACCCACAAAATACGCGACACTACCAACTTTGCCCCTTACGGGCAGGCGATCTACCCTGCTCCCGACGACAAGCCTTTCGACAGCTAAGATGCCCAGTTGGTTTTGAATCAGGGCCAGCCCCGCTTTTACCTCATGCGCTTGCTCCGTCCTGGCCTCAAGTTCAGCCAAATAACCCGCCACACCCGTTGCACCCAGTGCCTGGGATCCCTGCACGGCAAGGAGTGGTTCATCGCCGTCGCGCCGCCTGCCGACGAGCTGCAGGTGGACGGGATTCAAGCTTTTCGAGTGGCTGGCGACTGCTTCATCAAACTGGAGCTGGGCACCTGGCACGCTGGCCCCTACTTCGACGGCGAGGAGTTTATCGACTTCTACAACCTGGAGATGGCTGACACCAACATCACCAACCACGAGACAATCGACCTGCTCCAGACCCACAACCTGGAGTTTCAGATCATCCCTTGAGCAGCCAGATTCGGCAGCCAAGACAAATAGGCGCGGGGATCCGTGGCAGCACTACGACAGGAGCCTTGGCAATCCCCCCTATGGGATAAAACGGAGTCAAACCCAGCGTCGTCTTGGAGATTTGTTACTATGGCTACACTCCAACCTACCCCAGGAACCGGCAAGCTCTTGAGCACCCTGGCTCTGTTCCTGTGCCTAGGGCTGTTGTCTGCCTGCGACGGGGGCAGCGGCAGCACGGTTAGCCCCCCTAGCCTCACTCCCACCCCCACTCCCGCTGGCCGATAGTTTTGCATGCGCTGGCAGCGGCTGCTTGGCTTAAAGCAGCGGTGGGGGGTAGGGCTGGTCATTCTGCTCTGCCTTGGTCTCTTGACGGCCTGCAATGGGGAGGGATCCCCCACGGCTCCAGAGCCTCCCCGGGCAGGGGAGCTGCCAATTGCTAGCTTTCTTTGCCAGTTGGATCGCCAAACCCGCACCTTTGCTGGTCCCATCTACGCCGAGCAGCCTCAGGCTGCCATCTGCAATCCCGGTCGCCTCACCCCAGCAGCAGCCCAGAAGATGATGGATCGGTTGAACTTTCTGCGGCTGTTGCACAAGTTGCCGCCGGTGAAGCTCAATCCCGAATTCTTGGAGGCCGCTCAGCAGGCGGCCCTGCTGCAGGTGGCCAATGGCGCCCTCAGCCACCAGCCACCTCCCTCTTGGCGCTGCTTGACTCCCGCCGGAGAGGCAGGAGCCCGCTTCAGCAACCTGGCCATTGGCCCAATTCTGGAGCTGAACGGCCCTGACCCAGGGCAGGTGCTGGCCCGCCAGGTAGATATCTACTTTGCAGAGCCGGGCCGAGAGAACTTTGTAGATGTGGGTCACCGCCGCTGGAACCTCTATCCCCAGTATGCCCAAGGAGCCTACGGCATCGTCTTCGACCCGCGGGCCGGACGGGTAACTCAGGCCAATGCCAATTGGATCTTCGGCTTTGACGAGTCGGTACCGGATCCTGAGTTTATTGCTTTCCCAGAAAGAGACGGCTACCTGTACCGCCTTGAGGGGTTTTCCGGCCAGCCTTTGTCCGCCTACCGCTGGTCTTTCTCGGTGCCTAGCCGCGGCGGCTTGTCTGACCTCAGCCAGGCCCAGATCCGCATCACCGATACCCTTACCGGCGAGGCAGTGCCGGTTTGGGATATCCGGGTTGGGGATCCCGCCTTTGGCCTAGAAACCCTCACCTACTCGGTGGGATCCATTCAGCCCAATCGACCCTACCTCTTTGAAATCAGCGGCATCCGGCTCAAGGGTGGGCCGCCGCGCACCTATCGCTACACCACCACCCTCTACGACTGCGACCCTCAGGCCGCGCCAAGGCCCGCTGCCTTGACGGAAGGGCTAGGGATCCCACCTCGCTGGCTTTGGCGGGAGGATCCCTTGAACTTCCGCTGGTTCTCTCCGTAGCTGAGCCTTAACTTGTGGCCCTGGGTTGGGGTCTCAGGGATCTCGCCTTCGCTGGGAGAAACTCCGGCAAGCCCCTTTCTTGTCTACTGTTGAGAAAATCAACGGAAAGTTGAGATTTCGATACTATCGTTGCTGCCTCGTCATCAGAGAAGCTAAGGTTTAGGTATCAAAGCTTTTTTAAAAACTGCTTTAGGGGCCCTGGAGAAGCGACCTCTCTGGGGCCATGATCTGCCTACGGATCGGGCACCACACCTAGGCGGACCTTCGGCCCGAGGGCGCGGCTGCCAATGTCGGAGCGGTAGTGGGCTTTGGGGAACTGCACCTGCTCCACAGCGGCATAGGCTTGGCGCAGCGCTTCTGCCAGCGTTGCCCCTTGGCCGGTAAGACAGAGGACACGCCCACCCTCGCTGAGAAGCTGCTTGCCCACCTGGCGAGTGCCGGCATGGAACACCAGGGCTCCGGTGGCGGCGGCAGCCTCTAGGCCGGCAAGGGGGATCCCTCGCTCGTAGCTGTCGGGGTAACCGGGGGCGGCCATGACCACACAGGCGGCATAGCCGGGCTTCCACCGCAGCTGAAGATTGGCCAGTCGCCCCTCGATGCAGGCCAGCAGCACCTCGTCCAGAGGGTTTTCCAAGAGGGGCAGGATAACCTGGGCTTCGGGATCCCCAAAGCGGCAGTTGTACTCCAAGACGTAGGGATCCCCATTGGGCGTGATCATCAGGCCAGCGTAGATCACCCCTTGGTAGCGAATGCCCCGCTGTTGCAGCGCCTGCAGGGTAGGATCCAGCACTTGCGCCTGGATGCGGGCCAGCAGCTTGGGGGTGACCAGGTGATCTGCCGGGGCGTGGGCCCCCATGCCGCCGGTGTTGGGTCCAGTATCGCCATCGCCAAGGCGCTTGTAGTCTTGTGCAGGCAGCAGCGGCAGGCAGATCTGGCCATCCGTCAGGGCCAGCACCGACACCTCTTGGCCGACGAGGAACTCCTCGATGAGCACCCGCTCGCCGGGCTTGGCCAGGGCCGCCTCTAGGGCCTGCACGGCTTCTTCTCGACTGTGGGCAACGGTCACTCCCTTGCCGGCGGCCAGCCCATCTTTTTTGATCACGACAGGATAGCTATGTTCGCCTGACGGAGTCCTGGAATCCAGGTAGGCCAGCGCCTCGGACAAGTCGGCAAAGCCCACAGCCGGAGCCGTAGGGATCCCTGCTTCCTGCATCAGTTGCTTAGCCCAGAGCTTGCTTCCCTCCAGTTGAGCGGCGGCGCGACTGGGGCCAAAAATGGGGAGCCCTGCTGCCTGAAAGGCGTCCACAATTCCCTCCACCAAGGGCAGCTCCGGCCCCACCACCGTCAGGCGGATCCCTTGCACGGTAGCAAACCGCACCAGTCCATCGATGTCTGTGGCGGCCAAAGCCACCGGTTGACAGCGGGCCATCTGCTGGGCGCCGCCGTTGCCAGGAGCCCAGTAGACTCGAGTCACCTGAGGGGACTGCAATAGCTTCCAGACCAAAGCGTGCTCCCGTCCCCCAGAGCCAATGACCAAGACTTGCATGGCGCTAGGGTTTCCCCGATCGCGTCAGCGGGACGTAGTCCTTACATTCCCCATTAGACCATGTTCCCGTAGCTCTTCCGTTCGCGTCAGCGGGACGTAGTCCTTACAGCCGCAGCGCCAGCAGGACAATGGCCAGGGCCCTCAGGGCTAACATAACCCTTTAAGCAGACAGCGCCCCTTCTACAAGATCGCTGTAGGGGCGAGGGAAGATGAGCCAAACCTGGCCTTGGGTTTCCACTAAGGCGCGCACCAGCGGCGAGAGCTGGGCAATTTCTACGTAGCCGTCCTCGGTTTTGAGTTGGATCCCTTGGTCGTAGAAGCTGTAGCCCTGGACGTGGGCGGAGCGAATTCCCAAGTAGCTTTCTGGATCCAAGCCATCTCGCTGCATCTTCTGGCTCAGAGTTGCCACCAGCTCTTGGCGTCGCTCTTCTGGCAAGCGGGTGATGTTGCGGGCTTTGAACAGATCCCGCTCCAGGTAGCGCCGCGCCAAATCGGCCAAGATGGGATCCCTCCCCGACATGGCCCAAAAGCGAAAAGGGTAGCTGAACATCACATCGTCAGCGGCCAAATAGAGGGGCAGAGGCAACTCGAAGGGATCTCCCTTTTGCGTCGCCAGCGCGGCCCAGCACCAGGCCCTCAAGATGGGATCCAACTCGATCTCCCCCTTTTGCAAGAGCACCTGCGCCCGCTTGAAGAGGCGATCCAAAATAAAGCGGGCACACAGGCTCTTGGGGTGCTGGTACACTTGGGTGTACATGAAATAGCGCACCACCAGATAGTGCTCGATGGCTCCTAGGCCTTTGCGAGCAGGAATGCAAAGGGATCCCGTCTCCGGGTCGTAGTCCAACACGGTGAGGATGCGATCCAGATCCAGGTGGCCGTATTGGGCGCCCGTAAGCAGGCTGTCCCGCATCAAGTAGTCGAAGCGGTCACAGTCCAGTTGGCTGGCAATAAGCTGCCCCACCAGCGGCAGGGGGAATCGTTTCTGCCACACCTGCTCCAGTTGGGCCGGCAGCTGCGGGTCAAACTCCGCCACCAGGGTGGCTATCTGGGGATCCTCCCGCACGATGCGCGCCGTCCAGATCTCGTGGCGGCAGCCGAAGATCTCCTCGCCCGCATGGCTAAAGGGGGCATGGCCAATGTCGTGCAGCAGAGCGGCAACCAGGGTGACGGCGCGGTAGGGGCGCAGCTCTGGGTAGCGGCGGGCCAACTTGTCAAACAGCCGCCGCGTAACCTGCAGCACTCCCACCGAGTGGGTAAAGCGAGATCCCTCGGCGCCGTGGAAGGTAAAAAAAGCCGTGTCCAACTGGCGGATGCGACGTAGGCGCTGGAAGGCCGGCGTGTCGATAAGACGAATCAGCAAGGCCTCGACCGGATCCCCGCCATCCAGGCTAATGGCGCCGTGTAGGGGATCGTGGTAGGTGCGGGACTTGCAAAAACGCAGCGCCATACTCCCACCATACTCGCTGGCTGGCGGATCTTTGGTTAGCTTGGCTGGGGGGCTTCCCCACCTCTGCAGCAAAGCTACCCTATGGGCTCCTCTTTGCAACTGGCTATGCAAGCGCCCTCGCCCCCAGACCCCAGAACCGGTGGGTTGCTGCTTTCTATGGCCATCTGGACGCTGGGTTGGGGGCTGACCGCTTGTTCTCCCCCTGCTGTTGTCGTGCCCAGCTCGACCCCCCTCACCCGCTATGTGGCTTTGGGAGCCAGCGATGCCGTTGGCTTTAACGCCTCCATCTCCTGCGATGGCCCGGCCAACGCCGCCGGCACCCGCCCGCAGCGCTCGGAGCCCCTGGATTGTCCCAACGGGACGGGGTATGTCCCGCGCCTAGCCCGCCTCCTGCCGGGGCGGGTGGAGCTCATCAACTTGGGCCGCTCGGGAGCGGTGCTCAGCCCGGCCATGCAAGCTCTAAGGGCGGGGATCCCCGCCAACGTGCTCCAGGATCAAGTGCCGCGCATCCCCCCCGACGCCACTTTGATTACTATCTGGGTAGGCGGCAACGACACCAACGCTATTGTCTTGGCAGCAGCCCAACGCGCCCTGCAGGGCGAGGATCCCTTAGCCTTTATTGAACGCCAGATCCAACAGTTTGCTGCCGACTACCAAACTCTGCTCCAGGCGGTGCGGGCTCGCGCCCCCCAAGCTCGCCTGGCAGTGGCCAACCTGCCCAACTTTGCCCTGATTCCCCTAGGCCAGCAGCAGCCCAGCGGCCTGCGGCAACTTTTGGCTCTAGTCTCCGTCAGCCTTAGCCAACGGGCCATCAACCCCCTGAGCCAACAGGGGATCCCCGTAGTGGACTTGCTCTGCGATCCCCGCTCCTACCGCCGCGAGTCTTTCTTCCCCGGCCCGCTGGCGGATGGCTTTCACCCCAACGACCGGGGATATGCCGATCTGGCGGAGGCCTTCTTGAGGATCCTAAAGCAGCCCGTCCCGCCCCAAAACCGCTGCCCGCCCTTTAGCGAGGTGGGATCCCTTTCTCCAGAGGCAAAGGCAGAGCTCTCCCCTAGAGGCTTGCTGGGGCCCGGCCTAGGGAAGAAGCCCTGAAGAGCCAGCCACCCAGTCTTACGATCGCGTAAGCGGGACGGAGTCCATAGCCGCCACCGCCGCTGTTCGCGTAAGCGGGACGGAGTCCATGGAGCGCCGCCGCCGTCCTAGGGCCAGCCGTTCCTGGTCGAGCTGGGCTTCCCCAACCGGCAGGGAAGCTACTGGCACAGACTCCTCTTCGGGCGACTGCACAAAGACCAACACTGTCGGCTTGCCGGGCAGTTGTTCCCGCACAAAGCGGCGCACCACTTGCTCCACCTCCGCCTTGAGGCCGGCCCAGTCAACCTCAAGGCTCCCCCGCTCCAGCGATCGGGCAAAGCGCGGCCAAGCTTGCTGGAGGGTGTCCTCTACCAGGGGTTTTAGGTCGGATCCCTTAAAGTTGCCCTCTCCCGCCAAGCCCAAGTGCTGCACCTGAGGCGTACAGAGCAGCCTGCCCCTGCCATCCAAGCTGATGACCACTGTCACTACCCCATCTCTGGCCATTTGCTGCCGTTCTTGCAGGATCTCGTCCATCAGCACCCCATCGTGGGAAGCGGTGATCATCTGCACCCCCGCGGGCACCCTGCCGACAACAGCGATGCGCTCCTGGTTCACCTCCACCACATCGCCGTTGTTGATGATCACGATGTTTTCCCGCGGGATCCCCATGCTCATTGCTGTTTCGGCGTGCTTGACCAGCATGCGGTATTCCCCGTGGGTAGGGACGAAGAACTTGGGGCGTGTGAGGGCAATCATCAGTTTCTGGTCTTCCTGGCAGCCGTGGCCGGAGACATGCAGCCCCTTGTCTTTGCCGTAGATAACATTGGCCCCCAGCTCCATCAGCTTGTCGATGACTCGCGTTACCGCCAGCGTGTTGCCGGGAATGGGGTTGGCCGACCAAATCACGGTATCTCCTGGCTTGATCTGCAACTGCGGGTGCTCGCCATTGGCAATGCGGGTCAGAGCGGCTAGAGGCTCGCCTTGGGAGCCAGTGGTGAGGATGATGACCTTGTCGTCTGGCAGGCTGTTGATGACATGCATGGGCTGCAGCGTCTCGTCTTTGCAGCGGATGTAACCTAGACGCCGCGCATGGGCCACTACGTTTAACATCGAGCGACCCAGCAGAGACACCACCCGGCCTTGCTGCTCGGCAATCTGCAACACCAAATTGAGGCGATGCACCGAAGAAGCAAAGGTGGTGATAATCACCCGTCCTTTGGCTTCCGCAATGGCTTTGGTAAGGCCCGGCACTACTGCGGCTTCAGAGGGAGTAAAGCCGGGTACCTCAGCGTTGGTGGAGTCGCTAATTAGACAAAGCACGCCCTTTTCCCCATGCTCGGCCAGCCGATGGAGGTCAAAGCGTTCGCCATCCACCGGCGTGTGGTCGATCTTGAAGTCGCCCGTCTGGATGACAACGCCCACCGGCGTGTGCAAGGCTATCGTAAAGCTGTCGGCGGAAGAGTGGGTATTGCGAATGAATTCGGCAAAGAAGTTCTTGCACAGGGGCACAATATCCCGCGGCCCAACTGGGCGCAATTCCGTCCGATTCAAAAGGCCCACATCGCGCAGTTTTTCCTCCAGCAGGGCCAGTGCTAAGCGCGGGCCATAGATGACCGGGATGTCAAATTCCCGTAGGTGGTAAGGGATCCCGCCGATGTGATCTTCGTGGCCATGGGTAACTACCAGTGCCCGCAGCTTGTCCCGGTTTTGCTTGATATAGGTCATGTCTGGCAGCACGATGTTGACCCCGTGCATCGTCTCATCGGGGAAAGCCAGGCCAGCATCCACCAGGATGATGTCGTCTTCGTAGCGGAAGACCCAGGTGTTTTTGCCGATCTCCCGCTCCCCGCCTAGCGGGATCATCTGCAAAGAGGAAGTGGGCCGGGCTGGAGCAGCTGCTGACCGAGAGGCAACTGAAGTCCGTGGTGTTCGCATAGACGCTGTGGATCCTCCAGATGTAACGGTTTGTAACAATTCAGCCAACCAAAAACCCCTCCAGACAAACCCCGCCAGCCAAGTCAGCGGTGCTAGCTGAATTTGGCTACTAGGACCTGTCCATTTTCCAGTCGGGAAAATGCCACGAAAGACCCCTCCGAAAGCCCCCTAGTTAGACAGACTCATGAAGCTTTTGCTGCTTTTTGTTCGGATCCCTGGGCCCCATCCAGTAGTCCCATCCCTTGCAGCACTTGTCGCAAAACCTGTAGAGAGCTGGCCTGCAGAGGCGCTAGCGGAGGGCGCACCCGACCTACTTGCCAACCCTGCATCTCTAGCGCCGCCTTGATGGGAACGGGGTTGGTCTCGATGAACAAAACCTTAAACAGCGGAAGCAGGCGGAGATGGTGAGCCAGGGCTTGTTCGGGCTGTCCTCTGTGGTAGCTCTGGATCAACTCCTGAAGCTGTAGCCCAACCAAATGGCTAGCTACGCTGACTACTCCTCTCCCCCCCAAAGACAAAATCGGCAAGGTCAGCGAGTCATCTCCTGAGTAGATGCTAAAGCGGGAGGGGGTAAGCCGCCGAATTTCAGAAACTACGTCCATGATACCACTAGCTTCCTTGATGGCGACAATCGTCTCCATCTCCGCCAATTGCGCCACCGTTTCCGGCTGTAGGCTTACCCCCGTGCGGCTGGGGATGTTGTAGAGCATGATGGGCAAGTCGCTGGCTTGGGCAATGGCCTTGAAGTGCTCGTAGAGCCCCGCCTGGGTGGGCTTGTTGTAGTAGGGCACCACTTGGAGAGAGCCATCCAGGCCCAACTGAGCCGCTTTTTTGGTGGCTTCGATGGCCTCGCGGGTGGAGTTGGAGCCCGTGCCGGCGATGACCTTGGCTCGGCCAGCCACGGCATCTCGCACCACCCGAAACAGCTCGTACTCTTCTTGCCAGCTCAGGGTGGGAGACTCGCCAGTGGTGCCGCAGACCACCAAGCCATCGCTGCCGTGGGTTACCAAGTAATCGGCCAAGCGAGCGGCTTCTTCGTAGTTGATCTCCCCCTCAGGCGTAAAGGGAGTCACCATTGCCGTCAGCACGCGCCCGAAGTCCACCGCTTGCCTCTCCCCCTCAACCACACCGCTTGCTATTGGCTACTTCGAGGTTCCCCAAAGGGGCTGGGGGCATCCAGCTCCAATCATCCCTTTATCATACCTGCCTTCGGGAGAGGGATCTTGCTGGGGCCCTAGGCTGGATAAGCTGGATGAGAGAAGGCAATTTTGTCCTCGGTTTTCTGGTAGCAGCTCTTCTCGAGGATCCCCATGGACGTCCTAGCTGCCCTCAAAGAGCGGATCTCCGCCGACAAGTTTGATCCCAGCCGCCGCCTGTCGGAGGCGGAGATCCAGGAGCTGGTTGCCTATGCTACGGAAGCTCCATCCTCCTTTAACATCCAGCACTGGCGGTTCGTAGCCGTCACCGATCCTGCAGACAAAGAGCGCCTCAAAGCCCTGGCCTACAACCAACAGAAGGTGGCGGACGCGGCAGTGGTGTTCATCGTCCTGGGGGATCTGCGGGGGTATGAGAAGCTGCCTGAAATTGTCCAAAGAGCCGTCGCTGCGGGCCTCCTCTCCCCGGAAGGGGCGGAAAGCTGGGTGAACATGGCCCAAGCCACCTACGCCAACAACCCCACTTTGGCGCGGGATGAGGCGATTCGCTCCGGGGCCCTGGCAGCCATGGCTTTGATGCTGGCGGCGCAGGCAAAGGGCTTGGCAAGCGGGCCGATGATTGGCTTTGACCCAGAAGGGGTAAAGCGGGAGTTCGGCATTGCCGACCGCTACGTGCCGGTGATGCTGCTGGCGGTGGGCTACCCTGCACCGGGCAACCTGCCGCGCAAGCCCCGCCTAGGGGTAGACGAGGTGCTGGCTTTTGGGCGAGGGCGGGAGTTTTAGGAAGCCAGAAAGTTGACCAACTTTTGCAGGCGATCCCAGGCGGCGCCGCTGGCAAGGATCTCCCGCGCTCGGTCAATTCCAGCTCTCAAGTCAGCCACAGCTCCCGCCACCTGAAGCGCCAGCGCTGCATTGAGGGCCACCACATCCCGCTGGGCAAGATCGCCGCCTCCCTGGAGGACGCGGGTGAGGATGGCAGCATTTTCTGTCAAGTCCCCTCCCTGGAGAGCCTGGACGGGTGCGGCCGTGAGATCGTAATCCCGCGGGTTCAAGACCTCTAGGTGTAGGGATCCCTGGGAGAGAACGCCCAGGTCCGTGGGCTGAGCGAGGCCAGCTTCGTCAAGGCCTTCCCGGCTGTGGAGTACGATGGCTTCTTCCCGCCCCAGCAGGCGCAGGGCCTCGGCCACCACCGGCACCAGCTCCGGCGCGTAAACCCCGATAACCTGCCGGTTGGGGTAGAAAGGATTGACCAGGGGCCCCAGCAGGTTGAAAACGGTGCGCACCTTGAGAGCCCGTCGGTAGGGAGCTACCGCCCGCATAGCTGGATGCCAGTGGGGGGCAAAGAGAAAGGTAATGCCCACTTCGGTAACCGCGGCCCGCACCTGCTCTGGCTTGGCGTTGAGGTTCACCCCCAGGGCCTCCAGCACGTCTGCCGAGCCCACCTTGCCAGAGGCCGAACGGTTGCCGTGTTTTGCCACCGGGATCCCGGCAGCGCTGACCACAAAGGCCACGGCGGTGGAAATGTTGAAAGTGCCAGCCCCGTCCCCGCCGGTGCCGCAGGTATCCACCAAGAGGGGCAGGTCCAGCGGCGATCCCAGAGAAGCCCGTTGCAGCACCCGCGCCATGCCGGCCAGCTCGCTGGCGCTCACCCCCTTGGCTTGGAGAGCTGCTAGGATTGCCCCCGACACCACCTCCGGCACTTGGTTGGTGAGCCAGCCGTTCATTAACTCTTCCGCCTGGGCCTCACTAAGGGATTGCCGCTCCAGCAGTTGGCCTAAAAGCTGGGGCCAAAGGTCAGCCGTTGCCGTCATGGCTAGGGACAAGTCTTGAGAAAGCCTTCACCCTAGTATGCCCGGTTTGGGCTGCTGCGATCCCGCAGCCAAGGGATCCGGGACAGGGGCAACTGCCGCCAGATCCCTTCGCTCCCCTTGGGATCTAACCAGCGCCAGGCCAACAAGCCCGCCGCCGAGAAAAAGGCCAAGGCCCACACCAGCGCCAGGGCCTTTTGTACCCCTGCTGGGGTCAAGCCAAGCGGAGATCCCCGGGATCCCTGGCTGACTGGAGAAGGCGGTCGGGCCGAAGGACGAGAAGAGAGCGGCGTGGCGGGAAGGGGAGGCCGCGGCAGCCGTCCCAAAGCCCTGGCCACCGCCTGGGGTCGCTGCTGCTGGCGTACCCAGCGGTTGAGCTCGGCTAGAGAGATGGCGCAGAGGTTGGAGACCCCCAGTTCCTGGATCCGCCCTACCAAGGGCCGATCGTTGCTCACCACCACCACTAGGGATCCTGGCGGCTGCTGGGCCAGGGCGTAGGCGCACTCGGCAATGGCCTGCTCCAGGCGAGCTTCTAGGGAGTGGCCGCTGGCGTTGACCTCCTCGACCCAGGCGCGGGCTGCTGAGATGGCAAACCCCAAGCTGGGCTGGTGGCGCAAAAAGGCACGCGCCGTCGACTCTTCCTGAGGCTCAATGGCTTCTCGAGCCAGGCGCTCCAGCTCAGCCAGCACCGCCTGAGGCAGCACACACACCCCGAAGCGGGCCCATTCCTGCCACCGAGCCAGTCGCCCAGCCAGAATTGCGGAGCTATCGAAAACAAGAAGGGGTGAGATCTCGGCCATGGGGTGCGCCTCCTAGGAGGGAGGCTTCGGGGAGAGGGATCCCTCGGCCAAGCAGAGGCGGATAGCCAGAGGATAGAGGCGATGTTCCTGGGCCTGGATGCGCCGGTAGAGCGACTCCACGGTATCTTCCGGCAGGACCGGCACCGCCGCCTGGGCCACGATGGGGCCGCTGTCCATTTCCAACGTAACCCGGTGGACGGTGCAGCCGGCGATTTTTACGCCGCACGCCAGCGCCTGCTCCACAGCCCGTAGGCCCTTGAAGCTGGGCAAGAGACTGGGGTGAAGGTTTAAAACCCGCTCCGGATAGGCAGACAGCAACACCTGAGTCACCAAGCGCATCCAGCCGGCCATGATCACCCACTCCACCTGATACTGCTGCAGCACCTCCACAATGGCGGCATCTAGCGCCTCCCGGCTGGGATAGTCGCGGTGGTTAAGGAGGACACAGGGGATCCCTCGGCGCTCGGCCCGCTGCCGCACATAGGCCTCAGGATTGTTGGTGATCACAACAGCGATGTGGGCTGGCAGCTCGCCGGCCTCGATGGCCTGGGCAATGGCCTCAAAATTGCTGCCGTTGCCGGAAGCCAAAACACCCAGGATCCCGGGCCGAGGAGGAGCTGGGATCTCGCCAGGATCGGGCCAGAGGAGGCTGGGCAAGTTCATCTCAAGGCTTTCCAACAGCAACCCTTTCCGAGGCCCCTTGCCCAAGGTACACCATCTTACCGCCCAAGCTGGGCCCGCCTCTTAAAATAGAAGGCTGACCTTGCCACCCTAGGGATCCCATGCCGCGTCGTACCGACATTCACAAGATCTTGCTCATTGGAGCGGGGCCTATTGTTATTGGCCAAGCCTGCGAGTTCGACTACTCGGGCACCCAAGCCTGCAAAGCCCTGCGAGAGGAGGGCTACGAGGTCATCCTGGTCAACTCCAACCCGGCCACCATCATGACAGATCCCAGTATGGCAGATCGCGTCTACATCGAGCCGGTGACGGCAGACTTTGTGGCCCAGATCATCGAGCGGGAGCGCCCTGATGCCCTCCTTCCCACCATGGGGGGACAGACAGCTCTCAATGTAGCGATGGAGCTAGCCCGGCGCGGGATCCTGGACCAGTACGGGGTGGAGCTAATTGGGGCCAAGCGTGAGGCCATTGAAAAAGCTGAAGACCGGGAGCTGTTCAAGCAGGCGATGCAGCGAATTGGCCTGGCCGTCCCCCGCTCAGGGTTGGCCCGCAGCCTAGAAGAAGCCAAACAGATTGCTCAAGAAATTGGCTACCCCCTCATCATCCGCCCCGCCTACACCTTGGGAGGTACAGGTGGCGGCGTGGCCTACAACCAAGAGGAGTTGGAGGAAATCTGCACCGCCGGCCTAGAGGCCAGCCCAATCTCCCAGATCCTGGTGGAGGAGTCGATCATCGGCTGGAAGGAGTTCGAGCTGGAGGTGATGCGGGATCTGGCGGACAACGTGGTCATCATCTGCTCGATTGAAAACATCGACCCCATGGGGGTCCACACCGGCGACTCCATCACCGTGGCCCCGGCGCAGACCCTCACCGACAAGGAGTACCAGCGGCTGCGCGACTACGCCATCGCCATCATGCGCGAGATTGGGGTGGAAACGGGGGGATCCAACGTGCAGTTTGCCGTCAACCCCGCCAATGGCGAAGTGCGGGTCATCGAGATGAACCCGCGGGTCTCTCGCTCTTCTGCTTTGGCCAGCAAGGCCACTGGCTTCCCCATTGCCAAGATTGCCGCCAAGCTGGCTGTGGGCTACACGCTGCCGGAGCTTCCCAATGACATTACCCGCAAAACCCCTGCCAGCTTTGAGCCCACCATTGACTATGTCGTCACCAAAATCCCCCGCTTTGCCTTTGAAAAGTTTCCTGGGGCGGAGCCCGTTTTGACAACCCAGATGAAGTCGGTGGGGGAGGTGATGGCCATTGGCCGCACCTTCCAGGAGTCCATCCAGAAGGCATTGCGGTCTTTGGAGATCGACCGCCCTGGCTTTGGCAGCGACAGGCCGGAAGTCCTCCCAACCCCAGAGGAAGTGCGGGCCAACCTGCGCACCCCCAACCCCTTCCGCCTGTTGACCATCCGCACGGCCCTGCTCATGGGTTTCTCGGTCCAGGAAATTGCCCAGCTTACCCACATCGATCCCTGGTTTATCGACAAGCTGAAGGAGTTGGTGGAGGTGGAGCAAGCCCTTAAAGGGCGGGAGTTGGGATCCCTAACGGCCGAAGACCTGCGCCATCTCAAGCAGATGGGCTTTAGCGACCGACAAATTGCCCACCTGACCGGCTGCACGGAAGCCCAGGTGCGGGATCGCCGCAAGGCCCTGGGGGTGATCCCCACCTACAAAACCGTGGACACCTGCGCTGCCGAGTTCGAGGCGGCCACCCCTTACCAGTACTCCACCTACGAGAGCGAATCCGAGACCTTCCCCACCGCCAAGCCAAAGGTGATGATCCTGGGGGGCGGTCCCAACCGCATCGGCCAGGGGATTGAGTTCGACTACTGCTGCTGTCATGCCGTCTTTGCCCTCAGACGCCTTGGCTATGAGACCATCATGGTCAACTCCAACCCCGAGACCGTTTCCACCGACTACGACACCGCTGATCGCCTCTACTTTGAGCCCCTGACCTACGAAGAGGTGATGAACCTCGTCGAGGCCGAGCAGCCGCTAGGTCTAATCCCGCAGTTTGGCGGCCAGACCCCCCTGAAGCTGGCCCAGGGGCTAGCCGCAGCCCAGGCGCCTATCTGGGGTACTTCTCCTGACTCCATCGACATAGCCGAAGATCGCGGCCGGTTTGGGCGCCTGCTCGAGGAATTGGGGATCCGCCAGCCAGCCCACGGCCTTGCCCGCAGCGTGGAGGAGAGCCTGGAGATTGCCCGGCGCATTGGCTACCCCGTGGTGGTGCGGCCCAGCTATGTGCTGGGGGGGCGGGCCATGGAGATTGTCTATTCGGATCAAGATCTGCGGCGCTACATGCAGCTAGCGGTGGCGGTGGATCCCGAGCGTCCCGTGCTGGTGGATCAGTTCTTGGAGGATGCCGTGGAGGTAGATGTGGACGCCATCGCCGACCACACCGGGGCTGTAACCATCGGCGGCATCCTGGAGCACATTGAGCAAGCCGGGATCCACTCGGGCGACTCCGCCTGTGTCTTGCCCAGCCGCACTCTCAGCCCTGCTGTGCTGCAGGTGATCCGCGACTGGACGGTGAAGTTGGCCCAAGCTCTCAAGGTGGTGGGGCTCATTAACGTCCAATACGCCGTCCAGAAAGAGCAGGTTTACGTTCTGGAAGCCAACCCGCGCGCTTCCCGCACCGTGCCGTTTGTCAGCAAAGCCATTGGCCACCCCCTGGCCGCCTACGCTGCCCAGGTGATGAGCGGCAAAACCCTGGCAGAGCTGGGCTTTACCCAGGAGGTGATCCCGCCCTACGTGGCTGTTAAAGAAGTGGTGCTGCCGTTTCACAAGTTCCCCGGCACCGACACGCTGCTGGGGCCGGAGATGCGCTCTACCGGGGAGGTGATGGGCATTGACACCGACTTTGGCCGCGCCTTTGCCAAAGCGCAACTGGCTGCCGGCCAAAACCTGCCCCTAGGGGGCACCGTGTTCATCAGCGTTAGCGACCGCGACAAGCAGGCGGTGATCCCAGTGGCCCAGGAGTTGGTCAAGCTAGGCTTTCGCCTGCTGGCCACTGCCGGAACCCAAAAAGCTTTGGCCGAGCACGGGATCCCCGTCGAGAAGGTGCTCAAGCTGCACGAGGGCCGGCCCCACGTCATCGACACCATCAAGAACGGCCAGATTCAGCTTATCGTCAACACCCCTTCTGGCGGCGAAGCCCAACAGGATGCACGGAAGATCCGCCGCACCGCCCTGGCCTACAAGATCCCTTTGGTCACTACTCTGGCTGGAGCCAAGGCTACTGCTGCTGCCATCCGCGCTCTGCAGTCAGGATCCCTGGGGGTGAAGTCCCTGCAGGAGTTTCACGCCGAAATTGGGCGATAGGAGCCTGCTGGGGTTGCTTTTCTGAAGAAATCCTTAAGACCCCCACCTTAAGAAATCCTGAAGTTCTCGACTGCAAAAACTGGCTCTTGAGGCCTGGGAAAAGGGGTGGAATATAAACTGCAATACTAAGCTACCTTTTTGTATCGATAAATCAATTTATTTCACATTTTGGCTGCAAACGTTAGGTATCCTTGGCAGTTTTCTTGAGACTGTCTAGCGTGGAAGGAGAAGGATCCCCAGGACAAGGCTGAGTCATTTCCTGAGGTCACTCTGCCAAGCGCAAGTGGAAGAAAGCTCTCTTCAAATTTTCTAGGAGTTGGCCTATGAGTGTGGTTGTTCGGCGCTCCGCTGCCGCACGGCGGCTATGGAGCTGGGAAAGTTTTTGTCAATGGATCACTAGCACCGAAAATCGGCTTTACATCGGCTGGTTTGGCGTATTGATGATCCCGACCTTGTTGGCGGCAACCTTTTGTTTTGTGATTGCCTTCATTGCTGCGCCACCGGTGGATGTGGACGGGATCCGCGAGCCGGTGATTGGCTCCCTACTGGGGGGCAACAACCTCATTTCTGCGGCGGTGGTGCCCACCTCAGCCGCCATTGCCTTGCACTTCTATCCCATCTGGGAAGCTGCCTCTTTGGAGGAGTGGCTCTACAACGGCGGCCCCTACCAGCTCATCGTGTTTCACTTCCTCATCGGGGTGTGGTGCTACCTGGGCCGGCAGTGGGAGCTGAGCTACCGGCTGGGCATGCGCCCCTGGATTGCAGTGGCTTTTTCTGCGCCGGCGGCTGCCGCTACAGCGGTGCTCCTGGTCTATCCCATCGGCCAGGGCAGCTTCTCAGAGGGGCTGCCGCTAGGGATTGCCGGCACCTTCCACTTCATGCTTGCCTTCCAGGCGGAACACAACATCCTCATGCACCCGCTGCACCAACTGGCAGTGGCGGGGGTGTTTGGCGGCGCCCTGCTGGCTTCTCTCCACGGCTCCCTGGTAACCTCTAGCCTGATCCGGGAGACTTCAGAAGAGGAGTCAGCCAATGCCGGCTACCGCTTTGGCCAGCAGGAGGTCACCTACAACTTCCTGGCCGGCCACTACGCCTTCTTGGGGCGGTTGGGGATCCCCAGCCTTGGCTGGCGCAACAGCCGCTCTGTCCACTTCTGGATGGCGGCCCTGCCTACCTTAGGGATCTGGGCGGCGGCAATCGGCATCGGCCTCATGGCCTTTAACCTCAATGGCTTTAACTTCAACCAGTCCATCCTGGACAGCCAAGGCCGGTTCATCCCTACCTACGCCGATCTCCTCAACCGCGCCAACTTGGGGATCCAGGCCATGCACGCCCCCAATGCCCACCACTTCCCCCTGTTGCTGGCGGCCAAAACAGACTAGGGCCGGTCGAGTTCAAAGGCACGGTGGACAGCTTGGAGAGCCCGGATCCCCTGCTCCCGTCGCACCACGCAGCTTACCTTAATCTCTGAGGTGCCGATCATCTCAATGTTGATCCCGGCGTCGGCCAAGGCAGCAAAAAAGCGCGCCGCCACGCCGGGATACGTTTCCATGCCGGCGCCGACGATGCTGACTTTGGCAATGTCGTGGTCGGTTTCAACCCCAGCTGCCTGCAGCTCCTCGGCCACCTGACAGCACACGGCCTCAGCCGCCCTGGCCTGATCCTGAGGCACGGTAAAGGCAATGTCGTTACTGGGAAGGCCGTTGTGGTAGCTCCGCTGGCTCTGGATGATGGTGTCGACGATAACGCCAGCATCCGCCAAGCGCCCAAACAGATGGGCAGCCGTCCCCGGCCGATCCGGCACCTTGCGCAGGCCTAGCCGCGATTGCTTCAGATCCAGGGCAACGCCCCGCACCGGGTGGTTGCGCAGAAGGGGATCCCCGCAAGGCGCTGCCTTGACTCGATGCAACTGGGGAATCACCTGAAACGCTTCCCCCAGCGCCAGGGCGGCCTCCCCAGCCCGCTCGGCTGCCACCACGCAGCTGACCTTGATCTCCGACATGGAGATCATCTGCAAGTTGATCCCCGCTTCCGCCAGCACGCGAAACATCTCGGCGGCAATGCCCGGGCGACCCATCATCCCCACCCCGGCAATGCTGACCTTGGCTACCGCCTCATCGACAAGGACTTCCCTACACCCCAGCTCCTGGCCAACCTTGCGGGCCACGGCTGCTGCCTGAGCCGCCTGGGCACGGCTGACGGTGAAGGCAATGTCGTTGGTAGGGGATCCCTCCGTCGCACTGAGGTGGAGCGACTGCAGAATTAAGTCGACATTGATCCCCGCTGCAGCAATCTCCTGGAACAGTTGCGCGGCAATGCCCGGGCGATCCGGCACTCCCACCAACACCAACTTGGCCTGCTCTCCATCCAGCTCCACGGTATCGACCGCCCGCCCTAGCTCAATGCTGCTATCAGGGGAGCGGACGCGAGCAGGGGGAGAGACAATGAGGGTGCCTTCTGATCCGGCTTGCAGCGGCTCCAGGCTAGAGCGCACCCGCAGCTTGACGCCGTAGTTGCGAGCAATTTCTACCGAGCGGGGGTGCAGTACCTGCGCTCCTAGGCTGGCTAGCTCCAGCATCTCGTCGGCGGTAATCTCTGGCAACAACCTGGCCTCGGGCACCTTGCGCGGATCGGCAGTAAAGATCCCGGGCACATCGGTGTAGATCTCACACAGCTCGGCTCCCAGGGCCACTGCCAAGGCCACCGCCGTGGTGTCCGATCCCCCCCGCCCCAGGGTGGTGATCTCCAGCTCAGTTAGGCTGGTGATGCCCTGAAAGCCGGCCACCACCACCACCTCTCCCCGCTCTAGGTGTTGCCAAAGGCGGTCGGTGTGGATGTGCAGAATGCGGGCCCGCCCGTGATCCCGGGTGGTGACGATGCCCACCTGGGCCGCCGTCAAGGAGAGGGCAGGGTAGCCCAAGCGCTGCAGCGCCAACGCCAGCAGGGCAATGCTGACCTGCTCACCCGTAGACAGGAGCATGTCCCACTCCCGCCACTGGGCCGGCGTGGTCGGGGATCCCTGGAGGATCTGTTCCCCCAGTTCCACCAGGCGATCCGTTTCTTCTCCCATTGCCGAGACCACCACCACCACCCGCTTCCCCTGCTCCACCGTGTGGGCTACCCGCTGGGCTACGGCCTGGATGCGCTCGATGGAGCCGACGGAGGTGCCGCCGTACTTTTGGACAATTAAACCCGCTTGCATAGCCAGGGCTGAGCTGGTTGACGTGGTTTGGATCCTATCCCGAACTAGGCCAGGCCAAGCCAGCTTTGCAAAAAGGGTGGCACCGGCAGCAGGATCAGCACAAGCCAGCTCAAGATTGCCAGCCCCAGCAGCTCCCGGCCCTCATCCAGCTCGGCGACATCGTTGAGGGCTGGCTCGTCGGCACTGGTGATCACAAACAAAAGCAGCGCCCACAATAACAGCCAGGGCTGCACCGTCAAAGCCAGCAGCAGCACCAGCCAGCGAGTCACTCGCCCCACATTGGCCCCCATCTGCTGGCCATAGATGGCGTGGACAATGTGGCCCCCATCCAGTTGGCCCACCGGCACCAGGTTAAAGGCAACCACCACTAGACCCAGCCAGCCGGCAAAAGCCAGGGGGTGCAGATCGATCACCTGCCCCGGCTGCAACTGATCCCCCAGCACCAGGCGCGCCAGAATGGCCAGCAGCACCGAGAGGCGCGGGTCAATGCGATGGAAGCTAATCGGGGTCGGCTGCCCCTCTGGCCCTGCCGGAGGATCCCCGGGCGTCGAAAAGACCAGCCCCACCAGCAACATTGTCAACGCCACCAGGCTGCCCGCCAGCGGCCCGGCAACGGCGATGTCAAACAGTACCTTGCGGTTGGGCACCGGCTCTTTCAGCTCGATGAAAGCCCCGAAGGTTCCCAACACAAAAGGCACCGGGATGAAATAGGGGAGCGAGGTTTTGATGCCGTGGCGGCGGGACACCCAGTAGCGGATCCCTTCATGGGATCCCAGAATGGCCAAGATCCCCACTGCATAAGGTAACCCTTTGAGCAGAGAGGGTAGATGCAGCAACCGGTCAGGGCTGACTCCAGAAGCTTGGGCGCCGGCAGTTAGGGTCGTCCAAAAGGTAAACAGCAGCAGCCCCAACGCCAGCAGAGGCCACTCCTTCTGACGGGTTAGGGAGCGCCGCGCCGCCGGGTTGGGCACCAGGGCAAAAAAAGGCTTGCCGGCAAACCCCTCCTGCAGCACCACCAGAAAGCGTTTGCCAAAGGTGGTTTCCACATTCCGCTGTACCTGCTCGTAGGCTTCCGTGGGATCCGCCCGCAAATTGCCACGGCAGATGATGGCCTGAGGACGGTACTCCACGCTTTGCAGATAGAAAACGTTCCAAGGAAAGCAGCGGTTGAGCTTTTCCCGCGATACCTCCGAGATGGAGATGGGAGCAGCTGCAGCACCTTCCTCCTCGCCTTCCTCTGTCTCCGGATCTCGCTCTGCCGGGGTGTTTTCCACTCCAGCCTGAGAGCCTGCTGGTGGAGGTTGGAGGCGCCCCCGACGCGCCAAAGTCATGCTGGTAAAATAGGAGGCCAAAAATAGCCAGGAGGCCAAAAATAGCCCCAGCATCAGCAAAGGGGGCATTTCATACTGAAACACCTGCCGCCCCAGCACCCAAAGCAGGGGGGGGATCATCATCACTAGCCACAGGATCCGCCAGGGCACCTTTGAGAGGCGGGCCACGCTTTTTTGTAGCAGCAGGTAGGTTGTCGAGCCCACCAGTGCCAACAGGATCCAATCTGCCATGAGCTCAACAGGAAAACACCTTTACCAAGCTAGCGGCAAACCCGATCGGCTTGCTAGAGCCGGCAGCAGCGATCCGTCAGGAGCTAAACTTCTCTTGGCTTGCTCGTAAGCTGCTCTCTTACTCTCAACGCCACATCCACGCTGGCAGAAGCGTGTGCCCTGTCATCGCCCGCAGGGTGAAATAGATAAACAACAGCAGAGCTAGGGATCCCACAGTTACTAGAGCTGCTGCCGTTGCGCTTTTGCGGTACAGGTTTACAAATGGCTGTAGGCCAGCCCAAATTCCCCCCAGCAAGACGGTGATGAAGTAGGTGGGGTAGCGGGCGACGTTCTCCACAAATTGATCTTCGAGTCGGCGAGGAGGCTGCGGCTGGGGCATAAGCAGAGGGCAACCCAACAACTTTCCCTCAGTCTGCCACAGATAGCGGTCTCTGTCCCCCGCCTCTGGAAGGGTGGGAACACCCAGGTTCAAGACTGCGAGAACCTAATATGGTAGGCGTCATCCTGCCTGCTTTGCCCAGCACAGCCACCCCCTTTCCAGACTGATGCAAGAATTGCCCTCTGATGCTCTCAATCGCTCCAGTGATTTGCCCAGAGATCAGACCCTGGCGTTGATGCGCGTTCAGGAGGCCCTGGATCAACTGGAGGCAGCGATTCTCAGCAGTCCTCGTTTGTTCTGGTCGCGCACTCTCATCGACGAAGAGAAGATCCTAGAGCAGTTGGACTTCATCCGCCTTAACCTGCCCACTGCTCTAGAGGAAGCTGAGGAAGTGCTGCGCCAGCGGGATCAAATCTTGGCTGAGGCCCACCGCTACGCCCAAGAGATCGTGGCCATGGCCCAGCGCCGGGCCGAGCAGCTTGTGAGCGAATCCACCATCCTCCGCCAGGCCCAAGCTCAGGCGGAACAGTTGTTGCGGCAAACCTACCAACAGAGCGAGGAGGTGTGGCGACAGACCCTCCAGGAGTCAGAGCGTCTCCAGCGGGAGGCCCACCGCTACGTGGATCAGGTTTTGCAGGATCTGGAGATGCGGCTACTGGAGTCCCTGCGGGTGATCCGCAACGGCCGACAAAGCCTGCAAACCTGAGCCCGCTCCTGACTAGCAAAAGGCGGCGCTGCCGTGAGGGCTCAGCTTCCTGGGAAGTTATAAGCCGCAGGCGCTATGCAGCCTCTGGGTCAATGGGGAGTGTTCACCTGCCCGGGTTTTAAGTCATATTAAGAGTAGCATCCGGACTTCCCTACCCTACAAACCGGGGTAGCCAAGCCAAGCTTCCTCCGGCAAGACGAAGACAAGTCTTGGATGTGTGGCCCGGAACTCAAGGCGCTGGAGATTGCCGTGGCAGGCAAGGGATCTTGAGCTTTGGCGGCAGGCTGGCGCAGCTTTTCTTTGGCCGACTGAGAGCGTGTTTCCCTCCTTCTCAGTGAGTGCTCCAGAACTGTACCCCTCGAGCCACCTTCCTCAGCGGGCTCTCTCCTCAGCCTGCGAGTTCTGGTTTTTGTCCCTTTTGGGAGTTCCTTAGTCGTCTAGGAGATTCTATGGCCATTGAACCGAAAGCTCGTAAGAACCGCGAAAGCGCTAAATCCCGTTCCCGCAGCCGTCGTCGAGAGTCAACCAAAGCAAGCAATTTGGACGCTAACCTCTCCCTGCCCAAGTTGATCCAAGAGAATGCGGTGCTCCAGTCGCGCAGTCAATTGTTGCTGATGTACAGTGACTTTCAAACCGAAATGCCCAACGATGGCAAGACAGGCGTTGGCACCTGGCTGCGAGCCCGCCTCAAAGAGCACGGCATGCCTAGCTTACTGCGTTTTGGCCCGCGTTCCTGCCCCCAGGTCTTCCGCCGCGATGAATTCTCCGAGTGGATGATGCTGGCTCTCAACAGTCCCAGTTCCAAAAACGAGAACGGCTAGTAGAAGAAGCCAAGGCAGCAAACCTAGACTGCACTAGCGGGTTGGGCTGGGGAAGCATAGACGGTTTGAATTTCTCCAGCTTGCCCGCTATTCCTGTTGCGCCCATTGAGGGAAGCGGGTGACCTAGGCTCCTTCTCCTCCTCTGCAAGCAGCAGCTCCCGGATCAGACGGGCTGCCAAGCGTTGCAGCCAGCGGGAGGCCAACTGCCGCCCCAGCTGTTGGGCTTCTGGCTTGGTGGCTACCTTGGCTACTAGAGGCAAAAGCTGCAGCGGCTGAAAGGCGGGGTTGCTGCTGAGAATTGACCACAGACGTTGCAGATGGGTTAGACCATCTGTAGAGCCGTTGCCTGAGCTGGAAAAGAGGATATCCACCAGCTGCTCTCGCAGGAAGGCTCCCCGCTCCGAAAAGAGGAAATCAACGGCTTTTTCTAGGGATCCCTGCAAGTCAAAGTCTTCGCTGTTGACGGCATTGCGCAGCAGATTTTCCAAGCGGTTCCAGCGAAATTGCCCCTGGCTAAACAGCAGCTCTCGCAGAGCTTCGCGCAGCTCTGGAGCGGGATCAGTTAGGAGCCGCTGGGCCACATAGGGATAGGCTACGCTCAAGACCTTGAAGTTGGGATCTAGACCGATGGCAATCCCCTCGAGGGTGAGCAGCGAGCGGATGATCAGGGCGTAGTAGGCAGGTACGCGAAAGGGAAAGTTGTACATCACCCCCGAGAGGCGATCGGTAATGCTTTTGAAATTCAGCTCGGCCACGGGCTTGCCTAGGGCCTCGGCGAAGACATCCTCCAAGGCGGGGATGATGGGGGTGAGATCGGTGTCGGGATCTAGGAACTCCAGATCCACGTAGTCCTGGGCCAAGGCGGCAAAATCCCGGTTGACCAAGTGGACGATTGCCTTGATGAGGCCGTAGCGCTGGTGCGGCTGGATGGTGCTCATCATCCCAAAGTCAATGTAGGCCAGCCGCCCGTCGTACATAGCCAAGAGGTTGCCCGGATGGGGATCGGCATGGAAAAAGCCGTGCTCCAAGAGCTGCTTCAGAGAGCAGTTGACCCCGATCTCGATGAGGTGCTGCCCGTTTAGCCCGGCGGCGGCGATTTTGTCAAGCTGGGTCAGCTTGATGCCATCGATCCACTCCATTGTCAGCACCTTGGTGCGGGTGTACTCCCAATAGATTTTGGGAGCGTAGATGGAGGGGTGGCGGTACAGCTCTAGGAAGCGCTCGGCGTTGCGGCCTTCCTGGGTGTAGTCCATCTCTTCGTACAGCCGCCCCGCAAATTCATCGACAATGCCCACCAAGTCGCTGCGGATGCGGCGGAAGGTGCGCTTGGCCCAGGCGGCTAGGCTGCGGATGATGTACATGTCCAGGGAAATGCGCCCGATCAAATCGGGCCGCTGCACCTTGACGGCAACTTTCTCTCCCGTGTGCAGACACGCCTGGTAAACCTGCCCCAGGCTGGCCGCGGCAACCGGTTCCGGGCCGATCTCGCGAAAGATCTGCTCTATTGGCTGGCCGATTTGCGCCTCGATGAGGGCAAAGGCAGTGGCATTGTCGAAGGGGGGCAGCTCATCCTGCAGCTTGGCCAGCTCTTCCAGAAAAAGGGGCGAGACCAGGTCGGGACGGGTGGAGAGGGCCTGGCCAATTTTGATGGCTGTCGGCCCCAATTCCGTGAGGATCTCCCGCAGCCGCGCCGCATGCTTGCGTCGGTTCTTCAGCTCTACCCCCCGCCAGCGATCCCACAAGACCCAGATCAACAGCCCCAAAAAGGGGGCAATCAACTGAAAAAGACGCCCCAGCACCAGATCCCAGCGCCCCCGATATTGCCTAGCCAACTCCTCTGGGTCATAACGCAGAGCCGGCTGCAAGGGCTGCTGCCCCGATCCAGGCAAAGGCTGCTCTGCCACCGCTGGCTGGGCTGCGGCCGCTGTCGACAGTGTTGCGTCCATAGAAGTCCCGACGGATCTCGTAACACATCTTAACTTGCTGGGTTGGCAAGCGGCTTGTGGGCTGGGGGGTTGATCTGGGGCGGACAAAGATATCCTGAAATAGGCACAGACTGGGCACAAAGTTTAAGCCGATGGGTTAGCCGCTAAGCCCGCGGGGCAGCCCACCAGGTCAGCATGGAAAGGCGGTCTTTTCTCCAAAAACTACTCCTAGCTGCTGCTGGCCTTGGTTTGTCTCCCGGCTGGCTAACCAGGCAGGCTAGGCGCTATGGACAAGCTCTAGCAGCCACCTCCCGCAAGTTGGCTCTTCTCATTGGCATTAACCGCTACCCTGGCGAGGGATCCCCGCTGCAGGGCTGTGTAACCGACGTAGAGCTGCAACGGGAGCTGCTGCTGTACCGCTTTGGCTTTGAACCGGCAGGCATTCTCGCCCTCACCGATGGAGCGGCTACGCCAAGCGCAGTCCAAGAGGCCTTTGCCGAGCACTTGGGAGGCCCAAGTCAGCCGGCGGAAATCGTGGTCGTGCAGTTTAGTGGCTACGGCCAGTGGCAGGCGGGATCGGCCCCGGATCAGTGGCAGCCGGCTTTGCTGTTGTCGGGCTCCGAAAGCCTGGCGGCCATGGAGCTGGAGCGCTTTTTCCAGCTTGTGCAAAACTTGGGCACGGCCCAGGTCACAACCATACTCGATTGCGGCTTTACCCACATCCCACCTGCCCTACGAGGCAACCTCCAACTGCGCTCCCGCCCACCTGTCCCGCCAGCAGCCTCCAAGGTGCTGGATCCCGGTCAGCCATCCTCTGCAGAAGGGCAGCAAGTTTGGCACCCTCGGCCCAAAGGCTTGTTGATTGCTGCCACCACTCCCCAAGACTTGGCAGCGGAAGCTGCTTGGCCGGGATTTCATGCAGGAGTGCTCACCTACCTGCTGACCCAGTACCTGTGGGAGACCACGCCCCCTGCCCGCCTGCTGATTGCTTTCAACCAGGTGGTCAGTCGACGGGAGCTGGGCCTCTTTTCTTGTCAGCACCCTACCCTGGAGGGCAAAGAAATAGCTCGACGAGTCCCCCCCTACTTCCTCATTCCCTCCCAGACAGCGGCTAGCGGGGTCATCCAGGAGGTGAGGGGGAGCCGTGCTCAGGTGTGGCTAGGGGGGATCCCAGCGGCAGTCCTGGGTAGTCTCCAGCCGGGCACCCTTCTGGCTCCCTTTGTTGCTGATCCTGCTGCTCCAGCAACGCCACTCCTGATTCGTTCCCGCAGTGGGCTGTTGGCGCAGGTCCAAGCGGTCAGCGGGGAAGATCAGTTTCCCCCCGTAGGCACGCTGGTGCGAGAGCAGTTGCGCGCTCTCTCGAGCAGCCTCAAGCTCTTGGTGGGGTTAGAAGACAGCCTGGGCCGTGTTGAAAGAGTGGATCTAACCAACGCCATCGCCGGCTATAGCTGGATGGAGACGGCCAACCCACGCGAGCGCCAGGTGGATTGCCTGCTGGGCCGCATCACCCCAGAGATGGCTGCTGCCTTTCAAGGGGACGCTCTGCCCAAGCCCTTGGAGGTCGGCAGCTACAGCCTCTTTTGGCCGGGGCGAGAGCTGCTTCTCAATTCCTGTGGCCCAGCGGGCGAAGCGGCAACTACGGCAGTGCAGCGGCTGGCCTCCCGTCTGGCCCATCTGCTGGCGGCCAAGCGCCTGCGGACCACCCTCAACGCTGCCATCTCGTCGCTGGGGGTGGTGGGGGAACTGTCCACCCGAGGTAAAACCCCCTCGTGGGCCGTGCGGCCTCCTCAAGGGGCCTCTGCTCCTGCTGAGCTGGGCATGCCTCGCTTCCTGCGCGGGGATCCCCTCTATCTCACGCTGCGCAACGAGGGCGAGCAGGATCTGTTCGGCTATCTGTTGATGGTCGATTCCAGCGGGCAACTGCACCTGCTGGCTCCGGTGCCCCAGGACAACCTTGCCCTGCCGCTGCGCCTAGAGGCTAAGGGCAGCCTGACCATACCACCCCCGCCTGAGATGGCCGTCCGTGAGCCGCGCTCCGTCCTCAACCCCGATTTGCTTACCTGCCACGCCCAGGGACTGACCGAGTTACTGTTTGTGGCCAGCACCCGTCCCCTCTCTGCTAGCCTGGAGGCCCTCAAGGCCATGGCCCGCCAGCAGGGGGTAACCCGTTCGCCGATGTTGCTGAGCAAGCCGCTGGAGTGGACGCAAATCCTTTTCGAGGAGTTGACTTACCGCGCTGAGGAGGGGGCCCCTGACTTGCGTTGGCTGGATCCGGCTCAATCGGTCACGCTTTCCCTTACTTATCTCTTGGTTTAGCTCAGCAGTAGAGCAAATAGGCCACAGAGAGCAATACCATCGAAAACCCCAGCCCCGCCAATGCTGAGGATGCCTGAGCAACTGCGCCGCAACACCTCTGGTAGGTGCAGCAGATCCGCTCCAATCACCGTGCCCAAAACCCCTCCGGCAAAAGCCACCGCCGGCGCCTGATCTCCAGCCCAGAACAGAGCGGCCAAAGCCGCTGTAGCCGGAGCCACCAGGGGATTCATCTGAATGCCGATCCCGGGCACTACGTGGGAAGCGTAGTAGCTGACCAAAGTTACCAGCGCCGTTACGGCTAGGATCAACAGCCCACTGGCCCGGCCAAATTGATACAGGGCCAAGAGCAGCGGGATCAGGCCCCCGCCCACGTTTAGGGCAACCACCGTCTCCTGAGAGATCTTGGCCAACGGGATCCCCCAAAATTGCCGCATCCACAGGCTGGCCAGGTCTTCCACCAGAGTTACCTCGCACCTGACGCGGTAGAGGGGAATATTGACCGAGCTGCCCACCAGGATAGCCAGCAGCAGCAACAGTGCCCCATCTCGGGAAAAGCCCAACTTCCCTGCCGCCAGCGCTACCACATCCACTGCTAGCCCCAGCCAGAGGAAGGGCAATAGCAGTAGAAGCATTAAAAACAACAACAGTGAGACTGGCAGGTAGAACATGGCGGAGATTCCCTTTCCCCTATCCTATCAGGGCCCAAGCTGACTTCCCCAACCTTGGCCAGAAAAAAAGATCCCCACCTTTCACAAGTAAGCCTCAAGTAGGCTCTGTTAGACCGAAGATTTTATTGCGAATATTTTGAGCAATCTCGTAACCAGCACGCTGATCGCTGAGAGTCTTAGCTAGGGAAATTTGATAGCGGTTATCCCCGCGAAATCTAATCACAACATAATTTTTCTCTGAAACAACCTCAAAACCAAGCTTATGCAACTCTGCTTCATAACTATTATCGCACCATTTGCGGTAGTCTCTGAACAAATGATTTATATCTTCCCTAAGCCTTTGACGATAACTCTTACCTTCGTTTGCATGGTTATTCTGAATTAGGTCTTGGAGTATATGCTGGACTCTACTTCCCTTATGCACCTGATCGGCTGCTCTACTCAAGATCTCTAAGATAAAACTCTTGGCTTCTTCTCGATAAAAATCTCTTTCGCTTCTTGCTAAGACTATAGTATTAGTGTCGGCTTGCGCGAGATCCTCAATTCTCCGCCGAAGCTGTGCCCGCAGATGATCCAGTTCCGCTTGCTGACCTTGTAGCTGCTGCTCTTGTTTCTGAACTTGCTCAGACAAGTTCATGGCATTCTGCCGCCATTCTTGCCGCTCAGTTTCGAGCTGTTCTAGGAGCTTCTGATACTCTGCTAGATCAAGTCTCTGGAGCTTCTCTTCCCGCTGTTGGAGCTGGGTTCGGAGCTCATCCAGTTGATTTTCATAGCTACGTAGCTGCTGTTCCTTTTCTTCTATTTGCCGGGAGAGCCCCTCAATCTGGCTTCTCAAAGCTCGAGCCCGACTGCCGTGACGTTGGGCAACTTCCGCGGCTACCGCACTCCCAATTCCAGCGACTAGACCCACTCCCCCGGCCTTACTGAGTCGATCCAGGGGCGCGGCAGCTATACCAGCAGCGGCGAGGGCAGTAACGAGGTGAACATAGAAGGGCTTGCGTAAGTCCATTGAGAACCCCAGCTAGGCAGGAAGCTAGAGCTCAAGATATAAAGAATACAAAGAACTCCACTTCCAGAAGAGGCGCTCTGAAGAATTGTTAAATTACGAAAAATTACGAAAAAGAGGCCCGCTGCTGCCTCTCCCCGAGGACTTGCAAGCCGTGATGCTCGTGTGCTGAATTAGCCTGTCTATTGAACGTTTATTGAACAAGTTATGGGATCCCGGCCACTCCCGTTTGGCGGGCCGCTTGAATCACGGCGGCAGCTACCTGAGGAACCACCCGCCCATCGAAGACTGAGGGGATGATCCACTGGGGATCCAAGTCTTCAGGTGAAATCAAATTGGCGATGGCTTGAGCGGCAGCCAGGCACATCTCGGTGTTGATCTGCTGGGCGCGGCAGTCAAGAGCGCCGCGAAATACCCCCGGAAAGGCCAGCACGTTGTTGATCTGGTTGGGGTAGTCGCTCCGACCCGTAGCCATCACGGCGACTCGATCCGCCACTAGCTCGGGCTGGATCTCAGGCACGGGGTTGGCCAGGGCAAAGACAATGGGATCTGGCGCCATTGTCTCCACCATCTCCGGCGTCAGGGCATTGGCCACGCTCACCCCGATGAACACATCCGCTCCCACCAAAGCCTCTGCCAGGGATCCGCTCTCCTCAACGGCGATGGCTGCCTTTTCCGGGGTGAGGTCAGAGCGGGAGCGGCTGAGGATCCCTTGGCGGTCGCAGACAACAACATGGGTAGCTCCCGCCTGCTGCAGCAGGTGCGTCACGGCAATTCCAGCTGCCCCTGCACCGTTGATGACAATACGCACCTGGCCCAGGTTTTTTTTGACCACCTTCAAGGCATTCAGCAGCGCCGCCAGCACCACAATGGCGGTGCCGTGCTGATCGTCGTGAAACACCGGCAGGTTGAGGCGGGCCTTGAGCTGGGATTCAATAGCAAAGCAGCGGGGGGCGCTGATGTCTTCCAGGTTGAAGCCGCCAAACCCCGGCGCCAGGCGCACCACTGTCTCCACGATTTCTGCCACCTCCTGCGTGGCCAGGCAGAGTGGGAAAGCATCGATATCGGCAAAGCGCTTAAACAGGGCTGCTTTCCCCTCCATCACGGGCAAAGCGGCCTCCGGGCCGATGTTTCCCAGGCCCAGCACGGCACTGCCGTCGGTAACGATGCCCACACAGTTCCCCTTGATGGTGTACTCATAGACAGCGCTGGGATCGGCGGCAATCTCCAGCGCCACCCGGCCCACGCCCGGGGTATAGGCCATGGCCAGGTCAGCGGTGCTCTCCAGGGGGCTTTTGGCCACCACCTGCAACTTTCCCCCTCGATGCAGCTCAAAGGTGCGATCCACCACCCGCTCCACCTTCACATTCGGCAAAGAGGCAACGGCGGCCTGAATTTGCTGGGCGTGCTCGCTGCTAACGGCATCGACACAGATCTCCCGCACGGTTTCAGCAGCCGATTGGTGGATGAGGTCGATCCGGCTGAGGCTGCCGCCCACCTCGGCAATGGCTTGAGTGACGCGAGCCAGGGCTCCGGGCCGGTTGGGTAGACGTAGGCGTAGGGCAATACTGTAGCTGGCGCTGGGGGTAAGCTGGGTCATAGTCAAACTGCCCTTAGCAGAGTCAAGAGGCTACCCCGCCGCAGCACCCGCGGGGGAGTAGAATTGAGAAGCGCAAAAGACTCTTTCGCGTTAGCCTTGACAACTTTCGATCCCGACCTCAACACCTTAGCCAATTGGTTGGAAGGCTACTACAGCAACCGCGCTCAGGCAATGGTGGAGCCGGTGTGGTTTGTGCCAGTAAGCCTTTGGTACGTGCGTCTGCCTCACCTGTTTCCCGAGGGAATTGGCTTTTTTACCGAGCAGTTTAACGAACACACACCGGGCCGATTCTACCGCAGCCGAGTGCTACAGTTGCTGGCGGATCCCTTGCGGATAGAAAACTACAAGTTGCGAGATCAAGCGGCTTGGGCAGGCGCCTCGCAGGATCCGCAGCGTTTAGCGCAGCTGTCACTCTCAGATCTCGAGCATTTGCCGGGCTGCCGTATTTTGGTCGAAAAACGCCCAGGCTGCTTTCACGGCGAGATGCTGCCAGGGGGAGCTTGCCGCCTCAACCCCGGCGACAGTACCTATATCCACATTGAGTTCGACCTCACAGCCCAAGAATTCATCACCTGGGATCGCGGCTTCGACGCCACCACTGGTCAGCAAACTTGGGGATCCCGTGCTGGCCCCTACCGCTACCAGAAAGGGATCCCTCCCCGCCCTTAGAAATAGATAGAGGGTAGGCTGGATTAGGGGAGCAAGAAGGGAAACAGGTCGCGAACTCCTTTGCGCAGCTTGAGTAGAAAGATCAGCCGTTCCACCTTTGGCGAAACTGATCCCGTGGCAGGACGGGCTGCTAGCTCTGCCTGCAGCTTCTGCGCTTCGCTAGCAGTGAGGGGCTGGTTATCAACCGGCGAACGGGCACGCAGCTCAGGTTGAGCCCGCAACACCTCCTCGGGAATCTCGGAAGCTGGCGGCAATGACCAGGCTTGGCTACCCCAAAGCAGCAACAAGCCGCTGCAACCGCCCAGTCCCAGCCTCCAGAGCATCCGACCGCTTCCCCTCGCGTTTAGCTGGCCATAGCTTCCGAGCGCTCCTGGATTACCCGGTCGACAATTCCATAGGCCTGGGCTTCTGTAGCCGAGAGGTAAAAGTCTCGCTCCACGTCCCGCTCAATTTTCTCCAGCGGCTGGCCGGTCATTTGCGACAGCAGCTCGTTCATGCGCCGTTTAACCCGCAGCGTTTCGCGGGCTCGAATTTCAATGTCGCTGGCTTGGCCTTGGATCATTCCCAGCGAAGGTTGGTGCAGCATGATGCGAGCGTGGGGCAGGGCAAAGCGTTTTCCCTTGGTGCCGGCAGCCAGCAAAAAGGCTGCCATTGAGGCGGCTTGGCCCACGCAAACCGTAACGATGTCCGGCTTGACGTGGTTCATGGTGTCATAAATGGCCATCCCTGCCGTCACAGAGCCGCCGGGGGAATTGATGTACATCACGATATCTTTTTGGGGGTCCTGGGAATTGAGGTAGAGCATTACCCCCACAATGGTATTGGCCAAGTTGTCGTCAATCGGCTCGCCAATAAACAAAATCCGCTCTTGGTAGAGGCGGTCATCGAGGCTAATCCATTGGGTGTAAGGATCGCCGGGCAAACGGTAGGGAACGCGAGGCACTCCAATTGGCATAGATGTCTCCTGGCAAAGTTTGAACCAGAATAGGGCGCTTGCCAAATTGCTCCCGCACTCAGGCTCAGCCAAGGCAAAACCCGCCACAGCCCAGCGCGGGTATTTCAAGGTCGACCCTCAGGTTTTGGCTGCCGCCAACTTTGGCAAGCCTTTGGAGCTGGTCAGCACCTGGTCAATGAGGCCATAGGCCTTAGCCTCTTCCGGGGTCATGAAAAACAGCCGCTCCGTGTCCTTTTTAATGCGCTCCACGGGCTGACCCGTGCTGCGGGAGAGTTCCTCCAGCATCATGTTGCGCAAGGTCAGGATCTCGCGGGTGCGAATTTCAATGTCGCTGGCCTGTCCTCGGGCACCCCCATAGGGCTGATGCAGCACAATCGTGGCATTGGGCAAGCTAGCCCGAAACCCCTTAGCACCCGCTGCCAACAGCATGGCTGCCATGCCAACGGCAGTACCAATGCAGATAGTGTGCACTGGCGGCTTGATGTAGTTCATGGTGTCCAGAATGGCAAAGGCTGCCGTGTCGTAGTTATAGGTGCCCGTTGAGTTGATGTACATCTTGATCGGCTTTTCCCGATCCTCGTACTGCAAATACAGCAGTTGCTCGATGATCAGCTTGGTGACGTTGGCATTTGACTCTTCCGCCAGAGGTAAACCCAGGTAAACAATGCGCTCCTGGAGCAGCAGGGAAGCTAAATCCGGGGGAGGCGTCCGAACCGGAGCGCCACCGTAGTAATAGTAGGTAGATTGCACCATGCCAGAGTTCTCCTACAGCCAATCCCTTGACTTAGCTAAGAACAAGGGATCCGGAAATAGCAGCGGATCCCTTGTCCAGTAACCAGCAACAGAAGAGCGTCCTGGCGACCTTACTCAGCTCCCTGCGGCAAGAGCACCCGATCTGACTGCGTGACTAGGACTTTGGGCTTGCGCTCCTCGTCCACGTCGATGAGCACCTCAGATCCCTCTTTGACGCGGCCAGTCAAGATCTCCTCTGCCAGCAGGTCTTCCAACAGGCGCTGGATGGCCCGGCGCAGGGGACGTGCCCCGTAGCTGGGGTTGTAGCCCTCCTCCACCAGCAGGTCTTTGAAGCGATCGCTGACCGTGAGGTGAATTTTCTTCTCCTTCATGCGGTCGAAGACTTCCTTGAGCAGGATGTCGGCGATCTGCTTCACCTCGTCCTTGGTCAGTTGCCGGAAGACGATGATCTCGTCCACCCGGTTGAGGAACTCGGGCCGGAAATACTGCTTCAGCTCTTCGTGCACCAGGTTGCGGATGCGGTTGTAGTTGGCCTCTTCCTCATTGGTGTTGAACTCAAAGCCAAGGCTGCCGCCGCCCTTCTCGATGACCTTGGAGCCAATGTTAGAGGTCATCACGATCAACGTGTTCTTGAAGTCCACCGTGCGACCTTTGGCATCGGTCAGGCGGCCATCTTCGAGAATCTGCAGCAGCAGGTTAAACACATCCGGGTGGGCTTTCTCAACCTCGTCAAAAAGCACCACCGTGTAGGGGCGGCGCCGCACCGCTTCGGTCAGCTGACCCCCCTCGTTGTAGCCGACGTAGCCGGGCGGGGATCCAATAAGCTTGCTGACCGTGTGCCGCTCCATGTACTCCGACATGTCAAGGCGGATCATGGCTGACTCGGAGCCGAAGAAGTAGGCGGCTAAGGCCTTGGTCAGTTCCGTTTTGCCCACCCCAGTTGGGCCGCAGAAGATGAAGCTGGCGATGGGGCGATTGGGATTTTTCAATCCCACGCGCGCGCGACGAATGGCGCGAGAGATAGCCCGCACAGCCTCATCTTGACCGACAATGCGCTGGTGCAGGGTCTCCTCCATGTGGAGCAGCTTCTCCGACTCACTTTCGGTGAGCTTGGCTACCGGCACCCCTGTCCAAGCGCTCACCACCTGGGCCACATCTTCCTCCGTTACCTCTGGCAGCTCCGTGCGGCTGCTGTCCTCGGCTTTCTTGGCCGCTGCAATGGCGCGGATCTGCTGCCTAATCTCCATCTCCCGGTCCCGCAGCTCACCAGCCCTGTCGAAGTCCTGGGCTCGCACTGCGGCATCCTTCTCCCTGAGAACCCGCCGCAGCTCCTGATCCAGCTCCCGCGCCGCTGGCGGCAGTTGGGAGTTGATCAAGCGTACTCGCGAAGCCGCTTCGTCGATGAGGTCAATGGCCTTGTCGGGCAAGAAGCGGTCGGAGATGTACTGGTCGGCCAGCTTGGCTGCCGCCTCCAGAGCCGCATCGGAGATCCTCAGCTTGTGGTGCTGCTCATAGCGCTCCCGCAGGCCATAGAGAATCTCAATGGTCTCAGCCACGCTCGGCTCGCCCACCATGATGGGCTGGAAGCGGCGCTCCAGAGCCGGATCCCGCTCAATGTGCTTGCGGTACTCATCCAGGGTGGTGGCGCCGATGCACTGCAGCTCGCCGCGAGCCAAAGCCGGCTTGAGGATGTTGGCAGCATCGATAGCGCCCTCCGCCGCCCCCGCCCCAATCAGGGTATGCACCTCGTCGATGACCAGGATGATGTTGCCGGCGTTGCGGATCTCATCCATGATCTTCTTGAGGCGCTCTTCAAACTCGCCGCGGTACTTGGTGCCAGCCACCAACAGGCCGATGTCCAAGCTGATCACTCGCTTGTCGGCCAAGATGTCGGGCACATCGCCTTGCACAATGCGCTGGGCCAAACCCTCGGCGATGGCGGTTTTGCCAACCCCCGGCTCGCCGATGAGGACGGGGTTGTTCTTGGTGCGGCGGCCCAAGATTTGGATCACCCGCTCGATCTCCCGCGTCCGGCCTACCACCGGATCCAGCTTGCCTTCCTGAGCCAGTTGGGTCAGGTTGGTGCCAAATTCATCCAGGGTAGGTGTCTTAGTACGGCTAGAGGAGCCACCGCCTGCCGTTACTTCGGCGGTTTCGCCCAGCATGCGGATGACTTGGGTACGCACCTTGGAGAGATCCACCCCCAGGTTTTCCAGAACGCGGGCGGCTACTCCCTCCCCTTCTCGGATCAGGCCCAGGAGTAGGTGCTCCGTGCCAATGTAGTTGTGGCCGAGCTGGCGGGCCTCTTCTAGGGAGAGCTCCAGCACTCGCTTGGCGCGGGGAGTGAAAGGGATCTCGACGGCCACAAAGCCGGATCCCCGACCGATAATTTTCTCGACTTCAATGCGGGCGTCCTTCAAGTTCACTCCCATGGACTTGAGGACTTTGGCGGCGATCCCCGTGCCCTCGCCAATGAGCCCCAGCAAAATTTGCTCAGTGCCAACGAAATTGTGACCTAACCGCCTGGCCTCCTCCTGGGCCAGCATGATCACCTTGATGGCCTTTTCTGTAAAGCGTTCAAACATGATCCTCGAGCTCCCTACGCCTGCATCAAGGCGGACCTGATAGGCCTGATCCTAACACAGGATTCAGGCCAGCTAAGGGACAGCAGACACCCCAGACGAAAAATCATCTGGGACTAGAACGCGCCTGGAGAGATTTGAACTCCCGACCGCGTGGTCCGTAGCCACGTGCTCTAGTCCACTGAGCTACAGGCGCAAGAGGGGTAGACTAGACTATCTGGCTGTCATCTACTGATGGACATCCCTAGACATGCCTTACACATTGTAGCACAAGAGCATCTCTTGATATCCGACACCATTCAAGAAGGCCCTGCCCAGAAGGGGGGGTACCCTTGAATGGCTCAGTCGTCCAAGGGTTCTATCTCGGGATCCAAGCTCTTGGCGGTAAGGCGCAGGGCCTCTGCCTGCTCCATCACCCGTGGCGCTTGCACTGCCGCCTCAACCCCTTGCCGATAGCTCTCCCACAGGGGCATTTCCGGGTAGGTCTGCTGCAATTCCTTGATCTGATCCAGCAGAGCCTCTAGCCAGCCAGACGTACCCCAGGTGAGCAAAAACTGCAGGGGATTCCAGAGGTTGAGCTGCCGCCCCAACTCGTTGAGGCTTTCGTTGCGAAGGGGCGGGTCGAAGATGTCGGCCACCGTCATCAACTGACGGCCCAGGAGCGGCCTAAGGATTGTCTCAGCAGCCTCCACAACGGCGGGAAGGGCGGCTTGGATGCGCTCGGGACTGGGAATGTGCCGGGCCTGGGGCAAAGCTTGCAGCAGCAGCTCCAGGCGTCGTTCAGCTTCTGCCGACTCTAAAGCCGCTTCTAGGGTTGTGCCCACACTGAGAAACACTTCCCCCGTCAACAGCCGCACAGCGTCGATAACCAGGTGATACAGGGGAGGGATCACCAGCTTGATCCATTCGCTTTGGAAAAACTCCCGCAGCCGCCGCGCCAGATAGTCCCCCACCTGCGTGGTTTGGATCCCCAGTTGGGTGAGGGAGAGGTACCAGTCGGGGGGGGATCCTTTGGGATCGAGCCACTGGCGCAGGGTTTGCCATTCCTCTTCGGTGAGGGCAGTTCGCCCCTGCTTTAAGACGCTGCGCCGCAGCTTGCCCTCGGCATTCAAGAGCTTGCGCAGCTCCGGTGTGCCCAGCAGAGAGAGGGCCCCTGCCGATCCCACGCTGCCGATCTCGACGGCAATGAGGGCGGCCAAGAGGGCGGCTGAGGCTTTCACCTGGATCTCGCCGCTTTTGTCCACCACCAGAGGTAGGCGGCTATTGCCATAGGCCCGCAGGCTCATCGCCTCCAAGGTGGAGCGTTGCTCAGCGGTTAAGGCCCCTGCCCAAGAAGGGATGCCGTTGGTTTCTGCCCCAGAATAGGCCTGGTCCTGCAGGCTGTGATACAGCAGGCTGGCCACCCAGGCGCGGTCGGCGGCCCGTTCCAGAGAGCCAATGACCACCTCCCATTGGCGGGGGCTGAGCAGAGGCAAAAGCGCTTGCAGGTCTTGCTGGAGCGGCTCTGGAGAGCTGGTGGCTCTAGCTTTGTCTAAAGTTGCCTGCAGCCGATCCCTCGCCTCACGGCACAGGCCGCCCCACTCCAGTTGCAAACGAGCTAGGGTTTGCTGCAGGGTTTCTTCAGAGCGCCGGGGCAGCTCCTGCCAGCCCGCTTCCAGTTGCCGCCACAGCCCCTCCCAGTTCAGGTCCCCAGCCCTACCGGATGAAGGTGGAGAGTTCGCCGGCGTGGCGGGCCTGTTGGGATCAAGATTGGGGGAGAAGAGGTTAGGCATGGGCAAACTGGGCTGCAGGGGAATTACCGGCATTATAGCTAGGGGTAAAAGGCAAGCTGCGGTAAGCCCAAGGTTTCCGGCCACCCCATCATTAGGTTGAGGCATTGCACCGCCTGCCCGGCCTGTCCCTTCATGAGGTTGTCGATTACCGACAGGACAATGACTCGGTTGGTGCGGGTATCCACTTCCACCCCGATCATGCAGGTGTTGGTGCCGGCAACCCACTTGGTTTGCGGGTAAACGCCGCGGGGCAGCACCTTGACCCAGGGGGATTGGCGATAGAAGGCGTTGTAAATGGTGATGAGATCTTCGCCCACGAGGCCGGGATCCCGCAGGTTGGCGTACAAGGTGACGTGGATACCCCGCACCATCGGCACGAGGTGGGGCGTAAATTGTACAGTGATGGGAGTGTGGGTGAGGTCACTGCAGGCCTGCTCGATCTCGGGTGTGTGCCGGTGTTGGGCCACGCCATAGGCCCCCAGAGAGCCATCTACCTCGGCAAATAGGGATCCCAGCTTGGGGGTGCGGCCCGCGCCAGAGACGCCGGACTTGGCATCGAAAATAAGGCTGTCCAGCTCCACCAACCCCTGCCGCAGCAGGGGGGCAACCGCCAACAGGGAGGCGGTGGGGTAGCAGCCGGGGCAGGCTACCAGTTGGGCTTGGGCAATGGCCTCCCGGTAGAGTTCCGGCAGCCCGTAGACCGCTTGCTCGTTGGCCTGGCGATAGGCAGGGCTGGGCCAGTTGGGATCCGTCTGCCCCAGGCGATACCAGGATTGGTAGGTGGCCAGGTTGCGAAAGCGATAGTCTGCCGAGAGATCTAGAACTTTGCACCCTTTGGCTAGCAAAGGCGGCGCCAAGTCTGCTGCCAGGCCATTGGGCAGAGAGAGGAAGACAACGTCGCTGCTGGCGGCAATGGCCTCCACATCTACCGGCTGGATGGTCAAATCCACCGCTTGGGCCAGGTGAGGGTAGAGATCCCCGTAGCGTTTGCCGGCGCTGTCTTGACCGGCCAGGTAGGTGATCTGCACGCCGGGATGCTCGCTGAGCAGCCGCACCAACTGCACCCCTCCATAGCCGGAGGCCCCGACGATGGCGACGCGGACAGGATTGGTGGGAGGAAGAGAGTGAGGCGCCGTAGTGGCCATGGGGGATGCTTGTGCAGAATTGCAAAACTGACGGTTTGCCTTACTATTTATCGCATTTGCCGCTGCCTTGGTTGAACTCACCTGATCTGTTGGGCTCAGTGTTGCCTGAGCCGGGAGTTATACTGGGCTCACGCGAGCCGCTCGGGCCTCAGCAGCCGCCTTGGCTGTTGAGGTCGTTCCCAGGGATGTTCCCTACCTCGTCGGGAAGGGTTATATGTACTACGAACAATTGATCAACATGATCCTGCGGGCCTGCGGCCAAAGCAGCCGCCACGGCCTGGATCAGGAAACGTTGACCCTCTACTCCGAAGGCCCCTACACCCTCTACAAGCTCACCTCCCATTTCGACCGCCGCTCCATTTTTGTTTTGGCCCAAAACCAGCAGGAGGTGTTTGTCTCCGGAGATGCGTTTCACAGCAAGTTGATCCCGGGAGAATGGCAGGAGTGGCTGCACCAGAAGGCTTTGGCTGTTGCCGCCGAGACACCCCAGGCCAGCTAGCCGGCGAGGGCCAAAACGCCGGGCTGAATCTGCCGGGGCACCACTGAGAGCCGATCCAACTCCGCACAATAGGCCAGGTCCCTGTCGCTTTCAGGGCTAATGGCCAGTAGCCGCTGCCCATGGCTGGAGCGCCGCAACAGGCCCAGGAGATTGTCTTGCCAAGTTTGGTAGAGGGCCAGGGCGGCCACTGCCTCGTCGTTGCCCAACTGCTCCTCCGAACAGCCCAGGCGATGCAGAATGGCTCCGGCACAGGCGGTGTCTTCCAAAGCAAAAGCCCCCTCCCAGCCAGCTCCCACCAGCCACACCTCAGCAAAAGCTCCTTGCCTGAGAAACTCCACCACTGCTCCCAAGTTCACCAGGGCTGCTGTGATCAACACTGGGATCCCTTCTAAACGCTGAAGGGTGCGGGTGCCGTTGGTGGTGCTCATGAAGATGCGCTTGTCCCGCACACGCTCCGGCGTATACTCGCGGGGGGAGTTGCCTAGGTCAAAGCCCGCCACTGTTTTGCCGCCTCGCTCCCCAGCTAAGAGCCGTTTGGAGGCCGGCCAGCTTTGGCTGTTCGCTTGCAAGGGTTGTAAATCGGCAAACACCTGCACGGCCTCTGCCCCTGCGGCCAGGGCTGTGGCAATGGTGGTGGTGGCCCGCAGCACATCAATGGCCACCGCGCAGACTGGGATCCCTGACGAGGGGACTTGCTCAGGGGTGTGGAAGTGGAAAAATCGCATGAGAGAAGGATCCACCGAGAGCTTATTAGAACTCACGCCGGGCAAACACCAGCGCCGTCAAAATGAGCAGCAAAACGGTGTAGATCAGGCCGTAAAGCGCATCGCCAAGAAGCTGGGTGGGCGGGGGAATTTGTCCGTAAACGGCAGCATCTCTTAGGTTAAAGCGCTCCAGATCTGGCAAGACTAAGTAGATTACCTCGAACACCTTGCCGAAGCCTGTGTCTTCCACTAGCTTGCTTAACTGCAGCAGGGCACGGCTCGTGTGGCCCATAATGAACAGGGCAATGGTGTAGAGGGTAGCCAAAATCGGGGAGGTAAAAACCCCAAACAGCAGCGCTGCTGCCACAATCAGCACCAGTTCCAAAAAGGTAAAAACTGTTGCCCAGAGAACGGCCCAGGGGGAAATGGGGGCCTGCACCACCCGCAGGCTGAGCAAAAAGACAGCCGTCATCATTGCTAGCAGCACCGACAGCAAAGCCGACAGGCCCAGATGCTTGCCGACAATAAACTCCGCCCGGCTCATGGGTTTGGCAATCAGCACGTAGACCGTGCGCCTCTCGATCTCTTTATTTACCAGCCCCGTGCCGACGAAAATGGCCACCACCAGCAACAGGAAGTGGATGGCGGCCAGACCCAAATCGGCAATGATCTTGTTGTGGGCCTGGTTGGCTACCTGGGGAATCAAAACGATGGCCCCCAGCATGGCCACCGCAAACACCATCACCAGATAAAGAACGCGATCCCGAATGGTTTCCCGAAAAACATTCTGGGCAATGGCCACGACGCGCCCTGCATCCATAGGCTGGCCTCAAGCGAGCGACAACCGGCTATACACTTGTAGAAGCCCAGCTTCATTCTATGCAGTTCCAGGCCCAGATTCAGATCCACCTGCGCCCCTCGGTACTGGATCCTGCCGGGGCTGCTCTCCAGGCTAGCCTGCATCAGCTAGGGCATACCCAGGTGCAGGGAGTGCGCATTGGCAGACACATCCAACTGCGGCTAGAGGCCCCTGACGCCGAAACTGCCCGAGAGCAGGTGAGCAAGCTGTGCGAGCAACTGCTGGCCAATCCAGTAATCGAGACCTATCAAATCCAAGTGGAGCCTCTAGAGGGCTGATCTCTCACCCAGAAGCTCTCTCGCTCCAGCCCTCACCGCTTTTGCCTTCGCCCCAAGGGATCCCCATGGCCAAGGTAAGGTTTGGCATTGTTGTTTTTCCCGGCTCCAATTGTGACCGCGACGTAGCCTGGGTAACCCGCGGCCTCTTAGGCTGTCCGACGCGACTCATCTGGCACCGGGAAACCGATTTGTCAGGGCTGGATGTGGTGGTGCTGCCGGGGGGATTCAGCTACGGAGATTACCTGCGGGCGGGCGCGTTGGCTCGTTTTGCGCCGGTAATGGGGTCTCTAGCCGAGCACGTAGCCCGGGGGGGCTATGTCTTGGGCATTTGCAATGGCTTCCAGATCCTGACAGAGGCGGGCTTGCTGCCAGGGGCGCTGCTGCGCAACGCTAATCTGCACTTTATCTGCGACCGAGTGAGGATCCGCGTGGAGCGGCCAGATCTGCCCTGGACAAGCACCTACCCCCCGTCCGCCCTTGTAACCCTGCCGATTGCCCATGGAGAAGGGCGCTACGTCTGCGAGGCCGACACCCTGAAGCAGCTGCAAGATGGGGGTCAGATTGTCTTCCGCTACGATCCCGTTGCCCCTAACGGCTCGGTGGATAACATCGCCGGCATTTGCGATCCCAGCGGTCGCATCCTCGGCTTGATGCCTCACCCAGAACGCGCTGCCGACCCCGATTTGCCAGGCCAGGATGGGATCCCTTTTTGGCAGTCGATTGTGCAAAGCCTGTCCAGTTAGCCCTGCTGAGCCTGAGCCAACACCTGGCGCACTTGGTTCACCATCTCCTCGTGATCCACGACTGGCTTGGCAATGTAGCCATCGGCCCCACTCTGGGCCAAAAAAGTCTCCCGGTCGCCCCGCATGGCGTGGGCCGTTACCAAGAGGATAGGAATGGAGCTGGTGCGGGGATCCCCCTTAAGCAGCTGGGCAATGCGGATCCCGTCCACTGCCTCGCCGCGAAAGGTGCTCTGGGAGAGGGAGACATCTAGCAAAATGACGTCTACTTCACGGGCTTGGGCCATCTGCAGAATCTGCTCCACATCCTGGCTGTGAAGAACCTCAAACCCACCCCGTCGCTGCAGCACCTTCTCGAAGACGCGGGCATTGGCCGGATCATCCTCTACCAGTAGCACCTTTGCCATCGTTCCCCTGGGCTCTAGAGCCCAGCTAGCACCAACCCAAGGCAATTGTAGCGATCCCCAGGCTAGTCTCGGGGCAACTGCCCTTGCCCAGGGATCCAGGCAATTGTTTGCGCGGCCTCCTAGCCTCAGACCCTACTAGCGTGGCGGACCCAATTGGTGGGGCTTACTTCTTAGGGATCTTGGGAGTTTCGCGAAAAGCAACAGCAAAAAACAGGAGGCCTAACGTCAAAAACAGGATAAAGGTGTAGAGGATGGTTTCCATAGCAACCTCCCATGGACTCTCTAGAGCCGCCAGCACCCTGTTCCCAAAGAGAGCCGAGTGCTGACGGCTAGGAACCAAGAAAGCTCTAGGCTTCTTGCACCTTGCGGGTGGTGGGATCCCCCACTTTTTGGAAGACGCCGAATTCCACCATCTCCTCACTCATGTTCGGGTCAATGCCAGCGAACACGTCGCGGAAGAGGGTACGGGCGCCGTGCCAAATGTGGCCGAAGAAAAATAGCAGGGCAAAGACAGCGTGGGCAAAGGTAAACCACCCGCGGGGGCTGGTGTGGAAGGTGCCATCGGCCTTGGGCGTTTCACGGTCAAACTCGAAGAGCCGACCCAACTGGGCCATGCGGGCATACTTCTTAACCGTTGGCGGGTCCGTAAACACCTGCCCGTCCAACTTGCCGCCGTAAAACTCCACCGTCACGCCCACTTGCTCAAAGCTGTAGCGCGACTCGGCCTGGCGGAAGGGAATGTCAGCTCGCACTACGCCATCGGCATCTCGCAGGATGACGGGAAACGTCTCAAAGAAGGTAGGCATGCGCTGCACCGTCAGCTCCCGCCCCTCACGATCCCGGAACACTGGGTGGCCCAGCCACGCGATGGCAATGCCATCCCCTTTGTTCATGGGGCCAGCCCGGAACAGGCCACCCTTGGCTGGGTTGTTGCCCACGTAATCGTAGAAGAGCAAGGACTTAGGCAGAGAGTTGTAAGCCTCGCTGAGGGTCATCCCAGCTTCCACGGCAGCATTGACGCGCCGGTTAATTTCCTGGTTGAAGTAACCGGAATCCCATTGGTAGCGGGTGGGGCCAAACAGCTCGACAGGTGTGGTGGCGCTGCCATACCACATTGTCCCGGCTACCACAAAGCCAGCAAAGAACACTGCTGCCAGCGAGCTGGAGAGCACGCTCTCTATGTTCCCCATGCGCAGAGCCTTGTAGAGGCGTTGGGGTGGACGAACCGTAATGTGGAACAAGCCGGCAATGATGCCGACGATGCCCGCGGCAATGTGGTGGGCCACCACCCCGCCAGCATTGTAGGGGTTAAACCCGGCTGGCCCCCACTCCGGCGCCACCGGCTGCACATGCCCTGTTGTGGCATAGGGATCGCTCACCCACATCCCTGGGCCAAAGACGCCCGTCAGGTGAAACGCGCCAAAGCCAAAGCAGAGAATCCCCGCCAGGAGCAGGTGGATCCCAAAGATTTTCGGCAAGTCCAAGGCTGGCTCACCGGTACGGGGGTCCCGGAACAGCTCCAGATCCCAGTACACCCAGTGCCAGCAGGCAGCCAAAAAGAGCAACCCTGATAGAACGATGTGGGCAGCGGCTACCCCCTCAAACGTCCAGAAGCCTGGGTTGGCAACGCTCTCGCCATAGATGTTCCATCCACCCCATGAGTTGACCACTCCCAGGCGCACCATAAACGGCATGACAAACATGCCCTGGCGCCACATTGGATTCAAGACCGGATCCGATGGGTCGAAGATGGCTGCTTCGTACAGGGCCATCGATCCGGCCCAACCCGCCACCAGGGCAGTGTGCATCAGGTGTACCGCAATGAGGCGGCCTGGATCGTTGAGTACAACAGTGTGGACCCGATACCACGGTAGTCCCATAAAGCTCGATCCTCCACGTTTTCAACACTTGGGCAATATCCAGTCAAAAAGCGAAGTCAACACCCCCCTAGGTTCTGACCTGAGCAGTCCCTTCTAGCTTAAGGGGTGCCATGCCTACCTAACCTAAGGGCACACCCACTGAAAGTATTGCCGGCAGAATTTCCCTCCCAGAGATCAGACAGTATAACGAAGCGCAACCGACCTGAGTGGCTGCAGGCGGGATGCCCCTCATATTTGGCACCATCTTCCCCGATCTCTGGCCAAAGATTAAAAACATGACTTAAAATGTAACAATACTTAGCAACATCGCTCTTTCTTGGCTCAGTTCGAGCAAGGTTTTTTGGCAGAGCTATGGCAACGATTCGGTTTGTGAACGAGAACCGGGAGGTCGTCGTCGCAGAGGGGTCGAACCTGCGCCTGAAGGCGCTGGAGAACCAGGTTGACCTCTATAAGATGGTGGCCAAGCTGCTAAACTGCGGCGGCAACGGCCAGTGTGGCACCTGTGTGGTGGAGATTGTCGAGGGGGCTGAAAACCTCTCGCCACGCACAGAGGCAGAAAACCGCAAACTCAGGCGCAAGCCTGAGACCTATCGCCTCGCCTGCCAGACTAAGGTGCTGGGGGATGTTGCGGTGAGAACCAAGCCCTAGGGCTGGCTGGGTCGTTTGGGCAAGGCGCACCTGAGAATGGTATGCTAGCTGCCAGTTGGATTTGCCGCGTGCGGAGCGATGGAGACAAACTACCTGGGCATCTTGGCCACTCTTTTGCTTATCTTGGTACCTTCCATCTTTCTAGTAATCCTATACGTGCAGACTTCTAGCAAGTCGGAAAGCTAGTCGAGCAAGCTCTGGTTGCTCAGGGCAGGCAAAGGCCCTAGTAGAGCTGGCGGAAACCTAACTGGCAGTAGCCCCCAAAACTCGGCAGGGACTTCTACAGGGGGCTCTTTGCTTTTTGCAACAGAATGCAGGTGCGGCTGAAGTGGCCTGCAGGCGGGATCCCTTAGGTGGGTCTTCCTGACTTCCCAGTGTTTTTTTGGCGGATAGACTTAAGTCTACGGTCTTCATCGGAAAACTTGACTTTTGTCTATCCTAGTTTGCCACTAGGATGCCTCTTAAGATTTTTTACAGAATCTCAGCCAGCGATGGGGTCAGGCGAGATCCCGGGTCGGAAGGAGGACTATGAGCTTGAACGGGCTGGTTACAACCGCATGGTTAATTCCCCTCTATGCGCTGGTGGGGTGGGGGGGAGCGCTGATCTGGTCCCCAGGAATCACCCGCCGCACTGGCCCTCGACCGGCGGGCTACCTAAATGCGCTGCTGACTTTGGTAGCGTTTCTGCACAGTGTGGGGGCGCTGGTGGCGATTTGGGATCAGCCGGCGCAGGTGATTCGGCTGCCCTGGCTGCAGGTGGGGGATCTGGTGTTGGAGCTGCCGCTAGAGGTCTCTTCGGTAACGCTGGGGGCCTGCGCTGTGGTGACGGGGCTGAACCTGGTGGCCCAGATCTACGGCTTTGGCTACATGGAAATGGACTGGGGCTGGGCGCGCTTCTTCTCCCTGCTGGGCCTGTTTGAGGGGGGAATGTGCGCCCTGGCCATGTGTGGCTCTCTGTTTTTTAGCTACGTCATCTTGGAGATTTTGACCCTGGGCACCTACCTATTGGTGGGCTTTTGGTATAACCAGCCGCTGGTGGTCACCGGGGCGCGAGATGCCTTCCTAACCAAGCGCATCGGCGACCTCTTGCTCTTGATGGGGGTTATTGCCATTTATCCCCTGACGGGATCTTGGGAGTTTGAGGACTTGGCGGCCTGGGCAAAGGCGGTGCAGGCAGGAGCCATCTCTGTGGATCCAACTTTGCTTGCGCTGGCAGGGCTGGGCTTGCTGGCTGGACCTGTGGGCAAGTGTGCTCAGTTCCCCCTGCACCTGTGGCTGGATGAGGCGATGGAGGGGCCGATCCCTGCCACAATCTTGCGCAACGCCGCGGTGGTGGGCACAGGGGCCTGGGTGTTGATCCGCCTGCAGCCGCTCTATGCTCTTTCCCCAACGGTGTTGCGGGTGATGCTGGTAATTGGGGGGCTGACGGCAGTGGGGGGAGCCTTTGTGGCCCTGGCTCAAATTGACGCCAAGCGGGCCTTGTCCTACCTGGTGAGCGCCTACATGGGCTTGATCTTTGTAGCAGTGGGCACCGGCCATGTCCAGCAAGCGTATCAGTTGCTGCTTACCTATGCGCCGGCGATGGCTTTGCTGGTGATGGCGCTGGGCATGGTGATCTGGAACAGCATTACCCAGGATCTGCGTTATCTAGGGGGCTTGTGGTCGCGGCGTCCTATCTCAGGGCTGTGCTTCTTGACCGGAATGGCCGGAATCATCGCTTTGCCGCCTTTCGGTTCCTTTTGGGTGCTGACGGATCTGTGGCAGCAGTTGGTGCAGTCAGGGCAGGGGCTGGCGGCAACAGTTGTGCTGGTTACCAACGCGGTGACGGCACTGGGCCTAACCCGGGTATTCGGCCTTGTTTGGGGGGGTAAGCCACAGCAGATGAGCGAGCGCTCGCCAGAAGTGCATTGGCCGATGATGCTGCCCAGCACGGTCATGATGGGGGTGGTTCTGCACATAACCATGATCCTGGCGGCGCTGGGTTTGACGCCCACGCTGGAAGGGATCCCTGTTGCCCTGATGGCCGCATCCAGCCTGGTAGGCATGGGTTTGGGGGCAGTGCTCTACCTGCCGCGGGAGCGGCGGCCGGTGGACTGGGCTTTCTTGGCTGACTGGCAGGACCTATTGGCCAACGACTTCTACACTCCCAAGCTCTACCGAGCCAGTGTGGTGTTTGTGGTGCGCATCATCTCCGAGGTCACGGCGCTCTTTGACCGCTACGTGGTGGACGGCCTAGTGAATTTGACCAGTTTGGCGGTGCTGGCAGGCGGCCAAGTCCTGAAGTACACCACCTCCGGCCAGTTGCAGGCCTATGTGCTGACGATTGTGGCGGGGGTGGCTCTGCTGGGTTGGTGGTTCTCTAGGCTTGGGTAGGTCGAGGGGGTAAAGACCATGCTGAGTGCCTTGATTGGGTTGCCGATTTTGGGATCCCTGCTCCTGTTCCTGGGCTTGGGAGGGCGAAAGCTGGCGGTGGTCCTGGCCGGGATCCCGTTGGCCATCTCGCTGTTTCTATTTACCCGCTTTGACGTGCAGGCAACTGGCTTTCAGTGGGAGCAGCGGTGGGATTGGATCCCAGAGATTGGCTTGAGCTACTCCCTGGGCTTGGACGGCTTGTCCCTGCTGATGGTAGCTCTGAACGGGCTGCTTACCCTCATCGCCATCCTGACGGCTGAGCCAGAGGTGCAGCGTCCCAATCTCTTTTACGGCTGCATTCTGCTGATGAGCGGCTCGGTCAACGGGGCTTTTGCTGCGCAGAACCTGCTCTTGTTTTTCCTCTTCTACGAGCTGGTGCTGATCCCGATCTACCTACTTATTTCCATCTGGGGCAGCCCCAAGCGGGATTACGCCGCCATCAAGTTTTTGATTTACACCGCTGTCTCCGCCATCTTCCTGCTGGGGGCCTTTTTGGCTATCTACTGGCTTGGGGATCCCCATACCTTTGAGCTGGCTGAGATTCGCATCAGCTCTCTGAGCCCTGCTGCCCAAACTCTGGCGCTCTTGGCGTTGATGGTGGCCTTTGGCATCAAGATGCCGCTGGTGCCCCTCCACACCTGGCTGCCTGATGCCTACGGAGAGTCTTCTCCGCCGGTGGCGATACTGCTGGGAGGGGTGCTCTCCAAGTTGGGCACCTATGGCCTATTTCGCTTTGGGCTGCAGTTGTTTCCCCAAGCTTGGGCTGACCTAGCCGGGCTTCTGGCCTGGTGGGGGGCCATTGCCGTGCTCTCGGGAGCTTTGGCGGCTATTGCCCAAAAAGACATCAAGCGCATGGTGGCCTACAGTTCCATCGGCCACATGGGCTACATCCTGCTGGGCATGGCGGCGGCCACGCCGATTAGCTTGACGGGAGCAATGGTGCAGATGGTCTCCCACGGCCTGATTTTGGCGCTGCTGTTTGATCTGGTGGGCCTGGTGGAGCGCAAGGTAGGAACGCGGGATCTCAACGTGCTCAACGGCCTGCTCAATCCCCTGCGTGGCCTGCCCACGGTGAGTGCCCTGCTGATTTTAGGCGGCATGGCCAGTGCCGGGATCCCAGGCTTGGTGGGCTTTGTGGCTGAGTTTTTGATCTTCCAGGGCAGCTACCAAGATTTTCCCTTGCCTACTTTGATCAGCATCTGCGGCACCGGCTTGACAGCGGTGTATTTTGTGATTTTGCTCAACCGCACCTGCTTTGGCAAACTGGACAACCGCACTGCCTACTACCCACGGGTGCAGGGCTGGGAGCGGATCCCGGGCTTCGTTTTAACTGCCTTGATCGTCTGGTTTGGGATCCAGCCCATGAACTTGGTGAAATGGCCGCAACCCTTGGCGTTTACCCTCTCCACCCAGGTGGCTCAGGCCCAAACGGTTATCTTGGCCTCAGCCGGTAACCCGGATCATTCTCCCTAGCAACGAGCTCACCAGGTAGTCGGGAAACTCCCAGGAATTGAAGAGTTGGAGACTTTCCATGGCAACAACCCTAGTTGCACCTAAGCTACCTCCTTCCACTCATCCTTTTGCCGAGATAGTCCATCGCCTCGAGGCAGGGGGATCGATGCTGCCGGATACGCCGGAAAACTTGATGCAAATTATCGGCATCTACAAAGCCTATGCCATCCCGATGGACTTTTATTGGCGCGATCTGCTCTACATTGCCGAGCAGGTGTTTGTGGATCCCTTGCCCTTTTTTAAGTACATCATTCCCGAAGAGTATCTGAAGCTGGCCAACCACTACGCTGGAGATGATGCGGATCTGCGCATTTGGCGTGGTCCTGCCACGGCCCACCCAGAGCTCCTGGAGTTCATGGAAAAAGGGGAGCTCAAGCGCAAGCTGCCGCGGATCTTGCATCACCTTTGGCATGATCGCATCAACATGGAATTTGCGGAAGAGTGTATGCGGGCCATGCTCTGGCACCGAGATATGGGGGGCCTGCTGGATCCCTATATGGACTCGGAAGAATACAAGCAAAATGCCGACCGCGCCATCCGCGCCTACTGCCAAGGCAACCCCCTGTTGATGGGGCTATACAAGCTCTTCCCAGACATGTTTTTAGAGCTATGCCGCCAGGCCACCATGTACTCGGTGCTGGGCCTGTTTTGGGAGGTGATGGCCCCTGTCTTTCTTGAGATGAGCGATCTCTACGACGAGGGCAAAATTACCAGCGTGCCGGAGGCGATGAACTTCTTGGTCAGGGGGATCTTCGCCATTGCCGGACGGCCCATTTATCACCGGGTGCGCATCCGCGGAGAATGGTACGATATTGTGCCCAAATCCAAGGGATTTACCTGGCTATACGAGGCGGCTTTCCCCTACGTAGAGGCGGTGTTTTATCGCTCTTCTCCCTTCCGCGGCACCAAGTCCTATAACGCCCAGGCCAACCAAGTGCCCGTTAACCAGTTGGACTTTCACTACGGGGTTCTCTACGCCGACAAGTTTCCCGTGGCCAGTGCCGGGATCCCGCCGACGCTTTTGCACCAGGATATGTACCACTTTTTGCCCCAGTATTTAGTGGAGTATTACCGCAAGCATTGCCGCGGCGAAGATGACATGCTGATCCAGCTTGGGATTAGCTTTCAGCGCTCCATGTACAACGTCACCTCAGCCGTGATCCAGGCGGGGAGAGCAGCTTTTCTCTATCCTTTGGACGATCCCAATCCGCGACATTTGATGATGAACCGTCGTTACTTTGAGGGGCAACTCAATCGCTTCACTCGGCCGGAATACGGGATTCGAGAAGCAGCTCGCCTGGCCTACATTCAGGATCAGAACTATCGCTAGCCGACTTCAAGTCTAGGCATTGACTCTGCCCATTTTCAGTCGTATTCAGGCCAGGTAGCTCTGAAACTGCGCACCACTTTGACTTTCCTGTCATCCCAACTTCTAGCAAAATAAGGATTTTGGCCATGCCTGATATTGTCGATATTGCAGTTTCTACGGAAGGTTTCTCCACCCTAGTTACAGCCGTGAAAGCGGCAAACTTGGTGGATACTCTGAAAGGCCCTGGCCCCTTTACTGTTTTCGCGCCTACCGATGCCGCTTTCGCCAAGTTGCCCCCTGGCACCATTACCACCCTGGTGCAAAACATCCCTCAACTGACTCGCATCTTGTGTTACCATGTGGTGCCCGGTCGCCTGAAAAAGGCGGACTTGGCCAAGTATCGAAGTGTAGGCTCGGTGGAGGGATCCCCCATCGATTTGTTTATCGAAGGGGACGTGTTTGAGGTAAACAATGCTACCGTTATCCAGGCCGATATTGAAGCCGACAACGGCATCATTCATGTCATCGACACGGTGATCCTCATGCGGCCCCACTGGTTCTGGCCAATCCTGCGCTCTGCGGAAAAAGAGGGCTTAGCTAGCGCCCCCTGAAGCGACACCACCGGCAGGCAGATCCCCCACTGGGCAGGTTCCTGCTGCAAGGTATGGGTCTTGATGACCTAGAAAGCCTTGGTGGAGTTGCTCCACCGTCTCCGGCCCACCAAAATCGGCTCCTGGAGGACCCTCCGGCGCCCCGTCAAGTCGTAGGGATCCCTGACATCGGGATTGGAGCGTTGTGAGGCGGCGGGACAAAGTTTAGATTTTCTTCACCTGCCCCGTTGCTGTTTCCCCAAGGGCGGGCTAATTTAGGGAAGGCGTTTGGTGTGAACGGCTACAGCTGCCTGCAGGGATCCCTTGCCGGCGGCTGTGGTGTGCTCCTTCCTCCAAGCGTGGGGAGGGGTCGAGGTAGCCAGCCCTTCCAGGAGGCGCCTTGCCCTGCGCCAGGGAAGAGCAAAAGGTGGGCTTCCTCAATTTCGAGGGGGCTTGCCTGTCCAACAAGTTTTGCACCAGTTTCATTGAGCCCCATGAGCCACCGTTGCTTCGAGAGTAACCCCAGCCCTTGGCTGTCTAGAAGCGGGCCAGCTTGCCTAGCGCGAGCGGGGTCTAGTTCTGCAGCTCTTGGCGCCCTAGAGCTAGCGTTCTGGGTTGCAGTGGACTTGGGACTTGCTGCTTTTGCCTTGGCGTCTAGAAGCTCTTAGTTGCCTCCAGCTTTGTGATTAGCGTCACGAGGAAATCAGCATGGTGCAAGCAAAAGAGTTGGTGACATCTGGTCAGACGGCTCTTCTCGACTCGGATCTGGAAAGCTCCTCTTCCATCCTCCTGGATGCAGACAATGGAGCGGATCCCCTCGAGTTTGAACTGGATGCCAGTGACCCTGAGGCTTTGGACGAGGAGGAGGGCGACGAAGAGTTCCTCGAGGAGGAGGATGAGGCTACTGCCGCCAAAGGGCATGCGAAACGCAAATCGGCCAGCAAGAAAAAGGTCTACACCGACGACTCTATTCGCGTCTATTTGCAAGAAATTGGGCGCATTCGCCTCCTGCGGCCTGACGAAGAAATTGAGCTAGCGCGAAAAATTGCCGATCTGCTGGAGCTAGAGCGCGCCCGTGAGGCCGTTTTCGAGCGAATGGGCCTCTGGTCCAGCCCGGAGGAGGTGCCGGAGGAGCTATGGGCAGAGGAAGTCAAAATGCCCTTGCCGGAATTCCGGCGGCGCCTACACCAGGGGCGGCGGGCTAAAGAAAAGATGGTGCAGTCCAACCTGCGGCTGGTAGTCTCTATTGCCAAGAAATACATGAACAGGGGTCTCTCCTTTCAGGATCTGATCCAGGAGGGCTCCCTAGGCCTCATTCGGGCAGCCGAGAAGTTTGATCACGAAAAGGGCTACAAGTTTTCCACCTATGCCACCTGGTGGATCCGCCAAGCCATCACCCGCGCCATTGCCGATCAATCGCGCACCATTCGCCTGCCGGTTCACCTCTACGAAACCATCTCGCGCATTAAGAAAGTCACCAAGCAGCTTTCCCAGGAGTTGGGCCGCAAGCCCACGGAAGAGGAGATCGCCACTCGCATGGAAATCACCATCGAGAAGCTGCGCTTCATTGCCAAGTCGGCTCAGCTTCCTATTTCCTTGGAGACCCCTATTGGCAAAGAAGAGGACTCGCGGCTGGGAGACTTTATTGAGTCGGAGGGAGAAACTCCCGAGGAGCGGGTGGCCAAGATGTTATTGCGGGAAGATCTGGAAAGCGTTTTGGCAACCCTCACCCCTCGCGAGCGGGATGTGTTGAGGCTGCGCTATGGGCTGGATGACGGCCGCATGAAAACCCTGGAGGAGATTGGCCAAATCTTTAACGTTACCCGAGAGCGCATCCGGCAGATCGAGGCCAAAGCGCTGCGCAAGCTGCGCCATCCCAATCGCAACAGCGTGTTGAAAGAGTACATCCGCTAGCCGGGCCCAGTTAGACCTGGCTGCTACCTTCCCAGATCCTGGGAGGCTGGATACCAGCTCCTCGAAGGGAAGAGGATCAAAAACCAGTGCGGCGTTTCTGGGCAGCTCTAACTTTCTACACCGCCTTGCCCCTAGGACGGGCAGCAGATCTGCAGTTTGAGGGCATCGCCGCCTGGCTGCCGGCGGTGGGTCTATGCCTAGGCGGGATCCTCTTTTTGGCCTCCCTCTTGCTTCAGGTTTTTCCAGCGGGAGTACGGGCAGCTTTACTGGTAGCCCTGTGGGTGGTGTTAACCGGGGGGCTGCACCTGGATGGGGTGGCCGATACCGCCGATGGCCTGGCGGCCAATCTCCACACCAGCTCAGAGCAGTCAGCCAGCAATTCCCACCGCCTCCAAGTGATGAGCGACAGCCACACGGGAGCCTACGGGGTACTGGCCCTAGGGCTGGTGCTGCTGTTGAAGTTTGCTGCCCTGAGTAGCCTACAAGTCTGGCCCCTCCTGCTCTTGGTGCCAGCCTGGGGTCGCTGGGGCCAACTGCTGGCCATTGCTCTCTACCCCTACTTGCGGGAGCAGGGATCCGCCCGCTTCCTCAAAGACTCCACCTCCCTGCCGGGATCCCTGTGGCCGGGCACCCTGCTCCTAGGGGTTACCACAGCCGGTCTGGGGGGAAGCGGGATCCTGGCCTGGGGGCCTCTGCTACTTTGGACGCTGGGCGCTGCTCTGGGAGCCTTGGCCGTGGGCCACTGGATCTACCGCCAACTGGGAGGACACACGGGGGATACCTACGGGGCTACGGTGGAGTGGTCTGAGGCAATAGCCCTGCTGTGGGGATCCCTGATTAAGCTCTCCTGAGGTCTCTCTTGCGCTGGGAGAGGAACCGGCTCCGCCAAGCCCAATTGTTGCCGAGCCTTCTGGCAATCCTGCTGGATTTGGTGGATCAAGTCCGCCACTTTGGGGAAGCGCCGCTCTGGGCGGATAAACCCCTGCAACGCCACCCGCACCTCCTGCCCGTAGAGATCGCCCGTCCAATCCAGCAGATGCACCTCAACCGTGTGCCGCAGCCCAGCAAACGTAGGACGGTAGCCGATGTTCATCACTCCTGGCAGAGCTCCCGCGGCAGCGGGCACCTCCACCCAGGCGCTGTACACTCCGTTGCGGGGCAAGAACTTCTCGGGCGGCAGGCGCAGATTGGCAGTGGGAAAGCCCAGCTCCCGTCCCCGGCGATCCCCTGGCACCACCTCTCCAATGAGCCGATAGGGACGACCCAAGAGCTCTGCGGCTGCTGCTACCTCCCCTGTAGCTAGGGCGGCGCGAATGCGGGAGCTGCTGACTCGCTTCCCGTTTAGTTGCACCTCTGGGATGACCTCTACTGGAATACGGCACTGGGATCCCCAGGCCTTCAGAGTTTGGGCGTTGCCGGAGCGGCGATGGCCAAAGCAAAAGTCCCAGCCAACGCTGAGGTGGCGAACGCGCAACCCTTGTTCAAGAACTGTCTGGATGAAGTCGTGGGGAGGCTGGCAAGCCAGGGCAGGGGTAAAGGGGAGCAGCACCACCTGCTCAAAGCCCATTTCAGCCAACAGCGCCAGCTTCTCCGCCGGTGGAGTCAGCAGCCATTGCTTTTGCCCCGTCAACACCTCCTGCGGGTGGGGATGAAACGTGAGAACCGTGCGCACCCCCTCTGGGGAGTCTCGAATTGGCTGCAGCACTTTCTGATGGCCCAGGTGCAAGCCATCGAAGTTACCAATGGCAACGGCAGTGGGCCGCAAGGCTTGAGCCAGATCAGAAGTTACATGCACCGCTTGGGATCCCCTTGGTTCTCCCTACCAGAGTGGCCAAAGCAAGGCCGTCAGGGCACTCAGCCCAACCACCCCCCACAAGCTGCGTCGCAGGCGCTGCAACACCGGCTCAACCTGATAACGGACAATGAGCCGATGCTGAGCCAGCTCCTCTTCCGATTTGACGTACATTGCCCCGTCGTACCAGCCGCTTTCTTCGTAAGGGATCCGCGGCTGCACCAAGCGCCGCCGCACGTGGGCCCAGCCCAAGTAGAGGTGGAGCAGCACTAGGCCCAGCAAAGCATTGGCTCCCAGGATCCATGCCAAGGTGAAGTGGCCCCAATCCCCGACAAAGCTGCCCCACACCAGTGGCAAAATTCCCACCGCAACCGCTCCCCACACGCCCAGGAGCCGCCGTAAGTAGGGGAGCCAGGCCAGTGTTGGCCAGCGAAAAAGAAAAGCTTCCCTTAGCTCCGCATATTGCCGCAGAGGCTGCTGCTCAGCAGGAATGGGATGGGAAGGATTCGCCATAGGGCCTTAACATATCTACACAACATGATATTAGTTGGCCTGATGCCCGCCAAGCCCAGCCTAGCTGCGGTTCAAATGCAGGGGAGAGGGGTATCGTATTAGAGTGGGGTTGCCTTATCTCCTCTCCTACCATGAGCGTCCCAGGCGAACCTGCCGCTGCTCCCTACCTGATTCTTAGAGAGCCGGACGGCAGCCAGAGGAAGTACGTTCTTGCTGGAGCCACAGCTTGGACGCTGGGCCGGGATGAGGGCAACGCCATTGTCCTCAACGATCCCAGTGTCTCCCGCCAGCACGCCCTGCTGCAGTACTTGGATGACAACAGCATCTATCTCATCGATCTGGGCAGCCGCAACGGCTCGTTTGTTAACAATCGCCGCATCAGCATTCCTACGCTGCTGCAAGACGGGGATCGCCTTACCCTTGGCCAATCCCAGCTTGAGTTTCACAGCGGATCTCTGACTAGCCCAGAGCCCGGCTCTGCCGGCAGGCCTTCGGACACCCTGGTGCTGCAGACCCGCTGGCTCATCTCAGTGGCCGTGGTTGACGTGCGCGGTTACGGACAACTGACCCAACAACTGGACGAGCGGCTGCTTTCCCAGGTGATGGGCGACTGGTTCCGGCGCGGCGGCGACATCATCCAGCAACAGGGAGGCAGCGTTGATAAGTACATTGGCGACGCCATCATGGCCGTCTGGTTCCATACACCCCATGCGGATCCCTTGCCAGCCGACCAGGCGGAGATCGAGCTTGACGTGAAGTCAGTTCTGCAGGCCCTGGTGAAGCTGTTCCAGATGACCGAACAACTGAATAGCGAGTTTCCCCTGCCCTCTCCCCTGCGCCTGGGAGCAGGCGTCAACACTGGCCCAGCCATCGTGCGCCAGGTAGGCAACACCACTCGCCAGGAGTACACGGCTCTGGGCGACACCGTCAACCTGGCCTTTCGCCTCGAAAGCGCCACCCGCACCCTCAACACTGACCTGGCCATCAGCCAGAGCACCTACGCCTACTTGACCCGACAACTAGGTCAGTCAGCCACTTGCTTCTCCCAGCAGGTGGTGGAGCTCAAAGGGTATGCCCGCCCGCACCAGGTGTACTGCTGCGATGTCCGCTCTCTGCAAGCAGTTCTCAGTCAAATCCCAAGCTCGGAGTAACTGCCGGCCTGGGGATGGCTGGCAGGGGGTACTAGGGTCCTCCCAGAGGTTCAGTTGGCTAGGGCTGCTTCCGGAAGCTTTTTACCTCCAAGACTGGGCCCACCTGCGCTGTTGTTACCCAGTCTTCCCTCACCTGCCCCTGAATGGTAACCTGCAATCCCTCCTGCAGGAGCTCTTTGGGGGCGCGGAAGAGGGCGTAGTGCTGACCTGAAGGGAGCGTCAGCACCCACACCCCCCCCTCAATGTCGAGAAACTCAATGGTACCCCTAAATTCTTGCATCACTTCCTCAGAGCTAGGACGGTGCTGCTGGGCTGCAAATCCAAGATGGCTTGTGCTCCCAAGTAGGCCAGGCCCAGGCAGAGCAAGCCATTGAGGAGCAAGAAGGAGCGCCCCAACCAAGCAGAGGATCCAAGCCATAGTACCCCCTCATAGAACAGGGATCCCGACAGGAGCAGATGGGAAGCCACCCCCAGGCAGAGGCCGATGACCGCCCAGCGCCAGCGCCGATGACCTAGGAAGAGCACCATCAACAGGCCAGGGATCAACACACTGGCAAACAAGGGATCTAGGGCATTGGTCTGGGCTAAGGCGGTGCCTAGCTCTGGCAGGGAGCTGCCCAGCAGTTGCAAGGGCCAGCGGGGGAAACCCACAATGGCCAACCCTTGCAGGGGGAAGAGGCCAGCGCTGCCCAGGAGGATTCCGGCCAACAGGGGCACTGTCACCGGTACGGGCTTGGGAGCCAGCCACCAGCGAATGAGCACCAGGAGGATGTAGCCACCTACCACCATCAGCAGCTTGGGCACCAGGGCAATTGCGCCCCCATCAAACCAGAAGCGAGGGTTGAGGTAGCCGTTGTCGTTTAGGTACTTCAGGAAGTCCTTCAGCCACAGCACCAAGGGGTTCTCCTCCTGCTGACCCCTGGCTCGGGCCAAGGCTCTGGCTGCGTCCAGCAGACCGGCGCCATAGAAGTTCTGTTTGTCGCCAGGCACTGGGGCAGCTGACATCTTGAGGATGGCCTCCACCTTGTCCGGATCCTTGATGCCCTGAGCCTGGATCAGCGCCGCCACGCCAGCCACGTGGGGGGCAGCCATGCTGGTGCCTTGGAAGTAGGCGAAGACCGGCTCGTCGGGGTTGCGGCGGTTGATGGTCTGCTGCAGGATGCCGTACTCTGGGTGCTCGGGCGTCTTGGCCCCACCAGGAGCAGCAATATCCACGCCAACCCCATAGTTGGAGTAGGGAGCTTTGGTGCCATCAGGCCCCGTGGCTGAGACGGCGATGACATGGGGATAGCGGGCTGGGTAGCTTACCTGGCTGGAGTTTTCGTTGCCAGCAGCTGCAACTACGGTCACTCCTTTACTGTGAGCGTAAGCTACCGCCTCTTCCATCAAGCGAGCTGAGGCGCGACTGCCCAAGCTGAGGTTGATGACGGTAGCGCCATGGTCGACGGCATAGCGGATCCCTTCCACCACATCCGACAGGGATCCAAAGCCGTTGGCATCCAGCACCCGCACGGGCATGATCTTGGCCTTGAAGGCAACACCTGCCACGCCCAGGGCGTTGTTGGTGGACTGGGCAAGGGTGCCAGCCACATGGGTGCCGTGGCCGTTGAGGTCGGTGGGATCCTCATCGTCATCTACGAAGTCGTAGCCCTTCACAAATTCGGTCTGGGCCAGATCCGGCACCCGCGTCACCCCCGTGTCCACGACTGCCACCGTCACCCCTTCCCCTTGAGAAATCTCCCAGGCTTCGGGCATGCGGATGGCCCGTAGGTTCCACTGCTGGGAGTAAAGGGGATCGTTGGGCACGAAAGCGGCCTGGAATTGGTAGTTGGGGTGGGCATACTCAACGAGGGCTTCCCGCTGAAGCCGCTGGAGCAGCCGCCGGGTGGCCCTGGGATGAGTCGCCTCCCCAGTGGCTAGGTAAATAACCTCTTGGCGGGCAAAGGCACTGTTGCTGCTGGGTCGCAGCGTCAAGTTGTACTCTTTGGCAAGGGCAGCGATCTCACTGGGAGTAGCCGTGTTAACAAAGTTGATCACAATGCTGTCGTAGGGAGTGGATCCCTGGCCGCAGGCCGTGAGGAGTAGCGCCATCAGGCCGGCCCAGCAGAGACCCAACCAGCGTCTGAACTTCATCATGCACGCCCCCGGCATCCAAAATTGTTGCCACCAGTATGCCCTCTCGATGGGCAATTGACCAGAAAAGACTCTGCTGCCAACCCTTCCCGCAGCTACCTGGAAAACCCAGAAAGAACTCCCTCTGGCCAAATGTTGGCTTCCAGGGCATGATGGATCTGTAAGAACTTGAAACACTTCTTAACATCAGTTTTCAGGATTGGGTCTTTAAAGAGGGAGTAGCATGAGCATCCAGTGGCAAAGGGTACTTGGCTTTGGAGTGAGTCTTTGCCTAGGGCTGTGGATTTGGGTAGGCGGGGGATCTCCCCTGTGGGCGCAGCCTGCCCTGCCAGTAGTGCCGATGGAGTTGCCTCAGCCGCCTGTTCCGGTTTTGGACTTGGCGGATCAGTTGAGCAGCAAGGAGGAAGCCGAACTGGCCGAGCACCTGAGCCGGCTGGAGGAAGAAACTGGCTGGAAGCTGCGGGTGTTGACCCAGTTTGACCAAACCCCGGGCCGCCAGGTGAAGGAGTACTGGGGCCTAAACGAGCGCAGCGTTTTGATGGTGGCGGATCCCCGGGGGGGCAACCTGCTGGCCTTCAACGTGGGGGATGCGGTGCGGGAGATCTTGCCGCGCACCTTTTGGATCGAGCTGCAGTCTCGCTTTGGCAACCAGTTCTATGTGCAGGAACATGGCGCCCACCGCGCCATTCTAGAGGCCGTTGAGGTTCTGGATCGCTGTTTTCGCCAAGGCGGTTGCCGGGTGGTGCCCGGGCTGCCGCAGGAGCAGTGGATCCTGACGTTGATTACCTCTATCTTGGGTGGGATTGTCTTTGGGTTTGCCGGCAAACCCCGCCAGGGAGAGGAGGTGTTTAACTGGCGCTGGGCTTTGCTCATCTCTCCCTTGTGGTTCATTTTGTTTGGGGCCTTTGGCCTTGGCCCAGTGGTTGCCCGCACCCGAGATTGGCTGCCAGTGGTGCGCAATATCTTGGGCTTTCTGGCCGGAGCTTTGGCTATTTACCTAGCTCCCATTCCACAGCCAGCAGAGGATCGGCAGTAGCTTCCTTGCCTCTCTCGGCTGTCAGCTCAATCCCCTGCCTGCTGCCCCCTAGCAACAAACTGGCAGGCGGGGACAACTTGCAAGGGAGGTGCTAGTATAATCCAGGTAGAACGGGCTGATGTAGCTCAGTTGGTAGAGCACTCGACTTGTAATCGAGCGGTCGTCAGTTCGAATCTGACCATCAGCTCTTTACTCGGGTTTGCTTGGCCATTGTCCCTAGCGGGGATCCAGCTTCTCCGGGCTCGGTTAGAGTGGCTGAGGGGGATCCCCCCTCTCAACTTGGCTGAGGAGAGAGGGATCCCTACCCAAGGCATCTGCTAGGCCTTTGGGTGGTTTTTGTGGTCTCGGGATGTCTATGTCGCGTCTGCCAGCCGCTACGGTTCGTCGACTGCAAAAGCTGCCCCAGATTCCTTCCGTGTGGGAAGGGGATCGCCACAGCCTGCCAAGCTCGCCAGTTGCTGGCTCCCAGCCTTCTCCCGGCGAGGGGGAATGCATTCTCTGGGTGGACGGCGTTCAGGGTGTGGTGCGAGCTATGGAGGTGGTGCCTGCTGGCTCTGGCACAGAGCCAATGGTGCGGGCCTTGATCGCGGCCATGGAGCGGCCCAATGCGGGCTTGCCAGCCCGTCCCCAGAAAATCGTCGTGCGCAACCGGGAGGTGCAGTTTTTCCTGCGCGGCATTCTGCACGAGCTGGACATCAAAGTGGAATACCAGCCGGAGCTACCGCTCATCGATGAGATCCTACAAAGCTTTGCCGAGGCTCAGGAGCAGATCCCCCCACCTTTGCCAGAAAACTACGCAGAACTCTTGGCTAGCAAAGCCTTTACCCTCTGGCAGGATGCCCCCTGGGAGTACCTTGAGGATCACCACATTCTAGCCATCGAGCTGCATCATTGGGACGTCGAAACTCTCTACGTCTCAATCATGGGACGGGCAGGAATGGAGTATGGGGTGATTTTTTACCGCTCCCTGCCCTCCCTCAAACAGTTTCGCCAGCAGGCCAGGCAAGCGGACCCTGATGAGATGGAGGAAGTCTTCCTGAGGCAGGACTGTCTCTACCTGACTTTTCAACCCCGCCATCCCGAACTGGAAGACTGGCCAAACTTGGACTTGGCAGAGTTGGATCCCGAGGACATCGAGCCGAACTTCGGCACCATCCACCCGCTGGAGGGCTTGCGCGGTGTTTTACAGGAAGAGGAGGCAGCAACCTTGGCCGTGGCCTTGGAGGCCTTGCATTGCTTCTTGAAGCAGTACCGCCGCAAGCTGGAAAAGGGCTTTCAACCTTGTCAGGGGCAGTATTGCGTTCCCAATCCCCAAGGGGAAGCCCTGTCGGTGCAGGTGCGCACCCTGCCTGAGTTGGCGGCAGAGCTGCTGGCATTAGAGGAAGAGAAACCCACCCAAGCTCTGCTCCGAGAGGATCTGTTGCCTGAGGGAGCGCAGCTTGGCCTGGGACTGCTGCCTTGGGCTACTGTGGAGGTGTTGCGCCGTGCAGGGCAAGTGCATCCTCTCCCTCAGAGCAAACTGGTGCAGAAGGGGGAGGGGCTGCCGGTGGTAATTGTGCGCACCTCTCGCTCTAAGGCCAAGCAACTGATTGAAAACCTGCGCGGCGAGGGGGGCCCCCAAGGGGTTTGTTTCAATACGGGAGTGGATCCCTTCGATGGCCATCGCTACGAGCTAGAAATTGTCCAGACGGGTAACCGCGACCTGCACTTGTTTGGCGAATTTCCCAAAGACGACCCCGTGCACTCAAGGGCTCGCAGGCGCTGGGAGCGGCGTTGCCGCGATACGGGGGGCTGCTGTGGTTTGGTGATAGCGATGGGGGCAAATTCCCACCAGCTAGAGCTGCCGGTGCACCATATTTTGGCCCTGTTTGAGATGCAGGCCCTCAGTCCCAAGCGCCTAGGGCTGGGTCCCTTGGTGCGCGTCAGCCGACACTTGCGCTTTTGAGCCGCTCAAAAATGCTGGAAGGCCTGCTGGCGGCTGAGGATCTGGCCGTTGTCTAGCCGCACCGTCCCCTGCGGATCCCAGCCAGTGACTTCGCCAATCCAGGCTGCCCCTGGCAGCTTTTCCAAGAGGTACTGGGCTACAGAGGGCTCAGCGCTAAGGAGCAGCTGAAAGTCTTCCCCGCCGTAGAGGGCCCACTCTAGGGCCTGGGCCGGAAAGACCTGCTGCAAAGCCTCTGAAATCGGGATCCGCTCCGCCTCGATCCTCGCTGCCACCCCGCTAGCCTGACACACCTGCACCAGGGCATCGGCTAGGCCGTCGCTAGTGTCCATGCCGGCAAGGCGCATAGGGTCAGGGATCGCTGCCAACAGCGGCAACAGATCCAGCCGCGGTTGTGGGTATTGGTGGGCCCTAATTAACTGCTGCTGGGCTGCCGGGACTATAGATCCCTGCTCAGGGTGAAGCAAGAGCTCCAGGCCAGCCCGCGCATCCCCATGGGGCCCAGTTACGATGAGCCAATCGCCCGGCTGCGCCCGCTTGCGCTCAATGGCCCGCCCTGGCTGCACCGATCCCAGCGCCGTAATGGCCACAAACCGCTGGGGCGAGCGGCACAGATCCCCTCCCACCACTTGGCATCCCCAGGGGGCGCAGCAAGCCTGCATTCCCTGGTAGAGCTCCTCCACCCAGGCCACTGGTGTGGAGGGCGGCAGGCCCAGGCCTACGAGCAACGAGTGGGGACGGGATCCCATCGCCGCCAAGTCCGACAAATTGGCAGTTGCCGCGCGCCAGCCCACGGCATGGGGCGGGGTGGTCGAGTTGCTAAAGTGAACTCCCTCTACCAAGACATCGGTGGTTACCACCAACTGTCCTTGGGGAGCAGCCAACACTGCGGCATCATCCCCCACCACCTGCGCAGGACAGTAGCGTTGCACCACCTGCAGTAGCCCCGCCTCGCCAATGGCTGAGATCGGGAGAAGCTGGTGAGAATCCTCGGGAGGATCAGAAAACAGAGGAGGCTTCTGGGGATGCACGTGGGCGGAAGGGTCTTGAGGATCCTACTCTGCCAACCTACGGGTAGCTAGCCTCACCTTAACCAAGAGGTATCCCCTAGCTTTTGGAACCCATTTCGGCAGCTTGGAGTAAAGCCCTGGCCCGTTGCTGATCCAACTGAGCCTGCAGGCGCTCCTGCTTGTCACTGCTAGTGTTCAAAACTTGGTTGGCCTTCTCCAAAAGAGCTTGAGCTGCAGCCTTGTCGACTTGTTCTCCTCGCTCGGCCCGGTTGACTAGAACCGTTACCTCGTTGTTTTCCACTTCTGCAAAGCCACCCATCACGGCAATGGCCGACCACTTGCCACCGGCCTTGACCCGCATCACGCCGTTGCCGATGGCTGTCAACAGGGGAGCGTGATTGGTCAGGATACCCAGCTGGCCTGAGGTGGCAGGGAGGATCACTTCCTCGGCAGGGGCATCCCAAACAACGCGGTCAGGAGTAATCACGCGAACCACCAGCGTCACGGCAAGTCTCCTGAAGCTTGAGCTTGGCTGTTTTTATCCTACCGGATGGCGGTTGCACCCAGCTCTGCCCGTTTCCAAGCCGAGGGCAAGACTTAACCCAAGCATAACCTCCTCTTTACTTCAGCGGGAAAGGCAAGCGATATGGTGTAGTCGAGAACACGGATCCTTGGTTCCAAGGCCGACTCTTGTTCTCCCTTAGCAGGGGAAAGGCCGCCCGCTGAACCCAAGTTTGCTCCAGCAGAGCTAGCTCATGACGCCTGAAACGACGCCCAGCCAGTATGTCAAACGGGAGCGTCAGCTCCTAGAAGACCTCTACCGAGGCCGCAGCCTATCTTCCTACAGCCCTCGCCAAATCATTCCTCTGCCGCCCGAAGAGTGGGTGATTGTCTGCCGGGGCGTAGTGCAGTTGAGCACTGTCTATGCCAACGGGAGCGAGGCCATTTTGGGCTTTGCCGTTCCCTCCATGCCGCTGGGATCCCCGCGGACAAAGTTGGATCCCTACCAAGCTAAGGCGTTGACGGCAGTTGACGTGCTGCGGCTGTCGGCAGCCGAGGTGGAAGCCTCAGAAACCCTAAGCCAGGGGCTGCTCAAGCAGTTGGTGCGGCGACTGCGCCAAACCGAAGCACTGCTGGCTCTGGCCGGGCGGCGGCGGGTGGAGGATCGGCTGCGTCAGTTGCTCTCCCTGTTGGCAGTGGAGTTGGGATCCCCCATTGCGACAGGAGTGCGCCTGCAGGTGCGCCTTACGCACCAAGACTTGGCCAATGCCATCGGCACTACCCGCGTCACCATCACTCGTCTTTTGAACCGTTTCCGCCAGCAGGGCTGGATCACAGTGGACAAAAACCACCATCTCATCATCAAGCTGGCCCAAACGCCGCTCTGAAAGACTCATACAACCTCGAGCAAAAGCGGACTTTTGCTCGCGGTTGATGCTTTCTTCCTACTTCCACGACCCATAGCTAGTAGCAGGCTCAACACCTACTACCCCGCCAGAGGGATCTCCACAGGCGTGACTTCCCCTCGAGCTGACGGTAGTTGCTCCTTGCTATACCGGGCACACAGGCTAAAGACGGAGCCAACTTTAGCCTAGGCAAAGTGCCTACCAGAAAAGATGGACTCGCAAGCCTACTAGCTCAGCCAATCTACGTCAAGGCAGGAGGTTGGTTATGCCGCAAAGTGGCCGATTGTACGGACTCCGTCCCGCTTACGCGAACGGTGAATCAAGGACTAGAGGAGAGCCCTGATGGCTTTAAGCCTGGCGTTGGAGCTGTTGGAGAAGCCAGTTGGCGGCCGCCGTGTTGGTTTCGTTGGCCAAGCGTTCCAGAGTCTGCTCAAGCAGGGCTATCGGCAGGCCCGCTAGCACCTGCGACTGGGCAATGGCCCGGTAGCGTCCATCCTCGGCCAAGGCAAAGGCAAAAACACGCCGCCCTTTGACATCGATGACCCAGTACTCAGAAATGCCCAGGCTGGCGTAGAGCTGCTTTTGCTCGTCTAGGTCAAGGCTGAGGGTGGTGTCGGCAATTTCGCCCACCAGGTCGGGAGGCCTTTGGAAACGCAAGTCAATCCGCCGCGGCTCGCCGGCTTGGTATCTGGGGATGTTTTCTCCCTTGTAGAGCACTAGGTCGGGGGCGCAGGCGTGGGTTTCTGGGTACTCAATCAGGCAGCGACCGTAGGACTGCAGCGGCACGTCCGGGTGCAGAAAGGCCCAGGCGAAAAAGATTGCCGTCATCAAATCGCTGACGGAGGCGTGCTCTGGCCCTTCCTTGCCCATGCTGACCCACAACCAGCCCTGGTAAAAAGAAATCTTCTGCCAGTCCAGGGTGGGATGGTTGCAAATGGTCAAGTAGTCCTGCCAGGTGGCGTCGTGCCGCTCAAGGATGGAAGGGGTAGCCGGCTTTGAGGCAAGAACCATTGCTCTTCCCTCAGGGGGTGGGGGAACTTTCCCTCAAGCCTATCACCCGTCCTCGCGAAGAGGCAGGCTAGGGACGGCCAGAAGCCTCAGAAGTCTAGGCCGGCAGCGGGGCTTTGCGCCAAGCCTGGGGCTGTCGGAACTTGTACAGATCCCGGATTAGCTGCACCCAGCCATCGGCCATGGACTCCACCAAAAGTTTGCCTTTCTCGGGCGTGGCAGCGGTGGCATCCCCCAGAACGCCGCTCTGGCTGAGATCGCGAGTTGTCCAAGCAAAAGAGATTCGCCCTTCCAGGCTGAGCAGACTGTCTTCCGGCAAATCTTGGGGGTACTCGCAGACTAGGCGGTCGGTGCGCACCGTCTCGGGCAACAGGTACATCAGCATGCTGGTCTCGCCGTCGCCAGCGTGGATGCCCAATTCCCGTTCTTTTTCCGTCATCAGCTCCTGCCCTTGGTGGGGAACGCGCCAGACGGAGATGGGGAAAAGAAGGAAATCTTCGTACTTCTGGTGTAGGTCGCGGGCCACAATCTGCAGCACCTCAGGTTGGCCGCCGTGGGAGTTGAGGAAGACCAGCTTGCGAAATCCAGCCCGGTAGATGCTTTCGGCTACTTCGGTGAGCAAGGCCATCAGGGTCTGGGCCGAGAGGGTGATGGTGCCCGGGAAATGCCAGTGCTCGTTGGCCTTGCCATAGCACTGGGTGGGCAGAACGTAAGCCGGGATCTCCGGCTCCAGTTTTTCCATGGCTCGCCCGATGATTGCCGTGCCGATGCAGGCATCCACCACCAGGGGCAAATGGGGCCCATGCTGCTCGATCGAGGCTACTGGCTGGATGATCACCACATTCTCTTTGTTGGGCATGGCCTGGATCTCTGTCCAGGTCAGGTAGGGGAAAAAGCGGTGGGGCGGGATAAAGGTGTGCATCATGGCGGGATCCGGTTGCAAGGAGTTTATGCCTTGCCTGCAAGGCTAGCACCGTGGGCAGTCTCTTAAGATCAGGTGGTAGTTGGTCTCAGGCTCACCAGGCGGAAGCCAGCCATCCCATGACCCTGTGGCCCTGTCTGCCTGCCCGCTGTGGCTCTAGTGAGGATCCCTCCATTGAGGAACGTCCTCTGCCTGCTGGAAGGGGGGCAGAAGGGAGTGTCCCCACCTCGCCCCGCCCCATCCTAGCCCTGCCAGGGCCGCAGGCCACTCTCTATGGGGAGCTGATTCAGGCTTCTCTCCACCGTCTTGAGGCGGGATCTCGAGCCCTGCTCTGGGTGCGACCCCTGCTGCTTAGGGAGGGATCCCAAGTTTGGAAGCTGCGGGCCACGCCGGACTTGCTCTGGCCTGCTGCCGGTTTTGTTCCAGCCTACGCCGAGGAGATCCTGCCCCTGCTGGAGCAGGCTAGAGATCCTGGCCCCCACGAGCCCTCTGCGCGCCAGCGGCTCCAGGGGTTTCTGCGGCAGCTCTGGCAGGGCTAGGCTTTTTAGGAATCGCCAACGGACTGGCCACCAGCCAGCTCCTGCAGAGCCGATTCCAACCGCGCCAGCGCCTCGTCAATTTCCGCAGGAGTGACGATCAAAGGGGGCACAAAGCGCACCACCTGGGATCCTGCTGGCACCAGCAACAGCCCTTGCTCCATGGCAGCCCTGACCACCTCAGCCGCCGGGATCCGCAGCACCAGCCCCTGGATCAGGCCCCAGCCGCGTACCTCTTGAACAAGCTGTGGGAACTGCTCTGCCAAGCAAGACAAACCCTGGCGCAGATAGCTGCCCGTCTGCTGAGCATTCCAAACCAGGCTCTCCGCCATCAGGGTGCGGCAGACCGCTAGGCCAACCGCACAGGCCAAGGGGTTGCCGCCAAAGGTGCTGGCGTGATCCCCTGGCTGGAACACCGCGCAAAAGTCCTTCGCCAACAGGGCACCAATGGGGATCCCGCCGGCCAGGCCTTTGGCCAGAGTAAACACGTCCGGCTCCACCCCCAGGTTGCAGTAGCCCCAGAGCCTGCCGGTGCGGCCCATCCCTACCTGCACCTCGTCCAACATCAGCAGGATGCCCCGCTCACTGCAAACCCGGCGCAGCCACTGAAAGTAGGCGGGATCCCCAGGGACAACCCCCCCCTCCCCCTGCAGCGGCTCCAGCAGCACGGCACACACCCGCTCGCCCCAGCGCTCCAACACCGCTGCCGTGCCCTCGATATCGTTGTAGGGGACGTAGTCGAAGCCAGGCACTAGCGGCGCAAAGTCTTTTTGGTATTTCGGCTGGCCGGTGGCCGTGAGGGCAGCCAGGGTGCGGCCGTGGAAACTGCCGTGGGCGGTGAGGAGGATGGGATCCTCGATCCCGCGCACCGTGTGGGCATACTTGCGGGCCAACTTGATGGCACCTTCAACGGCTTCTGCCCCCGAGTTACAGAAAAACACCTTGTCAGCACAGGAGTGCTGGGTCAGCCACTGGGCCAGTTGCGCCTGGGGGCGGTTGCAGTAGAGGTTGGAGACATGGTGCAACTGCTGCGCCTGCTGCGTCAGCGCCTGGATCCAGGCAGGATGGGCATGGCCCAGCGTGCAGGTGGCAATGCCTGCCACAAAATCCAGGTACTCCCGCCCCTCTTCGTCCCAAACCCGGCAACCTTCCCCGCGCACTAGGGTCAGGGGATAGCGAGCATAGGTGGACATCACATGCCGCTCAAACAGCTCGGCAGTGGTTGCAGGGCTTGGGAGAGTGTCAGGGGGAGAGAAGCCTGGCGGGGACATGCTCGGCAGGGGAAAAATGGAGACAGCGTCTCGAGTGTATCACTCTGCCCTGGGGATGCTATTCTAGCGAAGCCCGAGGACGAGGAATGCCTACCCATGGGGCGGCGGGGGGTAACAGTCTGGTTTACAGGGCTAAGTGGGGCGGGCAAAACCACCCTTAGCTGCGGCGTGGCCCAACAGTTGCAAGCTCTGGGTTTGCCGGTGGAAGTGCTTGACGGCGACCTAATGCGGCAACACCTCACCAAAGGGCTGGGCTTCAGCAAAGAAGACCGGGACGAGAACGTCCGCCGCATTGGCTTTGTGGCTAAGATGCTGACTCGCCACGGCGTGATCGTGCTGGTCTCGGCCATTTCTCCCTATCGGGCAACGCGGCAGGAGGTGCGGCAGCAGATCGGCAACTTTATCGAAGTCTTTGTGGATGCCCCCCTAGAGGTGTGCGAACAGCGCGATGTCAAGGGTCTCTATCGCCAGGCGCGAGCAGGCCTCATTCGGAACTTTACCGGCATTGACGATCCCTACGAGCCGCCGGAATGCCCAGAGGTGGTCTGCAAAACTGCCGAACAGAGCATCCCCGAATGCATTGAGCTGGTTATGCAAAGTCTCAGAAGCCGTGGCTATCTCTAACGAGGCTCAGAGAGCACCGGGCCTGGCCGACTGGGGATCCCTTGTGGGAAGATGTGAACGAGTATTTCTTTTCTGAGAGTCAAGGTAGCCATGGCAGTAACTCGTGCTGGACAAACCTTTGTGATGCGGGGCAGCAGCGAGGGAAACCCCGCCAAGTTCCTGGAGATGGCCAGCTCTCTGCTCAACCTCCGCGCCCGCCAGGGCAGTGGCAAGAAGGTTCAAGATCGCGCCTCCTACGGCAAGGCGGGTAGCCCCCGGGAGTTTCTGCAGATGGCTAGCGAACTACGCCGATCTCTAGAGCAACGGGGGCGGTAGCCATTGGGATCCCTGTCCGGCTGGCCCAGCCAGGCGCTTTTGTTTTCGCCGCTTGGATCTCCCAGCAGGCTCTGCACCTCTTCAGCCGAGGGGAAAGGTACCTATCTGGGCCAGCAAACCGCCGGGGAGCGCAAGCAGCATGAAGAACAAAGGCTTTTGGCTGGTCGGGATCCTGGGGACGACCTTGGATCAGCTGAGCAAGCGCTGGGCGGTGGAGCGGCTGCTGCCGGGCCCGGAGATCCAGCTATGGCCAGGGGTGTTCCACCTCACCTACGTGGAAAACACCGGTGCTGCCTGGAGTCTGTTTGCCGATTCGGCGGAGTTTCTCAAGTGGGTCTCGCTAGGGGTGGCAATAGCCCTGGCGCTCCTGGCCCTGCGCAGCAGCAGCCTCAACCTTTGGGAGCAGGTGGGCTATGGCCTCATCTGGGCGGGAGCGGTGGGGAACGGCGTCGACCGCTTTCTCAACGGCTACGTGGTGGATTTTTTCAATTTCGTCTGGATTAGCTTCCCCGTGTTTAACGTGGCCGATGTGGCCATCAACCTGGGGGTGGTCTGCCTGGTGATTGGCCTGTGGCAGGGCAGCCCGAAGAAGACGGTGCCGGGATCCCTGCGAAAATTCAACTAAGCTGCCTACTTCACCCCCTCCCACCGACAATCCTCCCGCTTGCTCCCTCGGAAGGAGAGGGAAGAGCTGGCGGCGCACTCCACCACAACCCCAGGGCTGGCCCCAGTCCCAGGAGCAGGCCCAACCCTGCCGGCGCGACAATTCCAGATCCCAGGCTTACCAGTAGGGCAAAGGCAAAATTGGCCCCATAGAGCAGCAGCGGCCCCAGCAACTGGCGGCGGTTAAGGACAGGCTGATCTTTCCCCCAGAGGAGGTTGGCCACGGTCATAAAGGCAGTCCCTGTCAGCATCCAGCCGCCGAAGTTTTGCAGCGGCATGCCAAAGAACGGCCCTGGCTGAAACCAGGTCCAGAAGGGGATCAGGCCGCGGGTCATGGCCGGATCCAGCACAAAGTCCCAGGCAGTGAGCAAGAGCGCTCCCAACAGAATGGCTTCAAAGTGGATCAGCCAGTGGCGCCCCGCTTGCAGAGCCACCCGCGCCAACAGGTAGGCCGATAACCCCACATAGAACCAGGACAGAGGGATTGTAAAGGGAACCAAGCCGGCAATCTTGTAGCCCAAGCCGCTGAGGTAGCCGTAGTCACCAAAGGGGATCCCAGTGCTGGTGCCCAGCAGCTCGCTGGCTAGGGAGATGCCCACCGCTGGGATCAAGAACATCAGCAGGCGTCGCACCCCCAGGAGGCGGGATCCCATTAGAACTGCCGCCAGCGCCCCAGACACCATGTAGGCAACGCCGCCGTTGCCCATGCTCCAAGAGAAGGCCTGGAGGCCAATGGGAGGCAAACTGGCCACCCACTCGGGATGCGGTACTACCCAAAGTAGGCCCACTAGGCCGAAGAGCAAGGAGAGAATGTGCAAGCCTAGCGCCGAAGCTTCCAACCACTGCCAGATTGACCCAGACCAAAGGAGAACACCTCGCCTGTTAAAAAACTGGAAAGGCAAGCTAACCAGAACACCAGAGGATAACAGCCAACGCATGAGAAGCTCCCGCGGGGTGGTTGGTCAGAGCCACTGCGCTTTCCCACAGCTTGGGCAGGGGCTGAGGAGAAAAGCGGGTGGCAAAAAGGAAAGTGGCACCCGAGCCAAACCGCCTGGTCTGCTCAAGGTATGCCTACTGATACTTTGCTGCCTATTGTATCAATTCGTAAACATTCTGCCTGGCTTTCCCCAGAGGCCCCCTTCCTCCGTATCCCAGGAAGTCCTGAGGGGAGTCTACGCCCAGTTGAGCCGGGCTGTGGAGCGCCGGGACTGGGCTCAGGCCCTGCGCTTGGTGGATCTTTTGCGGCAGCAGTTGCAGGACCCCGCTCAGCTTCAGAAGCTGGAAGGCTACCGGCGGCAACTAGAGAGCTATCGTCAAGTCCAAGGGGACCCGCCGCCGCCCCAGTGGCCGCTTTTGCACAAACCCTTTATCGGTGACTTCCCGGTCACCAACCTCTTCGACCACGACCTGCCTTTGGGCGAAGGAGACGGCAATGGCCGATTTGTCAGCGGCCGGGGCCAGGTTTGGACTCCCAGTCCCCAGCACCCCTGTGGCAAAAGCGATGGCCACGCCGGCTACGACTGGGCCATGCCGGTAGGCACCCCCATCCTGGCCGCCGCCCCTGGACGAGTTACTGTAGCGCGCCCGGAACCAGAGTTTTTCTGCCCCAGCCTGAGCCGTCCAGTCAGAGGGCTGCGGGTGCGCATCCTGCACGAAGGGGAATCCCCGGGCGGGATCCGCCTAGAAACCCTCTACGCCCACCTCAGCCAAATCCGGGTACACGAGGGGCAGAGGGTGGCAGCTGGGGAGGTGATTGGCCTGTCAGGGGAAAGCGGCTGTGCCAGCGGGCCCCATCTCCACTTTGAGGTGCGCCGCTTTGACCAAACCAATTCCGGCCAGCCCGCCCCTGTCGATCCCTACGGCTGGTTTGGGGCTGACCTGGATCCCTGGAGCATCCATCCCCTGGGAGCAGAGAGCCTGTTTCTTTGGCAGGTGGGCCAAGCCCCCAGCCTAGGGGCCTGTTGGCAGGCTCAACAGCTCCCTGGTCATAGACACCTGCGGCCCTAGAGCGGTTTAAAAGGCGGGGAGGCTAGAGATCGCGGCGGACAAAGCCATCTCCCTCCCACTGGTAGAGCGTAGCCCGCAAGTCGCGGCTAGCTCCCGGGGCACTGGAGAGGATTAGGATCCCCTGGGGACTGACCCGCAGGCTGGCGTTGTTCAAATCTGTTACGCTCAGCAGCGGCACAAGCCCCTCTGCTCGGTGTTCTAAGATCAGAACCGACCGCAGCAGGCTGATTCCCCCTCGCTCAGTGAGGAGCACCAACTTGGGCTGGGGAGTGGGTGTGATGTCAGTGCGCAGCTGAGCCTCGATTAGCCGACCTGGGATGGGCTCAGCCATGTGGAGCAGACGAAAATCGTACCCTCCTTGATGGTCAAAGCTGAGCACGCGCACCACGGGCTCCACCGTCGGCTGCCGCTGGATCTCAAACACGGCCACCACTCCCTGCTGCGAGGAGGAGAGCAACTGAGCAGGGAACAAGCGCAGGTTTTCCCCACGATTGCCGCGGATAAAATCCCACCAGATGGACTGACGAAACAGGGCTACAACTCCCTCGCGAGCAGTACTGCCTGCAGAGGCAGCAGGCAATAGCGGCAGCAGCGGCTGGGAATAGGCGGAAGCTGAGGCGACTGGCAGGGCCAAAGCCAAGGCCGCTCCCCCTACTATAAGCTTGCGCATGCTTCCCCCTCCTCCACCAAAAACTGACTGCTCCTTTGGATTCAACCGTCATCCAGAATATCAGGCAGCATTCTTAGAAGTCGGCCAGGGCAAAAAGCGATAGCCTGCCTCCTCAACGGCAGCCACGATACCTGGCAGGGCCTCAGCGGTATGGGGCCAGCGGTCATGAAGCAGCAAAACTAGCGGTTGTTCCGAGTTTCTGAGCGCCTGCAACTGAGCGCGAACCCGCTCCGCCAGCTGGGCCGGTATTTGGTCGGCATAGGCATCTTCAGGGCTAATGTTCCAGTAAACAACCTGATACCTCGCCTGTTCCAAAGAGTGGCGTAAAGCTGGATCTAGGCGAAAGCCCCCCGGTGGCCGAACAATCAGCTGAGGGTCCAAGCCCAGCCTCTTCATCAGCTCGGTTGTCTGCTCCACCTCGGCATAAAATATCTCGTTGCTGCTGTAGAGACGTCGATAATCATGAGTAAAGGTATGGTTGGCTATCGTGTGGTGGTGAGCTTGAATGGACTGGGCCAACTCTGGAAATTGAGAAACATGGGTGCCGATAAGAAAGAAGGTGGCCGGAATCTGTAGCTGATCCAAAACCTCTAAAAGGCGAGGGGTGGACTGAGGCCAAGGCCCATCGTCAATCGTGAGGAAGGCAGAACGGGCCGGCACCTCCAACAAAGGCCCCAGCACTTCTTCCAAAGGCAGTTGCAAGGGCTGGCTATTTTCCGCTGGGTCGAGAAAGCTAGGATCTGGAACCCAGCCATGCTGTAGAAACACCTGTACATAAGCAGGCGCGGGTGTAATCAACAGACGCCCAGTGTGCTGGTCTTGGTTGCCCCAGTTGAGTTGATAGGGCAGTTCCTTGGCAACCTCAACCCTTGTGGAATGAGTGATTACAGCATAGGGAATGTCGATTAGATAATGCCCGTTCAGCCGCTCTTGATAGACCCAAGCAGCAGAGGGAGCCGATAGATAAATGAGTAGTTCTTGCGGATGGCTGCCTTGCAGAACGCGAACACTTTCAATTGGGAGAACGGGACTGTATCCTAGGGTCGAGGTGAGGTTGAGGTTGAAAAGAGGGCGGGCCCCCGCAGCACAGTAATATAGACCCACCAAGAGGAAAGCCAAAAAAAGATCACCGCCTTCAGAAAATGCATGGAGTTGCCAAGGTTTTCACAACAACTACAGAGCAAAAGACTATCACCACTCCCTGCAGCAAGTAGGATGAACCTAAATTGAGTGCAGGCGCTCTTCCCACTTACGGGGAGGTGAGGATCGGCGGATGTCCCGCCAGATGGCCGTGGCGGCCAGCGCTCCGTCAGCGACGGCAATCGCCACCTGGTTGAGGCCCTGCTTCAAATCTCCTACCGCAAACAGGCGCGGGTGGGAAGTGCGGCACCACTCATCGGTGAGCAGGTTCTCCCCTTGCCATGTCAAGCCGGGGATCCCTTTCAAATAGTCGTTGTGGTATTTGGCGCCCATGGCTACCAGGCCAGTAGTAGCCTCGATGTAGGTGCCGTCCTCCAGCTCTACTCCTTGCAGCTGGTGGTTTTCTCCAAGAAAGCGACGAATGGGAGCTTCGTAGAGAGGGTAACCATGATCTGCCAGCTTTTTGCGTATCTCGGGGCCAACCGAGCACAAGCCATGGGTTAACACCGAGATATAAGGCGTAAACCAGTTGAGGACAAAAGCTGTATTAATCCGATCTTCTGAATTGACAATCAATACTGCTTTCTGATCCCGCATTTCATAGCCATCGCAGATCATGCAGACATGTAGCGAGTAGCCTGCATATTCGTAAACATTCTGCATATCAGCCAATTGAGGCAGATAATCAATAATACCTGTTGCCGCAATCAAATACTTGCTGCGAAAAATAGGGTAGACACTGTTGACTTTCCCCACCTTGACCTTGACAGCAAAAAGCTCCCCCTCATCTGTAACATCTTCCACATAGCCCCCTAGATAGTCCACCCCCAAGCTAAGGGCGTGCTCCCTTCCTTGTCGCAACAGCTCTCGTCCTGGCGTGTTTGGCGGCAGGCCCAAATAGTTGCGCAAGTCCTGCATCCAAAAAGAGCGGCCTCTGCCCTTTTCCACCACCAGGCAGCTCAAGCCGTAGCGGGCCAAGTAAATGGCTGCCGACAACCCCCCCGCGCCACCGCCAGCAATAATGACATCGTAAATTTTGTTTAAGCCAACTTCTAGGTTCTTGCTGTTTAGTTTCATAAGAAGGGATCCTCCCGCAGGCTTTCTACTAGATAGCCTTCCGGTGTATCGAGGTGAAGGGATCAGTTCCAGCAACCGTCTAGAATAGGGGCTGAACCCTCTGTCAGGAGAAGAGTCGTATGCCGGTCATCCCAGCCGCCGTTGCCCTCATCTTTATCGGCTACCTGTTCAGCTCTGTCAAGATCATTAGCCAGGGCTATGAGGCACTGGTAGAACGTCTGGGTAGGTTTCACCGCAAGCTAACACCCGGCTTGCACGTCATCTTTCCCCCCATCGACAGGATTGTGTTCCAGGAAACCATCCGCGAGAAGGTACTGGACGTGCCGCCGCAGCAGTGCATCACCAGCGATAATGTTTCACTAATGGCCGACGCAGTGGTTTACTGGCGCATCACGGATATGATCAAGGCTCGCTATGCGGTAGAAGATGTGCAGCGAGCTTTGGTGAACTTGGTGCTGACGGCGCTGCGGGCTGAGATTGGCCGCATGGACCTGGATCAGACCTTTTCCTCGCGCGCCGAGATCAACGCCCGCCTTCTGGCCGAACTGGACGAGGCCACGGATCCCTGGGGGATCAAGATCACGCGCGTGGAAGTCAGGGATATTCAACCCTCCAAAACCGTGCAGGACTCGATGGAAAAGCAAATGGCTGCCGAGCGGGAGAAGCGGGCCGCCATCCTCAGGTCAGAGGGGGAACAGCAGGCCAGCATCAACCAGGCGGCAGGGGCTGCCAAGGCTCAACTCCTGCGGGCAGAAGCCGAAAAGCGACAGCGGCTGCTATTGGCCGAGGGTACAGCTGAGGCCATCAAAACCATTGCCGCTGCCTTGCAAGAACACCCCGAGGCAGCCAACGCCTTGCAATACCTGATGGCCCAAAGCTACATCGATATGGGCCTCAAAGTGGGCAGCAGTCCCAGCTCGAAGGTCATTTTTATGGATCCCCGCTCCATCCCTGCCACCCTGCAAGGGTTGGTCTCGATGGTGGATATCTCCAAGGTTAGCCAGGGATCAAGCTCCCAAGCTTCCGAGGCCCCGCAATTGCGTACCTCGGCGGCATTCTCGTCTGACCTTGAGATTCCTCCACTCAATTCTTAGGATCTCCCCCGGGCCGAAGCCGCTTACGCCCTTCGAGCCGTAGGCTTGGGCCTGCGGTGACCTGGTTTTCCACATTGGCGTCCCTCGCTAGTTGGTAGAGAAGCTGCAACTGGGGTGCGGGCGACAGCCAAGCTAGGGGATCCTGGCCTCCTCATCCCTGCGGCTATGGTAGTTGCGGATCGCCCGCCTGACCAAGGTGAGAAAGGCGTAGGCCCGTTGATCTGTAGGATCCAAGCGCATCACCGTTTGAAAAGCCTCTTCTGCCTTCTGCAGGACCTCAAGATCGATCTGGCCCTCGACCTCTGCTTCCAGTTGGGCCTTTTGCAACAGCAGGGCCCCCCGGTTGTAGTGGGCTGCAACATGGCCGGGATCCGCCGCCACCACCACCTCCAGTTCGGCCAGGGCTGGATCCAGATAGCCGCTCATACCCAGCACCCAGGCCAACTTATAGCGAGCCTCTGTATGGGTGGGATCCTCGGCAACTGCCCGGCGAAATGCTTGAATGGCAGCCGGAAAATCGCCCGCCTGAACCGCTGCGATGCCTTCTTGGTAACTGTCGCTGGCCATAGGCAAGGTTGATCCCTGATCTGCAGCTTAGCTCTTTCTAGCTGGGATCTCCCAGTTTTCCCACCCAAAGGTGAGAAGCGGTTCAGCGCTTTTCCCCCTGGGCCTGCCATCTGCAGCAAGGGAAACTGCCTCAGCAGGAGATCTGAGATTGCGCGAAGCTCGCTCCAGTAAAACTCTGCCCCTTCCTAGGCTGAACATAGCCACTGAATGTCAGGTGCGAACCATGGACGCCAAACTGCTCTTCCTGCCGCTGGCTTTGGGGCTGTCGGTGGCGCCCACCGCCGCTGTTTTTCCCAAAACGCTGGGCATCTACCCCTCGCTGCCAAGGCTACAACTAGCTGACACTCGCCTAGAAACCGGGGCCCGCTCCATCCTCGTCAACCCTGTGCCTTCCGACTTGCAGGTGACCTTGGAGCTGGATCGGCGCGGCTCTAACCCCATCTACCGGCCTGGCGAGCCGATTCGCCTGACTCTCAGTACCAACCGTGACGCCTACGTCTACCTGTTTAGCATCCAAGCCGATGGACGCACTCACCTTATTTTGCCCAATCCCTTCTCGGGTGGAGAGGAGTTTCTGCGGGCCGGCGAAGTGCGCACCTTCCCACCCCCTGGCGCCAGCTACCGCCTGACCATTGCCCCGCCCTTTGGCCAAGCCCAAGTGTTGGCGGTGGCCTCCCCCCGGCCGCTCAACTTCCAGGAGATCGTTGCTTTTGAAGAGAGTGGCTCCTTTGCCCGTGTGCAGGTGGAGGGATCCAGACTAGGCGACGCCATCGCCCGCGCCATCCTCGTCGAGAAGATCCCTGCCCGCGAATGGGCGACCACCACTCGCTTCTATCGCGTCGCTCCTCGCTGAGCTCTCAGCTTAGAGCAAGGACGCCCAGCAGCCCAAACCTGCCCAAAAAAGGCAGCGCAGGCCCCCTGGCAAACACTCCGCGCCGCTGCCGCGACAGGGATAGACCGCCTTGTGGTAGGAAGCTCCTCTAGCTACAAGCTGTGGAAGATCCCTCACCCCCTAGGACTGGGGAGAACCTCAACGAAACTTAAGCCCAAGAGAAGAACAGCCGTCAAGCTCACGGCCAACATCAGACCAGCGGGCAGAAATTTGCCAGTTTTGCGGTAGCGCAAGGCAAAAAGAAGGGATCCCAGCGCCGCCGTCCCTAAGCCCAAGCCTAGGCCCCAACGGGGATCCGCTCCCAGGAGGCCATAGCTAGCTCCGCTGAGAACAGCTCCCACCAAACCTCCAACTAAAGACTTGAGACTTTTGCCTCTTCTATAACCGACTACTCCGCCTACCAAAAGCAGCACCCCGTAGACGAGCAAAGTAATCCGTGCAATCGCCATGACAAGAAAAAAGTTTCCTACCTTGCTTTAGTCCACAACAATTTCGCGGATTAGAGGCAGGCGGAGAGTAATGTAACGGTTGAGAACTGAGGTATCGACCGTGCTGAGGGCATATCTTTTCTGACAGGCATTCAGGATGAGATTGACCAAGTCATCGTCACGCTGATTCAGCCAATCCGGTCTGCCGATCTCGCTGACCAAAGACCAGAATTGACGTATCATCTCAGGAGTCATGGCATCATCCATCGCCTAGGGTAAGGGCTAAACTGCAAGAGTGATCCAGGCTAGCGATCCCATTCTAGGGAAAACAAGCGCTCCCCAGAACCGACATTTCAGCTCCGTCACAACTTAGGATAAGATGTTACGCTTCCCCACAAAGCTCAGCAAACAGCGACTACCTGCTTCAGAAGGCTTCAAGCTAAAACCTCCAGATCGTTAGCTCCAATAGCTACGAAACCATAGCTGGTACAATGACTCCCCTGGCAACTTTTTTTCTCTGTTTTACCTTACTTACCCAATCCTCAGCGCAGCCACCTTCCTTGTTCTGTCAGTCTAGAGCTTCCCCTTGGGGTTTACCCCCATGGATCTTACCTGTAGCCCCGTCTCATCCTCAACTGAATTTGACCCTAAGCCTAGCTCCCCCGGCTTGTTGCTAGAGCAACTGCCTGATGGCTACTAGCTGGTGCTGATAGACTCTCTACCTGCCGAGCAAGCTGCTTGCCTCCCTAGCCAACAAAGAGCAAATCTGGAAAATCGGGGCAAACAGAGCGCTTGCCTCTTTAACTCCTCCCTAGCCCAGCATGAAGCGCGACTTACGGACTCCGTCCTGCTGACCCAAGAAGGCCTCCAGCTTGCTCTTGCAAGAAGACAGCTCTGCTGTCCGTCCTACCCTTGCCCGCTCTGCTTGGGCTAGCGGTGTGGGGCACCAGGGACGACGTTTATCTCTCAGATAGCTCCTCATCTCTAGAGTGGATGATTACTCTTCCCCCCTGCCAATCCAAACTCAGGGGTTTCGCTTCTGCCTCGATACCTAGCTGGGCCCAGGCGCTGACCATGGCCGCTCCTACCCCTTCTCGCTCCTCGGGCGCACAGAACGCCAGGAGGGTAGGCCCAGCCCCGCTGATCACCACTCCGTAGGCTCCTGCAGCCAGGGCTGCCTCCTGGACTGCCTTGAAACCAGGGATCAACTCCATGCGGGCCGGTTGGTGCAGCCGATCCTGCAAAGCCACCCTTAGCCAGTCCACCCGCCCCGACTGCAAGCTGCGGATGAGCAGCCCCAGATGGCTGCTGGAAAAAACGGTATCGGCCAAGCTGACGGACTTGGGCAGGATCTCGCGGGCTGCCTGAGTGGAGAGCTTGAAGTTAGGCACCGCTGCCACAATCCCAATGCGCTCGTGCCACTCCACCGGGCAGAACACCCACTGCCCTTGCTGTCCCTGCACACAGAGCTGACAGCCGCCTTGAAGGGCGGGCACCACGTTGTCGGGGTGACCTTCGAGGACAATGGCTAACTGGAGGAGGGTCTCGGAGGCTAGGTTAAGGGATCCAAGGGCATTGGCTCCCAGCAGGCCGCCGACAATAGCAGTGGCAGAACTGCCCAGACCCCGCGCCAGGGGCACGTTGAGGGTAATCTCAATTTCCACTCCCGGCACAGGCTTGTCCAGCAGCTCGAAGGCCCGGCAGAAGGCGCGATACACCAAGTTGTCCTTGCCCTGGCTGATAGGATCGCTGCCACGATAGTGAATGCTGAGTCCAGCAGGGATCTCGCGAAACTGGAAGTGGTTGTAGAGCTGCAGGGCTGCACCCATGCAGTCAAACCCTGGCCCCAGGTTGGCGGTAGTGGCTGGGACAATTACCTCTACTCGCTCTTTGACCAAGGGAAAGCTCCTTAGCGAACAGCGGGCACCTCACACCTACTATCCTACAGACGGTGGATCTCAGGCTCTCAGGGCCTCAATGGGATCCAGTTGCGCCGCTTTGCGGGCGGGGAAAATGCCAAAGACCAGTCCAACCCCCGTCGAGAGGGAAAAAGATATGACCACTGCCACGGGATCGACAGTCGTGGCCAAAGGGGTAAACATTCGCACTGCCACCAGGAGGCTGCTGCTGAGGAGGATCCCGGCCACTCCCCCGCTGACGGCAATCAGGATAGCCTCGGTTGCAAACTGCTGCAAAATTTGCCGACTGTCGGCCCCAATTGCCTTGCGCAAGCCAATCTCAGGGGTGCGTTCTGCCACCGAGATCAACATCACGTTCATGATCCCCACCCCACCCACCAGCAGCGAGAGCGCCGCTGTGCCGCTCAGCAGTACCCGCAGCAGAGTTAAAATCCTGGCTGCCCCATCCAGCAACACTTTCTGGTTGCGGATGACGAAGTCATCTTCTCCTATCAGTTGGTGCCGCTGGCGCAACAGGTTGCGGATCTGGAACTCAGCAGCCGGCAAATCTGCTTCGGAGCGGGCCGAGACAAAGATGGCCGTCAACTCCAGGCCATAGGGAGAGCGCCGTCCAACAAAGCGGTTGGCCACCACGTCTACCGGCAGAAACAGGCGGGCATCGTTGTTGCCAAACACTGTTGGCTTGGGGCGCAAAATGCCGACTACCTCAAAGGGCAAGTTGTTGAGCAGCAGCGTCTCTCCAATAGCGGCGGCGGGATCCAAGCCGAACAGCTCGCGGGCGGCCTCACTGCCCAGCACTACCACCGGGCGCTGCTCCTCAATGTCCGCTGGCAAGAGGAAGCGGCCCTCCTCGACCTCTAAATTCAGCACCGACAAATACTCCGGCCAGGTGCCTATGACCTCATAGCGGCGATCCACCCCGCCCCGCACAGCCCGCACATTGACCGCCAGGCTGGGGACAGCTGCCGATACCGCAGGCACTTCCGCAGCAATCGCCCGCAGGTCGTCGAGGGTAAGAGGACGGACGTTGCTGGCATCCGCTAGGCCAAAGCTGGAAGAGAAGACAATCAGCAAATTGGTGCCCAAAGCCCGAAACTGATCCACAGCCAGCTCCTGGGCAGCATGGCCAAAGCCAGCAATGGCTACCACTGCCGCGTTGCCGATGAGGATCCCCAGCATGCTCAAGCCTGTGCGCAAGCGGTGCCGTCGCACCATTTGCCAGGCCATTTTGGCTGCAACCAGAAAGCTCATGGGTGCGGCCTAACTCTCCCACTTCGGCTAGGACGGCGCTCTTGTGGAAGCAAACTCTGCAGGGTTACTCCTGGCGGCAGCGCCGTAAAGACCCGATCCCCCGCCTGCAGGCCGGAAAGGATCTGGGTGATCCCTCCCTGGGTGAGGCCCGTTTCTACTGGCCGATAGACAGGCCGCTGGGTTTGCGGATCCAACAGGATTACCCCCTCTTGGCCCCCCTCCCGCAGGATGGCCACCGAGGGCACCGTGAGGGCTTGGGGTTGCTGCTCCCCGAGAAAATCCACCGAGACGTTCATGCCAATGCGCAGAAAGTCTGCCTCCTGCTCCGGCTCGATCGCGACCCGAAAGACGGTGACCTCCCGCACCACCACCGTGGCAGGGGCAATCCGCTTCACTCGTCCCCGTACCACTCGATCCGGATAGGCCAGGGATCGGATCTCCACCGGCTGTCCCACCCGCACCTGGGCAATCTGCGCCTCCGGCACCTCCGCTCGCACCTCAATCCCCTGGGCCAGCACCAGGATGGAGCTGGAGGAAGCAGCAGTGGCGTCGGAAGCTGCGGTTGTGGGAGTTACAAAGGATCCCACCTCGGCAAAGCGCTGCACCACCACACCGGAAAAGGGCGCCCGGACCTCGGCCTCAGCTAGGCGAGATTGTCGCTGGGCTAGCTCGGCTTGGGCCTGGGCAATCTGGGCTTGGATCTGCCGCAGCGTTTCTGGGCGGCTACCTAACCGCAATCGCTCCAACTCTTGTTGGGCAGCTTGCAAGTCCGCTTGCGCTTGTTCCAAGCGAGCTAGGCGTTGATCCAGCTCGCTGCGGGCTACAGCCCCCTCCTGCACCAGCGCCTGAATCCGTTCCAGCTCCTTTTGGGCCAAACTCACCTGCGACCGCGCCGCATCCACCCTGGCCTGGGCTGCTGCGATGACCTGGGGTCGCTCGCCGGCTTGCAATTCCGCCAGGCGGGCCTGTAGCTCTTGGATGCGGGCTTGGGCTTGGCGAATGCCGCTAGTTAGATCGCCGTAGTCCATCCGGGCTAGCACCTGCCCTGCCACCACCTCATCCCCCTGATCCACCAATAGCTCCGCCAAACGGCCCGCCTCTCGAGGACCAACATTCACCTGGCGAATGGGCTGCACCTGGCCGCTTACCCGCAGCCGTTGGACTAGATCCACTACCTCGACGGGCACCGTCAACCTTTGTAGGCGCTGTACCCTCTGCTGCTGGAGGTACCGCTGAACCAAAATACCACCCCCTCCCAAGCTAGCCAGCAGCAGACCCAGGAGAATCCAGCCAGTAGGCCACCCTTTCCTAGGGGCTTCGGGCTGGAGCAGGGGTTGGTCTGCAGATTTGGCAGGGGGCAGGGATCCCGTCTGGGGCTTCACGGCGTCTCCCGCCTCTCACAAGAGCCTACAATCTAGCCTATCTAGCAAAGAGAGGGGCGCCAACGCAGTCTTGAGCTCCGGGGTCGTCCGGCCCTTCGAGACCTGTACAAAAAGCAGGGGGATTGCTACGATAGTTAGCTGCTGAGAGCGCGGGAAAGCCATGAACGCTCGCATCAACCCCGAGGCCATCCTCCGCCTTGTGGAGGCGGAATACCTGAAGCCGGACCTACCTGAGATCCACGTTGGGGATCAGGTGCGGGTGGGGGTACGCATTCAAGAAGGTGGCAAAGAGCGAGTGCAAACTTTTGAAGGCACGGTCATTGCCATGCGCCATGCAGGTCTCAACCGCACCATCACCGTGCGCAAGGTTTTCCAGGGCATTGGCGTGGAGCGCGTCTTCCCAGTTCACTCGCCGCGCATCGAGTCCATTCAGGTGCTACGGCGGGGCAAAGTGCGCCGCGCCAAGCTCTTCTACCTGAGGAAGCGAGTAGGCAAAGCCACGCGCATCAAAGCCAAGGAAGATCTCCAGGAGGAGGCCCTTTAAAGCTACAGGGAAACTTGCTAGGCTAGATAGAAAGCTAGTCTCTAGTGCGTCCTTAGTTCAGCTGGTAGAACGTCGGTCTCCAAAACCGGATGTCGGGGGTTCGAGTCCTCCAGGACGCGTTACTTAGAGCTCAAGCTGGCCTTTGCAGTGCAACCTGTATACTCTGCCAAGCTAGGCTTTACCGGCCTCTTTCTTGATCCGCTCCAATTCTGCCTGCAGCTCAGCAATCTGCTGACGCAGTCGAGCTGCCTCTGACAGCTCAATGGCAGTGCTCCCTTCTGCCTCTGCCTCGCCCATATCTTCAATGGTGATTCTGCGGGGGCCACCGGCAGCCTTTCCCTCTTCCTTGCGGCTGACAGTGGCGGCAATAGCGTCCATGTAGGCTCGCGCCTCCTCGGCTCTCATCGCCCCCAGCTCTACCAATTCATCTACTAGAACCTGTACCTGCTTGCGCAGCTCCAGCAGGCGGTCTCTGGCATTCCCAGCCACCTTGGGGACGTTGTCGGCAACTAGCGCCGCCAGACCCATGCCGAAGTAGAAGGCCTTTTGAGCCAAGTTGGCAAGGGGATTGTCTTTTTCAGCCATAGGGTGTGCCCTGCTAGTGCCCGTGGAACCCAGCTGCGGGAAAAGGGCGACCTGGGTTGACGCGCCTGCTCAGAGCATCCCGTAGTGCTGCTATCTTCCGATCCTGACACGGTTTGGGCGTCCGAGCCGCACGGACCCAGGTCTTCCAGTAGCCTAGCATTTTTTTTCCTGCTTGGCTTGCTGTCTAGCGGTGAGCCTAGGGAGTGCCTGGGGGCTCCAAATAGACTGGGATCCGCTCTCCCGCCCTCTCGCTGCGCTGTACCTCTTCTTTCTGAGCTTGAGGGATCGCCACGGGCAAGGTAACCGGCTGAGCAACAAAACAACTGGCCACCGGCAGGGCCTGCTCCAGTTCGTCGAGGGGGCGTGGGATCACGGCCACGGCGTTTAGCTCGCCGATGCGCTCTGCCTCGTACATGCCCGCATCGATGGCAATGGCCACGTTGGAGACCGTGCCGCGAATGATGACCGTACACAAGCCGTCGCCAATGGTCTCGTAGGCGGCTAGCTGCACATCGGCTGTTTTCAGCATTGTGTCAGCAGCCCCCACCATAGCGGGGAAGCCGCGGGTCTCCAGCAGGCCCACGGCTAGGTTGCTGAGGCGGCTGTAGCCCCGACTTTGGGCCAGTTGAGACAGCTTGCTACTGATGGGCAGCACCACCTCTAGGTTGGGCAGGGGCCTTGGGATCACCAGACTGGAGATCTCCTCCTGGTTAAACTGGCGAGCCACTTCAATCCCCTCTTCGATGGCAATGCGCACATCGGCGATGTTCCCCCGCACAATTGCCGTGCAGTAGCCGCCGGAGATCTTCTCAAAGCCAATGAGAGTCACGCCGGCCGACTTGGTCATGGCGTCGGCAACGCGGACAATGACGGGGAAGCTGCGCGTCTGAATAAGGCCTAGAGAGGTGGACATGGAACTCTACTTCCTCGATGCCAGGGTAGCTCTCAGAACCGCCCATCCCGCGAGGAGAGAACCTGACGGTGAGGGTAGATCTTGCCCAACAGCCGCTCCAGCTCGGCACGGCCTGGGATCCCGTTGAGCTTGCCCACCCCCCTCTTTTCTTGCGTTGGCTCTGCCTGCTCCTGAGGGGTTACCTCTGCCTTAGGAGAAGGAGGAGGGGTCTTGGCCTCAGGCACCCCTTGGGCGGGGGCTGCGGGCAACTCTTGCACCCTCTCTGCCTCTTCTGGCTCTGTCTGGGTTACTCCAGCCGTCTCTTGCTCGCTTCCCCAGGTGGGATCCCCAAGTAGCGAGCCGGGAGGAATGACTGCCTGGCGGAGTATTGAACAGTTGAGCAGCGTGGCTTCCGAGCCAATGCAGGCATTTTCGCTAATGGTGCCTTGCCCAATCACCAGCACCCCCCTTCCCAAAGTAGCCCCCGCCTCCACAACCAGGGATCCCCCACAGGCGTGCAGGATAGATCCCGCGCCAATACAGACGCCCCGCCCGATGTGGATACGGCAGCCGGGATTGGCGCGCAGCAGCACCCCTGGGCCGATGCTTGCCTCCTCCTCTATGTCTACCTCACCACTGACAACGTAGTGGGCTTTACCGCTCTGCACAAGCCAGGCTTGGGACCTGAGGGAGGTGGGCAGAGTGGAAGCCAAGGTGCTTCTCATCGCTAGAGGGCTGGCTGGAAACCAACCCGGAACTCCTCAAGGGGTTTGGATAATCTGCTCCAGCACCCGCCGCTTAGATTTGGGGTCAATGCCCAGCAGGCGCACGTACTCGCCGCGATGTTCCTCTAGGCAGGCCTCCAAGGCTGCTACCACTTGGTCCAATTGCGTGGCTTCAATGGGGCTACAGCTTTGCCAAGAGGAGGTGCGAAAGCGGCGCTTGTCAGCGTGTTCAGTGCCGATGCGGTAGCCCTGGCTAAGTAGTTGCTGGACTTGCGACACCACCTCGCTGCTAAGTCGCCTAGGGGTGGAGGGAGGGGAAACTGCAGCCACCGGCGCTCCTTGAGCTGCTGGCGCAGAAGTGGGCGGCTTGCCACTGGGGGTCTGGATGAGGCGCTCATAGACCCGCTTTTTCCCTTTGGGATCGATCCCCAGCAGGCGCACGTAGTGGCCCTGGTGCTCTGCCAGCGCCGCCCTCAGCTCGGCCAACACCTCTGGCCCACGGCTAGCGCGAAGGACCGGCCCGCTCTGCCAAGAGGAAGTTTTGAAGCGGCGCTCGTCGGCATATTCGTAGCCGATGCGGTAGCCCTGGGCCAGTAACCGGTGCACCTCTTCCTGCAGCTCCAAATCCGGGCTGCTGCTGTCCCCTGCCCCAGAAGCAGAAGTCGTGCTTGTCGCCGCGCCCGCCTCCGCCGGACTGCTGCCCACCTGACCTTTGGGGGTCTGAATCACCTTCTCTAGCACCCGCCGCTTGGCTTTGGGATCGATCCCCAACAGGCGCACGTACTCTCCCGCGTGCTCGGCTAGGGCTGCCCGCACAGCCGTTAGGATCTCCTGGACCGAGCCGCTGAAAGTACCCAAGGTCTGCCACGAAGAAGTGCGGTAGCGGCGAGCATCGGCCACTTCCAGGCCAACGCGGTACCCTTGGGCCACCAGGCTTTGGATCTCCTCCTCCAGACGCCATTCCCCCCTGCTGGAGCCTGGCATAGCCACCGAAAGGCGGCCAGAGGATCCCGAGGGGGTTGCGGGACCTTCTGGGGTTTGGATAATCTGCTCCAGCACCCGCCGCTTGGCTTTGGGATCGATCCCCAACAGGCGCACATACTCCCCGCGGTGGGCTGCTAGAAGAGCTTCCAGCGATTGCACCACCTCGGCCTCGTGGGTGCCGAGGATTGGGCCTTCGCTCTGCCAAGAGGAGACGCGGAAGCGGCGGGGATCAGCGTATTCCAGGCCCACCCGGTAGCCTTGGGCCAAGAGGGCGCGCACCTGCTCCACCACCTCTGGACTTAGAAGGGATCCGCTGCCGTTGTGCCCATTGGCAAGAGAGGAGGAAGAATCAGAAGCGCGGGCTTGCATCAGCTCGTTGCGAATAGGAGCAATACAGACGAGGTTCTCGCTGCAGTGGTAGCCCTCCAGCAGGGCTTGGTTAATGCCGATAACGTGCTGAGCAAACTTGGCATCGCTATCTTGGACATCCGGTAGCCGGTCAGCCTCAGCTTGGTTGGTGATGATGGAGCCGGAGCGCACATATTTGCCCGGCGGGATCTCCACATCCTGGATGAGGCAGTGCAACATGATGATGCAGCCATCTCCCACCCGCGCATTGAACACGGTGGAGCGGAAGCCGATGAAGCAGTTGTTGCCTATATAGGCTGGCCCGTGGATCAAGGCCATGTGGGCAATGGAGGTGTTCTTGCCAATCCACACCGAGTAGGGCTGGCCATCTTCCCCAATGACCCGCCCTTGCTCCAGGCCGTGGATCACCACCCCATCCTGGATATTGGAGCCGTCGCCAATGTAGAAGGGGGATCCTTCATCGGCGCGGATGGAAGTTCCAGGGGCGATGAGCACCTGGGCGCCGACGCGCACATCCCCGATGAGATTGGAAAAGGAGTGGACGTAAGCAGAGGGATGAATGGTAGGCTCCGCCAAGCGACGTGACCAGGGCGTTGGCGGCGCAGCGTAGGTTTGAGCAGGCATAACCGTGAGCCTCTAGACCCAATCAAAGAGGAAAGGGAAGGATCCCAGCTAGCGTTGCTCGCGCTTGTTGTAGACGGAGCGACCGTCAATGCTAACGGTGTCAATAATGGCCATCACCACGGCATCCAAAGGTCGGGTTTCGTTTCCCCGCGGTTGGCGAGCCGCGCTACCTTGGCTGACCAGCACCCATTCCTCGGCGCCGGCTCCCACTGGGTCAGCAGCCACAGCATAGTCTGGCTGCGGCCGGCCTTCGAGATCGACATACTGCACCACCAGGAACTTCACGCCCGTCAGGCTGGGATCCTTCTGGGTGCTGGTGACGGTACCCCGTACAATCGCAATACGCATCTAGGGACGCGTGAAGGGACGAATGGCATTGACCCCTTCGCGGAACTGGGCCACATCCTCGGTGTAGCGAATGGGCAACACGTACTCCAGGTTTTCGTGGGGACGAGCAATGATGTGCCAGGAGAGCAGCTGGCCGCCGTTGACCCGCTTCACCGCTTCGATGCCGGCAGCTACCGAGGCCTGCACCTCAGAGACATCGCCCCTCACGATCACGGTGACGCGCCCACTGCTAATTTTCTCGTAGCCCACCAAGGTGACGCGCGCTGCCTTCACCATGGCGTCGGCCGCTTCCACTACCGCTGGGAAGCCCAGCGTTTCAATCATTCCAACTGCGATGGCCATAGGGACTCCTTACGCTGAGATGGGTTAACCAGCTTCCGGGCTAGGTGCGAAACTGCTCCACCGCTTCGGTGTAGCGAATGGGCAGCACGTACTCCAGGTTTTCATGCGGCCGAGCGATGATGTGGTGGGAGAGAACCTCGCCACCGCTTACCCGCTTGGCAGATTCCAAACCGGCAGCTACCGAGGCCTGCACCTCGGAGACGTCACCCCGCACGATCACAGTGACGCGCCCGCTGCCAATTTTTTCGTAGCCCACCAGCGTGACACGCGCTGCCTTCACCATGGCGTCGGCTGCTTCTACTACTGCTGGAAACCCCCGCGTTTCAATCATTCCAACCGCAATAGGCATATCAACTCTCCACCCCTTTGAACGCCTAGTTCCTAAGCACCGTGAAGTTCAACCTAGCAGCCACTGTCTTGCCGATTGGCTTGCTGCTAGGATCTGGCTACTTCGTTGACCTCAAGTGAAGATCCTTCTGTCTCTGCCTCACCTGGTGATCCCTTCAGGAAAACCAACCCTGACTGACCTAGACGCTTCCTCCCCCCTTTTTGCCCAAGAAAGACCTGCTTAGCAACAGACCTCGGACTAGGTTGGGACGAGCCACTAGGAGCCATCGGGATTTCAAGGGAGCCATCGCGCAGGAAGGCAAAACTGTCAACTCTGAGCTCAACCTATCCCTTGCTGAAATCATACAGAGAATTCGGCTGAGATAGCTCAGAGCGAGGATCCCCAACCTAAGCAGAATGATATCCCCAATCACCCCGAATAAAAATCAATATTCTTAATTGGAGTGATAGCTTTTATTAAGAAAGCACGACTGTTGTTAACTGTTAACAAACAGTTCTTGACACTCCTTCTCCTCAGAGTCACCAGCTTAGCCACTCTTTCCCTGACAGCGCAGCGAAGGGGGCACCTCCAGACTATGCGCTTCCAAGAGGTCGGCTTGGCTTAGCAGCTGCCTGGGGGATCCCTGAGCCCAGACGCGGCCTTGATCCAAAAGGATCACCCAATCGCACACCTCAAGGATCAGCTCCAGATCGTGGGAGGCCAGCAGAAAGGTGTGGCCTACTTGCTGGAAAAAGGCGATTAGCTGCCGTCGCGCCCGCAGATCCAGGTTAGCGGTCGGCTCGTCGTAGAGCACCAACTGGGGCTGCATCGCCAGGATCCCAGCGATGGCAATCAGACGCTTTTCGCCACTGGAGAGGCGGTGGGGTGGGCGATTGGCTAGATGCAGGGTGCCAGTCCTCTGCAGGGCTGACTGTACGGCGGCGATAATCTCCGCTTCAGGCCAACCGAGATTGCGCGGTCCAAAGGCCACATCCTCCGCCACAGAGGCAGCAAACAGTTGGTCATCGGGATCCTGAAACACTAGCCCCACCTCAGGCCGAAATTGGCCAGGTTGCAGCGGCTCCCCAAACAACGTAATCTGCCCAGCGCGGAGGGGCAAGAGACCCGCAAGAGCAAGGAACAGGGTAGTTTTGCCGGCACCATTGGGGCCGATAACCCCCACCCGCTGGCCAACTTCAACTCTGAGATCCACCCCTTGCAGAACCAGTGGGCAACCAGGGTAGGCGACCCACAACTGGCTAACCTCCACCGCTGGCCCTGTCTTCATCAGAAAAAAACGCGGCACGGCAGCCCCAGGATCTAGCCGCCCTCCAACGTAAGACGACTACACTACTATGCAGCAAACTCTGACCCTGGTCTGCAAGCTAGCCCCCCAGCGCAGGCAGCCAAGGCCAGGGACAGAGCTACCTTCACACCTGCGGGATGGAGTTGGCTTTAGCCAAGGGAATAGTCTAGCGTTGCTCCAGATCCTTCTGGCGCCTCTGCATGGCGGCAGGGGTAAGCTGCAAGGTGGGCACGGTGGGGCTGCTTAGATCAATCTGGAGAATTTCCTCGGGCGTACACTCGCAGTATCGGCCCAGATCCCGCATTTGGTTGAGGATTTGAATTTGCAAGGACAGGCGGTCAGAAAGCGGCCCCAGATAAACATTGCCCAGCTCAGTGTGTAGGGTAATCCCTCCGCCGGCGTGCCAATCCACTGCCCTGATTGGAACTTCAGACAGTTGCAGGGCTTCGAGCAGTGGCGCCCATTGCTCGGGTGGGTGGCTCTCCCAGCTCAGCACCTCCAACTCGGGCAAGGACTCAAGGAAACGGTAGGGATCCGGGGGCAGCCAGTTGCCCTCTCGATCCACCCAACCCGTTTGGTCGCCTCGGCGAGCACGGGCAATCAGCTGCCGTTCCTGCACCTGGACAACAACTCCCACTGGCAGCAACCGCCGCCGCACCTGGACGCTCTGGAAAGGGGAAGCCGGGGATCCCAGCAAGGCTTTTTCCAACGCTGCTGGCTGCACCTGCCAGATGTTTATCGGATAGGTCAGAGGCAATTGCCTCCGGATCCAGTCGGGATCCACCCAGTGGTTACCGCTGACCTGAATCTGCTCTGGTCGACGAATTTGCCAGTAGGGCTGCTGCAGGCTTTGCACCAGCAGTAGCAGGAGAGCTGTGGAACTGGCCAAGCGCCAGGATCCCTGCCAAAAACGGCGACGCCGCTCTTGGCGCAGAAGTTGCCGCCGTCGCAAAAGTTGCTCGCGGCTGGGCGGAGCAAGAGATACCACTGCCTCCCTCTTTCTTCCGGCAGGGAGCAACCTAACCGGCAATTTCCTCGACCTGATCAACCCGCAGCCAGATCGGAGGGGTGGGAACAGCTCCAAACTTAATCTGGATGTAGTCTCCCTTAATCTCCACCACTTCTCCAGCCGTGTCAAAGACGTAGTTGGGGATCATGGGATCACTGGCTTGGGCTTCCAAGCTGCCCTGCAGCTTCTCACGGATGGCTCTTACCAGGGTGCCTCGCTTGATTGCCATTGCCTTTCCCTTCGGTGCTGATTGATGGGTTGAATCTGGGCGCTAGTCCACTCGCGGCTAGCCTACTTTTTCCGTAAGCTGCGAGCCATCTCGCGGAACCTATCTAGGTCAGATCCTCCTCCGCGGCGTGAGGCCACTCCGCTGCCGCTGTTGGAGGTGAGGGAGCCCTGTTCGGCAACAGGTTCAGAAGCTTTGCTTTTTTCTTCAGTCAACTTAACCTTGCTCAAGGAAGACACCTCCTCCACCACCTCTATCTTGCTGCCAGAACCAAAGTCTTTAAAGGTGTGCTTCACAATCCTAGGAGTGCGCATGTATTCGATGTTGCCAAGGGTCTTGGCCTCATCCGGGTTGAGAAAGAAGGTGTTGTCTTTCTTTTTGGCCGGCTGGGAAACCGTTTCTGATAAGCTTTGGGAAGCTGCTCGACCACGAGAGCCGAAAAAGCGCCTGAAGATGCCTACCATTGTCTTTTTGCCTGCAGTGCAAGGAAAGAGGAGCCAATCTCTAGAGGCTGGGTCAGTTAGCCACGGTTACGAAGGTAACGCCTGGCCCACCTCTGAAACCATGTTAAGCTAACTTAGGCCAGTGCGCCTCCTACCTGCAGCAAGGATTGCTTACTCAAGCGCTCAAGCTGGGAGGACCTTCCCAGGAAAGGGCCCTTAACCCAACGGCCCCTTGAGGACAGCCAGCCCACTCTAGAGCCCTAGGGATCTCAGCGGCTGGTCCGTATGCTGCCAAAAAAACCGTTTTGGCTTTCTTCTAGAGATAGGCCTTAACTCTCGAAATCAGTTAAACAGCATTCGATCCAACTCAATCTGACAAAAGCTATCACTATTCAGTCCGTTGTTGAGGAAGTCCTACGAATCCGCCAATTTACCTCAAATAGCCTGCTGTGCAAGCGGCACTTTAGCATTGCTTTCCTGAACGAGGTTAGGCTTCGGGAAATTGCCCACCTCTGGCCCTAAAAACCTACAATACCAGTCTAGGTATAGGTGGTGGGTATCTAGGGGAGGCGGCGGATCCCTCTCAAGCCAAAGAGCTGCTACAAAGCCGCTGGGAAGAACCTTCACCTCTGCACCTAGTAGTGCATCTCCAGCTTGAGGACTCTGCCCAAGCTTAGGGCAGTGCTAATGGGGCAGGTCCAGATTTTGCCAGAAGCCTCTTGGAAGCTGGCCGTGAACGCAGGGGCAACCTGAGAGAAGAAGCACGGCCGCCCTACACGCGACATACTCCCGGCACTGATCCTGTAGGTAGGTGCAGCATGGGCTTCTCGCTTTAACGGGGAGCTTTCGCAAGAGCCGTCAGCGAGCAGACCCGGGATGTCCCACCGCGTAGTTTAACTGATTCTGGCAAAGCTGTTTGCTGTAGCTGCCCTCATGATACAGCCTGTGAGGGTATAGGCCCTATGCTTAAAAAGCTCTACGCTTTTTAAAGATGCTTTCCATGCTTAAAGATGCCTAAAGTTGGGTTAAGATAGAGCTGTCACTCCTCCTGCATGACCAGGCACGCTTCACAGCTTGGAAAGCGGTGGCCAAGCAGCAGAAGAGTAAGTGCTGTTACGTTTTGAGAGGGATCCATGTTGTTTGTTTTTAACCTGGCAAAGCGTCTACAGCTTGTTCTCCTCACCCTTGTGCTCGGGATGGCTGCAGGGGCGTTTTTGTCCAACCCTGCTGCTGCTGAAACCTACACGGTCAAAATGGGCTCCGATAAGGCCCAGCTCATTTACGATCCCCCTGTCCTCACCATCCAGCAAGGGGATACTGTTCGGTGGGTCAACAACAAGGTCTATCCCCACAACATTGTTTTCGACAAAGTACCCGGTGGCGATGCGGCCCTGGCAGCCAAGCTCTCCCACAAGGCCCTGCTCACTGCTCCCAGCCAAGTGGTCGAGACGGCCTTTGTCGATGTCCCGCCGGGCGAGTACACCTACTACTGCACGCCCCATCGGGGAGCCGGAATGGTTGGCAAGATCATTGTCAAGGGGTAAATCGAACTGTAGGCTAGCAACCCCGACTTCGGCTTGCTGGGGCGGAGCCCTACCCGTAGTAGTATAGAAAAAAAGCTAGCCCTCTCAAAGATGAGGGGGCTTTTTTGCGAAGAGAAGTCTAGCCGGCTTGCTCTTAGGCTGGACAGGCCCTAGCCCCTAACTGTAGTCTCCAGACGGGTTCCCCATGACCACCCCTGTCAAAAGCTACCTGCTCCTAGCGGTTTCCTGCGTCAGCGCCATTGCCGCTGTGGGCTCAATCTTCGAGTTGGCTTCTGGTAAGCCGGACTTTGGCGTTGGCCCCACTAGCATCATCTTGATCGTGGCCGCTCCCCTAGCCGTTTGGCTGTTCCAAGGAGCAGTTGAAGCGGCGCGGGCTGCCAACGCCGGCAAGAGGGGCAAGAAGAGAAAATGAGCAGGTAGAGGTGGGACTCAGCAGGTTTGTTGCAAAGAAACCCGTGATTCTATCTCAGTTTCTGCCGGCTGATGAAACTCAGGCAGCAGCTCTCGTTTTTGCACCGTTCCAAGAGCTGCTTCCAGCTCCGCAGTCGCTAGCGTACAACTGGAGCCGTTGCCGTTTAGCACGGTCTCCGTTACCTGTCCGTTTTTGTCGATCCGATACTCGATCTTGACGTACTCGGGCATCTGCCTTTCAGCAACCCTTTTCCTCCTCCCCATTGTATTGGCTCCATGGCCTCAGTGCGTCCACCCTTGCAAGCTGCCAAAAGAGATCCCGGCATCCGCCGCGATCTGAGATTGGGTGTGGGGGCGCTGCTGGGCGTGGTCCTCATCGGCACTCTCTGGTACCACTGGGTGGAGCAGTGGCCGTGGGTGGAAGCCTTTTACATGAGCGTCATCACCCTAACCACTGTAGGCTTTATGGAGGTGAGGCCGCTTGGGGATCGGGGACGCTTGTTCACAGCGGCCTTGATCCTGATGGGGGTCTTGAGCATCGGGTTTATGGTGAATCGCTTTACGGAGGCCCTCATCCAAGGGCATTTTCAGGAAGGGATCCGGCGGCGGAAGTGGAAGAGACAAATGGAAGCGCTGAACAACCACTACATCGTTTGCGGTTTTGGGCGTATTGGGCGGCAGGTGGCCCAAGAGTTGCAGGCAGAGGGGGTGCCGTTTTTGGTGATCGATCAATCTGCCGAAGCTATTCAGGTGGCGCAAGAGCTGGGATACATCGCTCTCCAGGGAGACAGCACCCTCGATGACACCTTGCTGGCGGCGCGGGTGCAGCGGGCCGAGGGGCTGATCGCCGCACTCTCCACCGATGCCGAGAACCTCTATGTGGTGCTGTCGGCCCGCACCCTGAACCCTCGCATCCGCACCGTTGCCCGCGCCAACACGGAAGAGGCTTTGCAAAAGCTGCAGCGGGCAGGTGTCACCCACGCTATCTCCCCCTTCATTACGGGCGGAAAGCGGATGGCAGCAGCTGCCTTGCGCCCCCGCGTGGTGGACTTTGTGGATGGGATCCTGTCCGGTCGGGATCGTACCTTTTACCTAGAGGAGTACGAGCTGGTGGCTCAAGAATGCCCCTATGTTGGCCAAACCTTGGGGGCAGCCAATTTGCGAGCCCGATCTGGCGCTTTGGTGGTGGCGATTCGGCGAGCCGATGGCCAGCTTATTGGCGGACCCACCAGCGACACCTTGCTGCAGCCAGGGGATCTGCTGCTGTGTATGGGCACGGCCGAGCAGTTGCGCCGCCTGGGTCAGTTGCTCTATCCCCGCCCCTAGGTGGAGCCGGCTAAATACGCCTGAGGATGCTGGAACCGTGGGAATCGGTGCCACAGGTTTTCAAGAGTCCGTAGGTCTGGGCCAACTCCTCCCCGATCGCCGTCTCTTCTGGGCTGGGAGCCCAAGGTTCCGGATTCTTGTAGGCGTAGTAGACTTCGAGGCCGTCGATTCCTAGGGCCGCTGCTGCCGGGACGAGGACTTCTGCAGGCAGCCAGTAGCGAAAGGGATGGGCCAACACCGCCAACCCTCCTGCTGCTTGAATGGCCCCAATGGCCTCAGCAGCACCCAGGCCGGGCACTTGCTCGCCTTGGATGTAGGGATCCAAAACAGGGTCGGCAGGATCAAACCCGTAGCCAAGAATATGCACCTCGCAGCCCAGCAAGTTGGCTGTAATCTCGATCCCCGACCAGAGGATGGGATCATCGGGGCGATCCAGGTGGGCGCGGGCCTGTTGGTAACCCTTCAGGGTGTGGTGATCGGTGATGGCCAGGCCCTGGAGGCCATGCCGGCGCGCCTGCTCCGCCAGTTCCACCGGATCCATTTGCCCATCCGAACAGCGGGTGTGCAGGTGAAAGTTGTACTGCCAGGGACAAGAAAGGGGGCCGATCCCTTGCAGAACTCGCCGCAACTCTGCTGCCGAAGCAGTTTGACAGGGATCCCGTTGCAAACTAATCAGCATGACAGCCCTTGAGTCTCAACCAGGCATCTCTCCAGAGAAGTAAACTCTGGAGTTTTATCTTTTGTTAAGCAGGTTCACCCATTCTAGCCAGGGCAAGGGAGGGTCGCTAGGTGTCAAGAGCTACAGCATGGGCCAGGGATCCCTAGGGGTTGGCCAAGATTTCTTCGGCCGCTTTGAGAGCTGCTCCAGGAGAGAAGTCGCTGTAGCCCAGGGTGTGCAGGGTCGATTCCAGAGCAGCCAGGGTTGTGAGAATATCGCGCTCGCTCACGAAGCCCAGGTGGCCGATGCGGAAGATCTTGCCCTTGAGGTGATCTTGGCCAGCAGCAAGGGCAATGTCGAAGTGTTTCTTCAGGGTGCTGCGGAGGGTGTCGGCGTTGATCCCTTCCGGAGCCAGCACGGCTGTTACCGAGGGGCTAGCCGCTGACTCGGGGTTGACCAAAAGCTTCAGCCCCAGGGCCTTGACACCGGCGCGGGTGGCCTGGGCCAAGCGGGCATGGCGGCGGTAGATGGCCTCCAATCCTTCGGCCCGCATTAGGCGCAGGGTAACCTGTAGGGCGTAGAACAGGTTCACTGCCGGCGTAAAGGGAGTGGTGCCTTGACGCAGGGCTTTTTGGGCAAGCTTAAAGCTCCAGTAGTACTTGGGAAAGCGAGAGCGCTCGGCAGCAGCCATGGCCCGCGGGCTAACAGCTACAAACCCCAGCCCTGGCGGGATCATGTAGCCCTTTTGGGATCCAGAGGCCACTACATCCAAGCCCCACTCGTCCATGGGCACCGGCATGGCTCCCAAACTGGTGACGGCATCTACAATTACCAAGGCTTCCCCATGCTCGCGGGCGGCAGCCGCAATGGCCTGCACATCGTTGGCCACGCCGCTAGAGGTTTCTGAATGGGTGAGGATGACCGCCTTGATGGTCTTCTCCCGGTCAGCAGCCAGCTTCTCCTGGAAGACTTCGACGGGATAGGGCACGCCCCAGGGGGTTTCTATCCGCTCGCACTGCAGGCCAAATTGCTCCGACATCTCGGCCCAGCGCTCGCCAAACTTGCCGTTGACCCCTACCAAGACGCGATCCCCAGGGCTGAGGGTGTTGAGGATCCCGGCTTCCATCGCCCCGGTGCCGCTGGAGGCAAAGACAAACACATCGGAAGTAGTCTGGTGCAGCCAGCGCAGCCCATCCGTCACCTCTTCCAAAATGGCGGCGAACTCTTTGCTGCGGTGCTCGATGGGCCCCCGCGCCATGGCCAGCAGCGCACTCTCGGGAACGGGAGTGGGGCCCGGGATCATCAACATTAACTTGTCTTTCATGCGTGTCCCGCCGGGGAGGTCAGCTTCAAGAGGTGGCGGCCAGATTCGAACTGGCGCATAGAGGTTTTGCAGACCTCTGCCTTACCACTTGGCTACGCCACCCTACTGCTCATAGATTATCGTAATCCGAAAAGGGGATCCCTCTTCCACTTGCCGCCGTCAATGGTAGCAGCTCTCGGTTCGGCCATACTTATTTTCGCCAGCAAGTGCCCGAAAACGTTGCCAAACCAAAAGGCGGCTCGAGCTTCCCCGGTGGCTGCAGTTGAATCCTCGGCATCTCAGGGTGTTTTAAGTCTTACCCAAGGGGTAGCCGCGGGGGGTGATTAGCCACCTGCCGTAGCGAAAGGTCTGCGAGTTGCCGATCAAGACCAGGGTGAACATATCCACCGCCTCGGGATCTACCTCCCCCAGCGTGGTGAGGTGGAGGGTCTCGCCGGGGCGGTAGAGGTTACGGGCCACTGCCACCGGGGTATGGGCAGAGCGGGCTCGGCGAAAGATCTGCAGCGCCTTGAGAAAGGGATCCAAGCGCTGCCGCGAGCGAGGGTTATACAGAGCTACCACAAAGTCAGTCTGGGCAGCCGCCTGCAGGCGTTGCTCGATGGTCGGCCAGGGAGTGAGCCGATCCGAGAGGGAGATGGCGCAAAAGTCCTGCATCAGGGGTGCCCCTAGCCGGGCAGCAGCAGCCTGAAGCGCAGAGATCCCTGGCAGCACCTCCACAGAGGGGCGGATCCCATCCCAACCAGCACGGGCCAGGCACTCCAGCACCAGCCCAGCCATGCCGTAGATCCCCGCATCTCCCGAAGAGATCACCGCCACCTGCAGCCCCTGCTGGGCCAGGGCAATGGCTCGCTGCGCTCGCTGCACCTCCTGCGTGATGGGAAAGGCTTCGCAAATCTGGCCGGGGCGCAGGAGGGGCGCCACCAAGTCCAGGTAGAGCTGGTAGCCGATTACCGCGTCGGCTTGGGCCAAAGCCAGCCGGGCAGCCAGCGTCAATTGGGCGGGATCCCCAGGGCCGGTGCCAATCAGCCACAGGTGCCCGGCGCGAGGCGAATACTCTCGGGCAGCGCGGGCAATGGCTAGGGTACAAGCTCCCTCGCTTTCGGAGGCAAAGACCTGCTTGGGGCAGAGGAGAGTAGCTCTCGCTGGGGCTGGATCGCTATCCCCTGAGCAGCGCTGGGCCGCCAAAAGGGCAGCCGCCTCTGCCACCGAAGGGGTGCCCACCGCCTGTTGCACCGCCTCCGAAGGGTGGGGAACCGGGATCCCCGCCAGGGCCTCGGCCGAGAAAAACTGAATGGGCCAGCCGTAGGCTTGGGCCAGCTCCACAAGTCCCGCCTCATCCCGTTTCAGCTCTAGGGTCGCCAAGCCGGCAATGGCCTCGAAAGCTAGCCCCTGGCTCTGCAACAGGCGCCGCAGGGATCCCTCTAGCCAGGCGCGGCTAGTGCCCCGCTCGCAGCCCACCCCCACCCACAGCACCCGCGGATGCCAGTGAACGGTGGGGATCTTGTTCTTGTCCAAAGAAGTTGAATACTCGCTGATCCGGATCTGGGCCACCGCCTGGCTAGGAGCAGTGCTCAAGAGAGGGTGATCTGCCGGCCAAGCCCGCCGCCAGAGCTGCGTGCCACAGGTTTGCTCAACAGCCACTGGCTCTCCTCGCGCCAAAGCAGCAGCCACCTCGTTCCAATCGCCAGCGCCCCGCCGCCAACCGTAGGGATCCCCCAGCAAATCCACAGGCGGGATCCCCAGACCCTCCGAGGCGGAGGTGAGGACGGGCTCGGCTCCCAAAGCAGCCGCCACCCGCCGCGCTAAGGCATCGGCTCCCCCCACATGTCCGCCACAGAGGCTGATGGCCCAGCGGCCAGCTTCGTCCACTACCACCACCGCCGGATCCCGGTATTTGTCCTGCAAGAGGGGAGCAATGAGCCGCACCACCGACCCAACGGGCAAGACAAAGATACAGCCCTGCACCTGCGGCCAGCTCTGAGCCACTGCTGCCGCTAGGGATCCGGGTAGGGGATCCCCGTAAGCTTGCCAGGGCGGAGGCAGGGGCTCTCCTTGGGAGTTGGCCTTGCTCCAGCAGATCCACTCCTCCGGCAGCAGCGACAGCAAAGGCTGGGCCAACTGGCGGCCGCGGGGAGTAGGGGCAAACAGGGCAAGCTTCATCACCTGGGAGGGGAGAGTCCTATACTGGACTATAGAGTCACCCACGGACAGTGCCGATGTTGGGCCCCCTTGGACTGCTGCTGCCCCTCATTCCGCTGGAGGCTTTGCTTTCCACAAAGGGGCTAATGTTCTTACTGCTTTCAGCCTATGGCGGGGCGATGTGGACATTTTTGAGCGGCGCACCGCGGGTCTACACCATCATCGTGCCCGATCTGGAGCAGGCAAGGGGGTTCTACGAGAAGGTGTTGAAGCTGCCGGAGGCGGAGCTGCCGCTGCAGTACTACTACGGCTATGAGCAAAGCGTCGTCAGCTCTAGCCTGGGCTCCGTCTACTTCCCGGGGGATCTTGGCCTTGGCTCCCGCCTTGACGCCAAGGGCCAGTCTGCCTCGAAAACCCTCGATACCTCTGGCCTTTGGTACCAGCTCTCTGACGCAGTGCAGCTGCACGTGATCCCTGGCTCTACGGATCCCTATGCGGCTGCTACCCCCTACAGTGGCTCCTCCAGGCCTTTGTCAACCTACGGGACAACGGCAGGCCGCAGCGGCAGCGCTCGCTATCGCCACGCCAGCTATGAGCGGGAGGCCCTCAAGGCCCTCCTGAGGCGGATTAACAAACAAGGGATCCGCAACAGTGTCCGCTCCGAGAAGCCCTTGGTTTTCTGGGTGCGGGATCCGCAAGGCCAAATCATCGAATTTGCCGAGCTGAGGAGCTGAGGCAATCCTGGTACCATAACAGCAACAGCTAAGGAAACGCCGATGAAAGCAACGCAACGGGTGCTGCTGGTGGGCTTGGCCTTGCTTTGCCTGTGGGCAGGGGTTGGACTGCCAGCAACAGCTCTGTCCCGAGCCAAAGACAATCCGGCAGTTACCGCCCCATCCCAAGCCAAGGATTTCATCACTACCGAGTCGGGCTTGCAGTACTACGACATTGTGGAAGGGACAGGGCCTTCCCCGCAGCCAGGGCAAAAGGTGGTGGTGAACTACGTGGGCAAACTTCAGGATGGTACGGTCTTCGATAGCTCCTACAAGCGCAATCAACCCTTTACCTTTACCTACGGGGCAGGGCAGGTGATCCCTGGCTGGGAAGAAGGTCTGGCCACGATGCGCGTGGGGGGTAAGCGGTACTTGCGCATCCCGCCGGAGTTGGCCTACGGCAGCCGCGGTGCTGGCGGCGTGATCCCTCCCAACGCCACCCTAGACTTTGAGGTGGAGTTGCTGGCCATCCAGTAATCTCATTGGGCCTGTGCAGCAACTTTCTCTCCCTCAGCTTCCTGCCGCTACAGCAGATCCTGCCTCAGCAAAGGCCTATCTGCGCCAGCACTTTCGCCAGCTACGGCAGGGGTTGGATCGAGCTCTTATCAGCCAAAAGATCGTGGCTCATTTGGCCTCTTGTTCCCAAATCCTGGCCGCCAAAACCATCCTGGCTTATGTGGCTTTCGGCTCAGAGGTGGATCTGGGATCCCTATTTGTCCTTTTTCCAGAGAAGCAGTGGGGGATCCCTCGCTGCTTGCCCCAGCGGCAGTTGCGCTGGCACCGCTACAATCCGGCTGAGCTAGTCCCCAACCGCTGGGGTTTGCTGGAACCCTCCCCCACCAGCCCCGTTGTCGACCCGGGCGAGGCGGATTTAATCCTCGTGCCTGCCCTGGCCTGCGATCGCTGGGGGAGGCGCCTAGGCTACGGAGGAGGATACTATGACTGGTTTCTGGCCTCCCTACCAAATCCCACCGTGCCCAAGTGGGGCATTGTCCCGCAGGCCTGTCTGCTGGAGCAGCCCCTCCCCTGCGATCCCTGGGATCAGCGCCTGGACGGGATCCAAACCGAAGAGGGGTTTTACCCAGCAAGGAATCCCCTAGACTAAGGGGGTAGGCCTTGGAGGAGAGAGCATGAGCCAAGTTTGGGAGCACAGGCAGCGTCTAGCCCAAAGAAGGTTCTCTTCCCTTGCTTGGAGTCTGGCTTGGGTGGTCTTGGCGGCGCTCCTAGCGGGTCTTGGGAAGATCCCGCTGCAACTCAAGGATCTCCACGTCACCTCCTGCCCCGATACCCCTGAATACACCAACCTGGTAACCAGCAACGGCAACCCCATACCGGCCAGGTGCCTGTTTATCGAGGGCACAGTTGTCAACCGCTCCAAGAATACCGTGCTGAATGCCGACGTCTTTGGTCGCCTCTATGATGCCAACGGCAACGAAGTTCTGCCGGAGCGCACCCGCCTGGGGGCAATTGCCGAAGTTCCTCCTGGGGAAAGCCCCTTCTCCATTCGCATCTCCGTGCCCGTGACCAGCCCCCTGCCCTTGACCCTGGAGCAATTTAAGGCCAGCGGCTTCAGCGGCACCGTGCGCCGTTAGCCTTAAAGCTGACGGGTAAACTCCACCTGGGCTGGGCGCCCTGGAAGATGGAGCTGGGCAACCACCGGCGGGGTTTGGGCAATGAGGCGGCCCCGGCGGAAAACATACAGACAGGGTGGCTTGAGGCGAATGGCTTCGACGACATCGGCAGCTTGGAGCACCACCAAATCGGCGCGGCAGCCAGGCTGGAGCCCGTAGCCCTCCAGGCCCAGCAGGCGGGCTGGGTTTTCGGTTACCGCTAGGAAGCACTGCCGCATCTGCTCATAGCCTGTCATCTGGGCAGCGTGGACGGCCATGTGGGCCACTTCCAGCATGTTGCCGCTGCCCAGAGGGTACCAGGGATCCATCACACAGTCCTGGCCAAAAGCCACCGTCAGCCCGGCGGCCATCAGCTCTGGCACTCGCGTCAGTCCCCGCCGCTTGGGGTAGGTGTCCTGGCGGCCCTGCAGCACCAGGTTGACCAGCGGGTTGGCGACCACTCCCAGCTCTGCCTCGGCCATTAGGGGGATTAGCTTGCTCACGTAGGCGTTGTCCATCGAGTGCATCGAGGTGAGGTGGGAGGCCGTCACCCGCCCCTGCAGGCCTAGCCGCAGCGTCTCATAAGCCAAGGTCTCGACGTGGCGGGAGAGGGGGTCGTCTGTTTCGTCGCAGTGCAGATCCACCCGGAGGCCCCGCGCGGCTGCAATCTCGCACAGAGCCCGCACTGAAGCGGCTCCTTCGGCCATTGTCCGCTCGAAGTGGGGGATCCCACCCACCACCTCCACCCCCAAATCCAGAGCCTTCTCCAAAAGCTGCACCGCCCCCGGCGAGCGGTAGTAGCCATCTTGGGGAAAGGCCACCAGTTGCAAATCCAGGTAGGGGGACACTTTTTGCTTGACCTCCAGCAAGGCCCGCACCGCCACCAGGTTGGGATCGCACACGTCCACATGGGCGCGGATGGCTAGGATCCCGCGCGCCACTGCCCAGTCGCAGTAGGTTAGAGCCCGCTCGATGACCGCCTCCGGAGTTAGCAGTGGCTTCAACTCTCCCCAGAGGGCGATCCCTTCCAGCAAGGTGCCCGATTGGTTGACGCGCGGGATCCCGTAGGTGAGGGTGGCATCCAGGTGAAAGTGGGCATCCACAAAGGGGGGCGACACCAAGCGGCCGCTCACATCGATCTCCTGGGGAGCAGTAGCCTGCAGATTTGCCTCCAGGGCAACGATGCGCTCCCCCTCGATGCCGATGTCGATTCCCTTACGGCCATCTGGCAAATTGGCCCGGCGCAAAATCCAATCCATCCACCTCTTCCAAACCCGGCTTGACCATTTTCTCGCCAGCGGTAGCTACCTCAATGGCAAGCTCGATACAGGGATTCCAGCTTGGGCAGGTAAGGCAGGAGTCCAGGAAGCGGCGCACGATGTCTGACCGCCTATGCAGCAACAAGAAGGCCATCACCGGCACGTTGTTGCGGATAAACACCTCGTGATGGTTGAGGTCGGGGCTGGATCCCACCACCTTCAGTTAGCCGTCTACATAGGCACGAGCCTTCTGGGGGATTGCCGCCAACGCGCCGTTCGGCTTGTCCTGGTAGTTAACCTTTGCAGAGGATCTGGGGCCCCGTCGCCACGCTCCCATTGGCCCTGGGCCGGCGGCTCTCCCTCCCAGGCGGCTCGGACAAAGCGTGTATGGTAGATAAAAGCCTGTTTTCGGGTATTTCCTCGTCCCTATGCCCAGGGTTAGCGCCTCTCGCCAGCAGACCGACCTTGGTTTGAGCCTTGCCCAGGCCAAGGGGCTAAAACCCTATCAGCGCAAGCAACTGCAACGTCTTTACCAACTGCGACTGCCCCCCAATCGGCTGGTGACGGTGGAGTTTGCCCAAAGGCTGGGAGCCCTCACTCAAGATCTGGAAAGCCAGCCCATCAGTGTTTACCTCAATCGGCGGGGCCAAGTGATTCGCGTGGGGCTGGGATCCCCTTTTGAAACGCAGATCCCGGCTTGGGAGCTGCCGCGCCAGGGGGCGGAGCGCCTGTCCGGGATCCGCTGCATCACCACCCAAGTGGGCCCAGGGGGTCCTAGCCAAAAAGCGCTGACAGCTATGGCCCTCCAGCGGCTGGATGCCCTCATTACCCTCTCGGTCTCTCCCCTAGAGGGAAAGCTGCGCCGCGGCGGGGGGGTCACGGGCTTTGTCAAGTGCGCCTACCTGGCCCATCTGGTGCCGGAGGAAGGGCGCCGCTGGCAGGTTTCTGAGCCTCTGCCCTTGGGGATCCTGGCAGAACAAGATCTGCAGGAGCTGGTGACGGAGCTAGAAGATGGCTTTCGGCGCCAAGCAACCGCCCGCCAGGTGGATCCCAAGCAAGAGCGGGCCATCCTAGTGGGGCTGCAGGGGCCGGGCCAGAGCTACGAGGATCTCATGGACGCCTTGGCGGAACTGGGCCGCTTGGTGGAGAGCGCCGGCGGACAGGTGCTCCAGACCATCTGGCAGCGGCGGGAGAGCCCCGATTCCGCCACGGTCATCGGCTCGGGTAAAGTCCAGGAGTTGGCCTTGCTGGTGCAGGATTTGGGGGCCAACCTGGTGGTGTTCGACCGCGAGCTCACCCCCAGCCAGGTGCGCAACCTAGAGGAGACCCTGGGGGTGCGAGTGGTGGATCGCAGCGAGGTGATCCTGGATATCTTTGCCCAGCGGGCCAGAACCCGGGCCGGGAAGTTGCAGGTGGAGCTGGCACAACTGCAGTATCTGCTGCCCCGCTTGGCTGGTCGCGGTCGCACCATGTCGCGGTTGGGGGGTGGAATTGGCACCCGCGGCCCGGGGGAAACCCAGTTGGAAACGGAGCGGCGGGCCATCCAGCGGCGCATCAGCAAGCTGCGGCAGGAAGTGGAAGAGCTGCGCCGCCACCGCCAGCGGCTGCGCCAACGGCGGGAGGGATCCCAAATTCCTGTGGTGGCCCTGGTGGGCTACACCAACGCTGGTAAATCTACCCTTCTCAACGCCCTCACCCACGCCCAGGTCTACGTGGCTGACCAACTCTTTGCCACCCTGGATCCCACCACGCGGCGGCTGGAGCTGCCCGGTCAGCAGGCGGTGCTCTTGACCGACACCGTGGGATTTTTAACTGAGCTGCCTGAGCAATTGGTAGAGGCATTCCAGGCCACGCTGGAGGAGGTGACGGAGGCCGATGCCCTGCTGCATGTGGTGGATCTCTCCCACCCCAACTGGGAAGGGCAAATCGAGGCGGTGGAAAAATTGCTGGACCAGATGCCCCTGACCACCGGTCCCCGACAATTGGTGTTCAACAAAATTGACCGCCTGGATCCCGAGTGGGTGGAAGATGTCCGCCTGCTCTACCCCAAGGCTTTGTTTGTTTCCGCTGCCACTGGCCAAAACCTGGATCAGTTGCGCCACACCTTGGCCCAGTTTGCGGCTGCCTTTGGTTCCAGCTCCTTGGCGGCAGATCCCTAAAGCATTCCATTAGAAAATCCAAACTTGCCGGCTGTCCTCTCCCTTCCCCCTGCCTCAACATTCAGTTACATTGCAACTAGGTTCAGTTACACGCCAAGTTGCCGTCTGGCAGAGGGGGAGGACATGGCCGCTATGGCAGTTGCACCGCGCTCGGCGCATCTCACACTGCAGACGCTGCCTATTGGCGCCGATACCCTTGCCATCCGCTCCCAGGACTGGGATCGGGATCGGTTTGACATCGAGTTTGCCCTGGAAAATGGCACCACCTATAACTCCTTTTTGATCCGCGGCGAGAAGGTGGCCCTCATTGACACCTCCCACGAGAAGTTTCGGCAGTTGTACTTGGATCTGCTGCGAGGCCTCCTGGATCCCGCCACAATCGACTACCTGGTGGTCAGCCACACCGAGCCAGATCACAGCGGCCTAGTGGGGGACCTGTTGGAGCTGGCGCCCCAGCTGACGGTGGTGGCCTCTAAAGTGGCCGTGCAATTTCTGGAAAGCTTGGTGCATCGGCCCTTCCGGTACCTGGTGGTGAAGCAGGGGGATCGCCTGGATCTGGGCAAGGGGCATGTCCTGGAGTTCATCTCGGCTCCCAACCTGCACTGGCCCGACACCATCCTCACCTACGACCACGGCACCCAGATCCTCTACACCTGCGACGTCTTTGGGATGCACTACTGCGACGACTTGGCTTGGGATGAGCATCCCCACCTGCTACAGGCCGACTTTAAGCTCTACTACGACTGCCTCATGGCGCCCAACGCCCGCTCCGTGCTCTCGGCTCTCAAGCGCATGGAAGCCCTACCTCCCATTGCGGCCATTGCCACCGGCCACGGCCCCCTACTACGGCATCACTTGTCTAACTGGGTAGAGCACTACCGCCGCTGGAGTCTAGAGCAGGCCAAAGCCGAACGGCTGGTGGCCGTCTTCTACCTGTCGGGATATGGCCAGGCGGAAACGCTGGCTCAAGCCATTGCCCGCGGGATCCAAAAAACCGGCGTTGCCGTAGAGCTGGCGGATCTGCGGCTGCTGGATGCCCATGAGGTGCGGGAGCTAACCAGCTTGGCTGCCGGTGTGGTGATCGGCATGCCCCCCCAATCGGGGCCCGAGGCAGCCACCACGCAGATGCTGCTGAAAACTCTTCTGGCTGCTGCCCACGGCAAGCAGGGCTTTGGCCTGTTTGAGTCGGGGGGAGAAGACGACGAGTCGGTCTACCTCTGCCGCAACACTTTGCAGGAGCTGGGTGCCAAGGAAGTGTTTCCGCCCATCCTCCTCAAGCAGCCTGTGAACGAAACCCTGCTGCAGCTGGCGGAAGAGGCTGGCACCGACCTAGGGCAATGGCTGACCCGGGATCGCAGCATTCAGCAAATGAAAGCTCTAGATGCTGACCTGGATCGCGCTCTGGGTCGCATCAGCAATGGCCTTTACATCCTCACCGCCCGCAAAGGGCAGGCCACTAGCGCCATGCTCGCCTCCTGGGTAGCCCAGGCCAGCTCTGATCCGCCGGGGATCAGCGTTGCGGTGGCCAAGGATCGGGCCATCGAGTCTTTCCTGCAAGTGGGAGACACCTTTGTCCTCAACGTGCTGCAGGAGGGCCATCACCAGTCCCTGATGCGCCACTTCCTCAAGCGGTTTCCTCCAGGGGCCGACCGCTTTGCTGGCGTCAAGACCTACCCTGCCGCCAACGGATCCCCTATCCTTGCCGATGCCTTGGCCTACCTGGAGTGCCGCGTGGCCAGCCGCCTAGAAACCAGTGACCACTGGGTGGTCTACAGCATCCTTGAGGCAGGGCGGGTCTCCAGTCCCGAGGGCCTCACTGCGGTGCACCACCGAAAGGTGGGGAATCACTACTGATCGTCAATAAGACAGCCGATACCCTAGACCGCTGGGATGCAAGACAAAAGAGCTGTCTTGTCCCAAGGGAATCCCCTCTGCTTTGAGCGGAAAAGGCAGCTTTGGGGCTTCTTGCTCTACTTGTTGGGCTAGGCGGTAGAAGCTGCTACCCGCAGAGGGAACGGCAGAAGGTGCATGCTGCTGTTGCCAGCGCTGGTAGGGGTTGAGCTGGGCTTCCTCCAAGCTGAGATCTAGGGAGGCGGCGAGGGAAGACAGGGGCAAAGCGGCCACCTGCTCGGGATAGGCCCACCCTCTCAGCCCAAACGCTACAGCTAGAAGGCAACTGATCCTCCAAAAACCACTGAAATGCCGGAAATGTTGCATAACTAGGCGCCCTGCTGCACTCCAAGAAGGCAGCTCCCAGCTTGCCAAGACGAAACCTAGAAAGGTGTGACCAGGATCCCAGGGCGTTTGTGATCTTGGCTTATCCAGGGCTAGATTTACCTGGGCGATCCCCACGGCCAGGTTGCGTGTAGGCCTGCCAAGCCAGATCCAGAAGTCCATCCAACACCGCCGCTGCTACAGCGGGGCCGCCTTTACGTCCCTCGGTGCGGATGTGGGGTACCATCGAATCGGCCAGCTCCTGCTTGGCTTTCACCACGTTCACAAACCCAGCCGGCGTCGCGATCACGAGGGCGGGGGCTACTTCCTTCGCTGTAATCAGTTGCACTAGGGTGGTGAGGGCAGTCTGGGACTGGCCGATGACAAAGATGGCCTCCGGGTAGCGCTGAGCCAGGGTCTGCAGGCCCCAGGCAGAGCGGGTCTTGTCCTTCTGGGGGCGGGTGACAGCTTCGCTGCCGCAGTAGATGGGGTTGGAAAAGGTGTTCTGCACAGCCCGCGCAATGCCCACCTGCACCATTGGCTCGTCCACCACGATGGTGGTGCGCGCTGCCAGGGCTGCCGCCCCTGCTTGCAGAGCCTCGTTGGCAAACCGGATGAGGTGGAGATACTCGAAGTCTGCGGTAGCGTAAATTACCCGACGCACCACCTCGTATTCGGCAGGAGAAAGCCCATGCTTGCCCACCTCTTGGTCGATAATCATCAGGCTTTCCGCATCGGTGACATGCCACTCCATCGGCTTTAGACCTCGCCCGCCGGCTACCCTTAACAGCAGCATTGTATCTTTGACGTCCTCCCCTGCCTCCTGCTTAAAGGCGGGGCCTCCACAGAGCTAGAGGTGCTTGTCTCTCCAGCCCCGCTAAGTGCCCTTGGGTAAACTCTCTGCCAGCCGATGCCCGCAGTTGGCAAAATTTGCCCTCTACAGCGCTTGCCCAAGCGCGTTCGACACCGGTTGACACGTCTGCACCTTCTCGCCCTGGCAGCGCGGAGCGCTCTATAAAGCCCCCCATTGGCGGCAAAACCGTCGTCTAGCCGGGAGGCCAGCCCATGGGTCGACCGCCGAGAACGTGAATGTGGAGATGAAAGACAGTTTGGCCACCGTCTTCTCCGTCGTTGATGACCAAGCGGTAGCCTTTGTCTAGGCCAGCTGCAGCAGCCACCCGTTGGGCTGTCAACAGTAGGTGCCCCAACAGCGCCTCATGCTCAGGTTTGGCCTGGGAAATCCGGGGAATGGGCTCCTTGGGCACCACCAGGATGTGGACAGGGGCCTGGGGAGCAATGTCTTTGAAAGCAATTGCCCTCTCGTCTTCGTAGACAATTTGGGCGGGGATCTCCCTACGGATGATCTTGCTGAAAACCGTGTCGCTCATGGGTGGTGACAAACAAGTTCTGCCCTTAGCCTACCTGTTTGTGACTCTAAACTGCCGTGGCTGCATGAGCTAGACTCTTTCTTCTATCCAGCTCGGTATCGGATTTTGGACGCTTGGCTTAGCAGAAGAACTAGGAGCAGGAAGGTGGAACTCGAGGCGCGGCCGGCCGACACCGTAAGTGAGGGTGTAGCTCCAGCTTAGGCAGCGCAGCCAGAGGCGCGGGTAGCGAGGCTCCAGCCAGAGCTGCAGGCGCCGCAGCAGCTTGGGGAACCAGCCCCCCAGCAAGGCCGAGAGCAAGGCCAGGCCGGTGTAGCCGAAATAGGTGGGTAGCCAGTGGGCAAAGCCTTCCGCCCCCACCGCCTCCCAAATCCACAGCAGCAGCCGTGGGTTCCGCAGAGCTGCCTTGATGGCCATGCGGTTAAAGGCCAGCCAGCCAGCCCGGTCTTTGATAAAGTCGTCCACCACCTCTGGCGGCTCGGTAGTGAGAATGCCAAAGAAGCTGTTGAGGATGGCGTTGATGCGCTCGGGCGGCAGTACCTTACCGGTGGGCACCATCATGCCGCGGGAAAACAGCCAGGTCACCGCCGAGTTGCCCTGATAGGCGCGGATCTGGGCTAGGTCGGCCGCTTTGAGCAGATCATGGCGCAAGGCTGTGTCCAGTAGGTCACAAAGGCGGGGGCAGTTGCGCACTAGGGATCCAAACCCCGTAAAGCTCAAGGGCGATTGCAGGGCTGCCGCATCCCCAATCAAGAGAACGCGGTCGAAGGGCTCTGCGGGAGCTGGCTGCCGGCCAAAGCGTCCGGGGATATAGCCAAAGGTGGCCTTCTTCCACTGCAGGCGCTCTGGGTCACAGCGGCGGTACTCAGGCAGGATGGTGAAAAAGTCTTCATACAACTCCAAGAGGGAGCCCGGGTTTTCCGGGTGTACTTGGTGGTAGTAGAACAGGTAGAAGGTGAGATCCTCCCCTGGCCCAGGGAACAGTTCCCAGATCAGTTGTCGACCGCGGCTGATGTCTCCATGGCTGGCCAGGATGTCGCCAAACTGGGGATCCCAAACTCCCGGCTCAAACCCCCCTGCAATGGTAGCTCCCACCGTGGGGCAAACGCTGTCAAAGGCGCGGCGGCCGTAGAGCTGCTGGGCAATGGGGGAGGCCGTCCCCATGGCATCCACCAACAGGCGGGTTCCCAGGCAGAACTCTTCTTGAGTGGTTAAGTCCCTAACCACCACCGTGACGCCTTGCTCCTCGATATAGGCCCGCTGGAACTCACTGCGCTCGTAGATGGCGCCGCCGCAGGCTTTTAGGATCTGGCCGCAGAGCTGCAGGAGTTTTTCGGCATCGATGGCCAGGTTGAGCACCGTCGGCGTGTGCAGGACGGGCGCGCGTACAGGGCTGTTGCCATCAAAAAACTTGTTGAACCCATCGGTGTATTCCCGCAGAATCAGGCTCTCCATCTCCTCAGAGCTGAGGAGGCCGAAGTCCACCAGCGTCTGCAGCTCCCGCCGCGAGATGTTCCACTCCCGATTCATGCGGCCAAAGGGAAGCCGTTCCACCAAGGCCACGCGGTAGCCCAGGCGGGCCATGGCCGCGCCGTAGATGGCTCCCAGGGCTCCGCCCACCACCACCAAGTCCCACTCCAAGGGTGCAGGTTGGGGGGCAGGCTGACGCAACAGCACCGGTGGCCGCTGAGTAGGAGGGGACTGTACCTCCTCCCGCCAGCGCCTCTCCCACCAGTAAACCCGCTGCAGGTCAAACTCGCCGTTGGGGATGCGGCGGAAGTACTTTACCGTCTGCGGGTAAAAGGGCTCCAGTTGCTCAAAGATGGATCCCTGGCTGAGATCGATAGGGGGCAACTGCGGGTAGCGGTGGGGAAACTGGCTTTGGATAGCCTTTTCCACTTCCTTTAGCCAGCGGCCCTGCTGGGGAAAAGGCCGCTCTGACCACTGGAAGATCTTGAGATAGGTGGTGTTTAGCCCCGACCAGAGGAAAACGGCCAGCTCCGCTCCAGATCCCTGTAGGCGCAGGCCGGTAGGAGTCAGCACCTTTTGGCTGCCCGTAGGCAAAGGCAGGTGCTCCTGCAGCCAGCGCAGCACTTGAGCGGTCTCTGGGCAAGGGATCTCGCGGTAGTACAGAGGCTTGAGCACAGGGCCAAGACACAAAAAGAAGCCAACCTTTACCCATTGTGACACGAGGGGAGGAGCGCTCAGGTTCCCAATGCCTCAGTAAGCCGCTTGGTGGGAGCCGACTCCAGGGCCTCAACCCCCGCCTAGGGGCTCTACGAAGCCGCAAAACATTGCTTCATCTCCTGCAGCACCTGAGCATCTTGAGAGGCAACTCTAGCGCCGGCTTGGGCAGCCCAGCACTTCAGGCTTTCGATCTGCTCGCGGGCAATGGAGGCCAAGGGCACGGTTTCGCGGATGGCCTGCAAGATGTCTTCCTGAGTGAAGTCTCGCCGAGCGCCGCTGCCGCTGCCCCCAAAGGCGTTGTACATGGCGTCCACGATAGCCTGCTCGATCTCGGCGCCGCTGAAATTCTGAGCTGCGGCTGCTAGAGCATCTAGGTCGAATTCCCGCAGGCGGTTGGGGCGCAGCCGCTGCAGATGTACCCGGAAGATCTCCTTGCGCTCGGCGTGGGTGGGTAGGTTAAGGAAAAAGATCTCGTCGAAGCGGCCCTTGCGCAACAGCTCCGGCGGCAAGAGGGGCACGTTGTTGGCAGTGGCCACGATGAAGACCGGGCTGGTTTTCTCCTGCATCCAGGTAATGAGGCTGCCGAACACCCGGCGGCTGGTGCCCGAGTCTCCGTCGGCGCCGCTGGTAATGTTGCCAAAGGCCTTGTCAATTTCGTCAATCCAGAGCACACAGGGGGCCATGGCCTCCGCCAGTTGGATCATCTGGCGCACGCGGCTTTCCGACTCGCCAACAATCCCAGCAAACAGCCGCCCAACATCCAGCCGCAACAGGGGCAGCCGCCACTCGTTGGCGATGGTCTTGGCCGAGAGGGACTTGCCGGTGCCCTGGATCCCCACCAGCAGCACCCCCTTGGGGTTGGGCAGGCCGTAGCGCCGCGCCTCTTCGGTAAAGGCTTCCTGGCGCACCCGCACCCAAGCCTTGAGATTGTCCAGCCCACCCACATTTTTCAGGGTCTCGCGGGCAGTGAAAAACTCCAGAATGCCCGTCTGGCGGATGGCCTGCTTCTTCTCCTCCAACACCAGGTCGATATCGGCCTCGTTGACCTCCTGCTTGGCGGCCAGGGCGCGGGCCAAAACGCGGCGGATGCGCTCTCGGCTTAGCCCCTGACAGGCTTTGACCAGCTGCTCGCGACCCAAGGGGCTGAGCTTAAGTTTTTCGGGAGCTACATAGATCTGGATGAGGCGGCTAATCTCTTCGCTGTTGGGCAGGGGAATATCGACAACCGTGACCTCCTCGGCCAGGTCGCTGGGCACCTCCAGAGTATGGCTGAGCAGGATCAAGGTCTTGCGGGTGCGCTTGAGCTCGCGGCTAAGGTTTTTCAGCTCCCGCAGGATGGGGGCGTTTTTGTCGCTGGTGGCGTTGCGCAACACAAAGTGCGGATCCCGCAGCACAAACAGAGTGTCTTCCTGCGGAGCTGAGCGCCACACCCGCCCTAGGGCGGCCATGAGGGAACCCCGGTCTTCGCCGCTATCCTGCCAGCCCCGTACCACGTCCCAAAACAGCAGCCGTCGGGGCGGATCGGTTCTCTTGGCTACCTGCACGAGCACGGCATCGGCCGGCTCCTCTTCGGGGGAGACCAGGTAGATCAAAGGGTAGCGGGCCCGGATCATCAGATCCAGCTCCTGGATCAGCTCCCCTTGCACCTCAGTGGCAATCCCACTTAGGCTGGGATCGCCGCCGCTTTTCTGGTTGCGATCCGTGAGCTCTCTGAGTTCTTTTGCCAACTCTGCCATCAGGGGGATGAAAAGTAGGCTCTTCCTCTTTCAAGATAAAGCAGGGATCCCTTGCAACTCGGCCAGCATGGCACGGGCGGTCTGGGTGGGATCCGCCGCCTCCATCAGGGCCCGCACCACGGCTACGCGACTGGCGCCTGCCTGCAGCACCTCCGGCAGGTTGTGGAGATCGATGCCGCCAATGGCAAACCAGGGCAGAGAGGCCTTCTCGGCAGCCAGGCGCACGTACTCCAGACCCGCAGGCGGTTTTTCCGCCTTGGTGGGGGTAGCGTAGACGGGGCCGACGCCAATGTAGTCCACGTCGCTGGCGAGGGCCTGGGCCAACTCTTCAGCGTTGGTGGTGGACAGGCCAATCAGGCGTTGGGATCCCAGCAGTTGTCGGGCTTGGGCAACTGGCAAATCCGTCTGGCCCAGGTGTACCCCATCCGCCTGGCTGACCAAGGCCAAGTCCACCCGGTCGTTGACGAGCATCAACGCCTGGTAGCGGTCGCACAGTTGCCGCAGCTGTTTGAGATCCCAGAGCATCTCCCTGTCGGCCAGGTTCTTGCGGCGGTACTGGACCAGAGTCACCCCGCCCCGCAGCGCCTTTTCCACTACTTCCAGCCAGTGGGGCACTGGGCTGGTGACCAGGTAAAGACGGGCTGCCAACAGGCGTCGGCGCAGGGATCTGCCCAACAGCTCACTTTCAAGAACGTAGAGGTGGTAGCGCATGTCTTTGGCCAGCTTGGCCAGGCCAGGGGCCACCCACTGCTGGGATTCGGCCAGCTTGCCGTATTCTTCCAGCACCCGCAGCGCCTCCTGCACGCGGCTGCAATTGGCTTGCAACAGGTGGCTGAGATCCCGCCGCTCCTCCTCCTGGGGGTGGGAGAGCTGGGTGCCGGGGTCGGCAGGGGTGTCGCGGGCCAACCGCAGTGGGTTGCTGTGCCAACGGGCTAGGGCCTGGCGCATAGCTTTGCACTCGCTAGCCAGCTCGCCGTTCTCCAGGCCAAAGCGAAACCACTCCTCCAATACCCGGAGCCCTTCGCGAGCGCGGTCAAGGTTGGCATCGAGAATCCGGGCGACGGCTTGTGGTTTCATGTCCCCTGCGCGTGGGAGTTTTAATCCTTACTCTAAACTGGAATAGTCTCTCCGGCACCTGGGCTAGCCCTTGTCCGAAGAGGAGGCAGGCTGTTGCCAAAGGGCGTTGAGGAAAGCCTGCTGGGGCGTGTGTCCCCAGGCAAACTCACGGGGGCCGATCCCTTCCGGCAGGTAGGCCCAAGCGTAGCGCTCACAGGCAGGAAAGTAGCGGATCTCCCACCAGGGCTGGCCGGCGGCCACATCCTTCACCGCCCGCCAAAAAGGTCCCCGCTGACGGCTAAGACGGGTCTCGACGAAGTAGGGCCCTTCCAGGCGCAAGGCTTCCACCGCTGCAATAAACTCAGCTCGCTGTCGCTCATCTCGGATCATCGCCCCGGCTTTCTCTCTCAGATTGGCCCTATTTTAATTCGGTAGGCTTTGGTAGGCTCGTTTAGTCTGGCTGGAGACGACAACCTCCCCCAGCAATGAACTCCCAAAATCTGGCGCGGGTGCTGTGCCTGAGCAATGGCCACGGAGAAGATGAGGTGGCTAGCCGCATTGCCTCAGCCCTCACCCAACGAGGGATCCCAGTGCAGGCCCTGCCGATTGTGGGGGAAGGGGTGGCGTATCGACGGCGAGGGATCCCGCTGCTGCCCCTGACCCAGGTAATGCCTTCGGGGGGATTTATCTACCAGGATTGGCGGCAGCTGTGGCGGGATCTGCGCGCTGGCTTGTTGGGCCTGACGAGGCAGCAACTGGCTCTGGTGCGCCGCCTAGCCAAGCAGGTGGAGCTGGTGCTAGCCGTGGGAGACATTGTGCCCCTAGCCATGGCCTGGTGGAGCGGGATCCCCTACGTTTTCGTGGGCACGGCCAAGTCGGACTACTACTGGCGGGACGAGCGGGGGCCCTACCGCCGCCCTTGGCTGGGCCAGCCGGCTTCCGATTACTTGCCCTGGGAGCGCTGGCTGATGGCCCACAGGCGCTGCCTGGGTTCTTTTCTGCGGGATGAGCTGACGGCAGCTGGCCTACAGCAACGGGGCCTAAGGGCCTTCTACCTGGGCAACCCGATGATGGACGACCTAGAGCCGCGGGGGGAATTGCCTTTGGATCCCAGCCGGCCTGCGGTGCTGTTGCTGCCGGGATCCCGTCCTCCGGAAGCCTACCGCAACTGGGCTTTGATGATGCAGGTGGTAGAGCAACTGCCGCCAGAAATCCAAGTCTATGCAGCCCTCAGCCCCAACCTGGAGCGGGGTCCCCTTCAGGAGAAGATCCCGTCGCGGCGCCGCGACCTGCTGCTGGTGTGGGGAGATTTCGGCACCTGTGCCCACCGAGCTACGGCGGTGTTGGCCATGGCGGGGACGGCCACGGAACAATGCGTCGGCCTAGGAAAGCCAGTGGTTACCCTGCCGGGAGAGGGGCCACAATTTACCCCGCGCTTTGCCGAAGCCCAAAGCCGCCTTCTGGGATCCGCCGTCCACCTCACTTCTCCCCAGCAGGCCCCCGCCGTGCTCTGCCAAATTCTGGACCGCCTAGCCAGGGATCCCGATTACGCCGCCCAACTGCGGGCCCACGGGCAACGGCGCATGGGATCCCCTGGGGCCACCCAGCGCATTGCTGACCAGATCACAGCCTTGCTTGCCGGTCCCCGGGACTAATCTGTGGCGGTCTCAAGGCTACTGAGTCCCGCTCAGCTTGCCCCAATTGCTGCCGCACTGTTGCCCCTTTGCCTACGCTGGAGAAGGGGATCCCTTGGGTAGGTAGCCGGTTCTGCCTACTTGGAGGGCGTTTTGGAGCAGCTAGAGATGACCTGGGACTTAGGGCGATTTTGGAACACCCTCACCTACTACGAGGTGCTACCCTTTGCCAGCTTCTGGCGCTGGCTTCAGAATGGCTTTCAAAGCCCAGAAGTTCCCTTTATGCCTCCTTCTCTGACGCCAGCCACTTCCCTTCCTCTGGTTCTTTTGGGCGATGGCCTGCCCGAAGGTTTGACAGAGGCGTTGCGCCAGCAAGGGGCGGAGGTAGGGCAGAGCCAGGACTGGGTGACAGCCAGGGTGATCTTAGAGCTGGGAGCGCCAGAGGTGGCCAGGGCCCACCTGGAACGGCTGCGCCGCAGCGGCCAAACGGAACAGATACTCTTCGACTTCCGCCAGCCCAACCCCCAGTTAAACCAGTTCTGGGGCATCTTGGACGATGTGGTAATGGGTGGGGTGAGCCAGAGCCAACTGCTCTGGGGAGAGGGCGAGCTGCTGTTTACGGGCCAGGTTTCCACGGCCAACTTCGGCGGCTTTGTTTCCACGCGCACGCGCAATTGGCAGCCTCCCTTGGACGCCTCAGGGTTTGCTGGCCTGGAGCTGCGGCTGCGGGGTGATGGACAGCGCTACAAGGTTTTGCTCAGGGATCAAGGCGGCTGGGACAGCCCAGCCTACGCCTACGCCTTCGACACCACCCCTGGGGAGGAGCAGACCGTCCAGGTTCCTTTTGCCGAGATGGTGCCCACCTTTCGCGCCCGCCGGGTTGCCGCTCCCCCCTTGAATACCCGCCAGATCTATTCGCTGCAGCTGATGCTGAGCAAGTTTGAAGCGGACGGCAGCCCTAACCCTCGTTTTCGGCCTGGGCCCTTCCAACTGGGCCTGCGCTGGATTGGGCTTTACCGCAGCGACCCCCTGCCGCAACTGATTGGGGTGGCCCAGGGATCCCTGTCGCCCGCGTGGGTGACAGCCCTGCAGGAGAGCTCCAGCCGCTGGTGTGGGGTGGAAATTCCCGCCAGGATCGAGGGATCTACCTTAGCCGCTCACCTGCTGCGCCTTTTGCGCTCGCCCGAAAGTGTGGGCCGGGTGGTGCCTTTAGAAGCTTTCCCTGGCTAAGCTTTGACCCACTGCTGGGATCCCTTTGGGCTGCCGACGAGGCTCGTTGGATCGGGCATCTCGGTCAGGGGTGGAGGGCTCTGGGCGTCCTGGCTGCTATTGCCCTGGCTGGGAGGATCCCGCTTTCCGACCTCTTCGAGACCCCACAGACCTTGGGGCTACGAAGTCAAGGATGGCGCGTCCCATCGGGAAGAATTGTGCTCGTCAAATCTCAGAATCGAGCTTGGCACCTTTTAGGTTGGCCCCTCTGAGCTGAGGACCTGTCAGTTCAGCTCCCCTCAAGTCGGTCCCGAACAATTCGGCCCCGCTCAGGTTGGCCTCCTCCAGGTTGGCCCCGCTCAGCTTGGCCCCGATCAGGTTAGCCCCGCTCAGGTCAGCCTTTTTCAGGTTGGCCTTCCTCAAGTCAGCCCAGCGAAAGTCTCGCTCGCCAGCTATATACTTTCCTCGAATATCCCCAACCTGACGTAGGGGGATCTGATATGCCTTTGCTGCCTGCACGTGGTGGAGATTGTCGGATTTCAGGAACGTCTCCCAAGCAGCGAACTTTACCTCCCACTCCTTGTCCTCCTGCAGTGCTTTCAGGAGAAGCTGGGCCCCTTCTTCCCCATGTTGGAGAGCATCTTTGAGAGCTCGGATTCTCACTTGAGGATCCGGACTGGCCAGGGCTTGTCAAACACCCACCAGGCCACCTATGACCGGATCGAATCCGCCAGGCCCTTGTCCGCCTAAAACAGGATCGAAGTTTTCCATCACCGTACTGTCTCCTCGTGAGACGTTAGCTAGCCCGCCGGGATACCCGTTAGCGCTACGCGCTGGGGGAGTGTGGAGGTAGACCTTCTATCTCCTTACCAGACGCGGCAGCCCCGTGTCCTTATTGTTGGCAGGGATCTGGCAGGCGTCCAGGTGGCGGACTGGGTGGCCACCGCTCTCCTGGCCAAGCTGCGTGCGGCGTTGCGGTGGATTCAAGGGATCCCGTTTTGAGTTGGCTTCCTCTTTGTGACGGTTCTGTCCTTTCCCCTTTCCTAGGAGCTATCTTGTAACCCTTCTTCACCTGTGGCCCTACCTTGATCCTGGTGCTGGCGGTTGTTGCAGCATACTCAGGGAGGAGCCGTCCACTTTTTTTCAGGAAGGGTTGGCCCCTATGGGCTGCGCTTGTTTGTACCCTATCTTTGAGATCCGCTGCGGGTTCCTGGCAAGCACGGCGTAGGTGCCCGATTGCCTGGTAACCTGGGATCCCAGCCTGTAGCAGCCCCTTTTGGCTGTTGAAGATATGGGCCAGTACGTGCTGCGTATCAGTGACCTTCCCCTTCGGGATCGCCCGCGCGAGCGACTGCTCAGCCAGGGGGCCAAAAGCCTCTCCCACGCCGAGCTGCTGGCCATTTTGCTCAACACAGGCCAGGGGCCGGGCAAGCTCTCTGCCTTGGGCCTAGCCCAATTGCTCCTCAAAAAACTGGAAGCGCAAGGAGATCCCCTTGCCCAGTTGCGCCAGGTGGAGGCCGGGGAGCTGCTTCAAATTGAGGGCATCGGCCCGGCCAAGGCGGCAACGGTGCTGGCGGCCATCGAGCTGGGGCGGCGGATCTTTTTGGCCCGACCACCTGAGCTGACGGTGATTGAATCGCCAGAACAGGCGGCCATGGCCCTGAGCGCTGACCTGATGTGGGAGGCCCAAGAGCACTTTGCCGTCCTGCACCTGGATATCAAGCACCGCCTCATCGGCCAGCAGATCGTAACGCGGGGAACCGCCACGGAAACCCTCACCCACCCCCGGGAAACCTTCCGCAGCGCCATCAAGCAGGGAGCTAGCCGCATCCTGGTGGCCCACAACCACCCCTCTGGCAGCTTGGATCCCAGCCCCGAGGATCTGGCTCTCACGCGGCAACTGCTGCAGGCGGGACAACTGCTGCAGATCCCCGTTTTGGATCACCTCATCCTGGGCGGTGGTCAGTTCCTCAGCCTGCGCCAACACACCAACCTCTGGCAGGAGTTTCCCCAGCCAGAATAAACCCCCACCCCCCTGACCTACTCTCCCTGGGGAGAGGAACTATCGGTCTCCAAAAGCGGCTCAAAGCGCATGCCCAGCCTGAGCTGGCCGCCGTTGACCAGATCCCAAGCCGACTGTTCTTTTCTGCCAGGCAGTTGGGCCCGCCGGATTAGGAGGGATCCCTCACCGGTAGCCACATACACCCCTTCTCCCTTGGCCAGTCCCACGACTTCTCCAGGGCTGCCCTGGGGAAGAGGATTAGGTGGCGGGTGCAACTGAGGAGAGGCGGAGCGGACAATCTTAATCCGCTGCCCCTGCAAGCCAGTAAAGCAGTTGGGGGAAAAGGCGCGGATTTGATTGTGCAAAGCCTGGGCCGAGCGCCGCCAATCGAGCTGGAAGTCCTGTTTTTTGAGCAGGGGGGCGTAGGTGGCCCGCGAGTCATCCTGAGGAATGGGGGTCAGCTCTCCTTTTTCCAACTTCAGCAGCGTCTCCACCAGCAGGCTTGCCCCCAGTTGGGCTAGTTGGGAGGCTAGCTCCAAGCCGGTCTGCTCCGGCCCGATGGGCAGCTTGGCCTGCAGCAAGATGGCTCCTGTATCCAGGCCCTCGTCCATGAGCATGGTGGTGACGCCGGTCTCGGTCTCGCCGTTGGCAATAGCCCACTGGATGGGGGCAGCGCCGCGGTAGGCCGGCAGGAGGGAGGCGTGGACATTGACGCAGCCCAGCCGGGGCATCTGCAGCACCGCCGGTGGCAGGATTTGGCCATAGGCCACCACCACAAACACATCGGCAGCCAGCGCCGCCAGCGCCGCCAGCACCTCTGCATCCCGCCGCAAACGGACAGGTTGCCACACGGGGATCCCCTGGGCTTGGGCAAGGACCTTCGTGGGCGGAGGAAGCACCCTTTGTCCTCGTCCCTGGGGCCGATCCGGCTGGCAGACCAATCCCACTACTTCAAAAGGAGACGGCGGCTGCAGGAGAGCCTGGAGCGAAGGTAGGGCAAACTCCGGCGTGCCAAAGAAGACAACCCGCATGGCCAACCCCCTGAACCCTGCCCTTTAGTCTAGGGCGGCGGGGGAAGGCCGAGGGGGCTCGCCATCGGCAGCGTCGGCTGCTGGAGAAGGAAAGGGAGAAAGCCTGGCTGGGGGAGCCTGCCAAAAGGCGGGCTGTTTGAGATCGAATTCCTGGCTCCAGCTTGGAAAGAAAGAGCTTAGCTTTTGCCCAGAAAGCCGCAGCCGTTGCACAAAGGTCAATTCTAAGCGCGTTAGAACCCGCCGCACAAAATCCTTGGCCCAGGCCGGATCCGGCGCCTCTGCAGCCTGCAAGTTAATCTGCAGCCAGCCCAGCTTGGGATGCAGGTGAACCCGAGCGCGGATTCCTTCTGGGTGGAGCAAGTAGTTGAGCACCTCCTGGAGGGCCTCTTCATCCCCCTGCCGGGCACGGTACAAGGGGCTGTTGGGGTTGGGCGGCGGCTGGTAGCGCCACTCGCGGTGCCATTCCGGGATCCCTTCGTTGGAAGGAAAGCCGAACAGCTCCACCTGGCGCTGCCGGTAGCTCAGCGCCATTTCCTCTAGGGTTGGCAGGAGGCCCTCCAGCAGCCAGTCCGGATCCGGGAGGGGCTCCCCTTCTAAACGCAGCAACAAGCGGTGGCCGGAAAGACGCGCCTGGACTTGGAGAGAGCTCAACCCTAGCGCACTCAGGGCTGCCTGCAGGCGCGCCACCCTCTCCGACAGAGGAGGCTGGGGAGAAGCTGCAGAAGAAGTAGCCACTGGTGGAGATCCCTGGGTAGCTTCGGATCCAACCTAGCTCAGCGCCTAGAGTTGCTGAAAACCACTAGAGGGTTTGAGCAGACTGAGGTTTAAGTCCCTGCCCTACCTGCACGCAAACTTGCCCTTGTCGATCAAACAACGTTACCGCCAACGCTAGGGATCGGCCGGCGTACTTTTGCACATAGGCTGCTGCCCGCTCGCAGATTCGGCAAGCCAGGGCCTGTAGCACCGGCTCTGCCCAACCCAGGCTTTCTAGGTACTGCACTGCTGCTTCCACCGTTCCCAGCTCCAACAGCCGTCGCGCCTGCTCGGCTGCTCCCCCACAGCGGATCAAGGCTGCCACCAGAATCTCCAGGCGGGCATCGGCCACATGGCTGGAGGTGGTGAAGATGCCGCCTGCTAGCTTGATGAGTTTGCCGTGGTAGCCAATCAAGTGAACGGCCTCCGCCCCCCGCAGCGCCGCCTCCACCAGCAGCGGCCCTACCCAATTGGCTACCCGCAGGATTTGCTCTGCCGGGATCCCTTGCCGCAGGGCTACCTGTTGCCCGTGGCTGCCTAGGCAAAAGGCCAGCTGCCTGTGCTGCTCGAGCTTCTGTTGCAGCTCTTGCCGGGCTTGCTCCAGACTTTCGGCACTGGCAGAGGGCTCCACCTCCGCCCGCGTCCCCACCAGCGCTAGCCCCTCCAGCACCCCGAAAGCAGCATTGGAGGTGCGTTCTGCCAGCAGCTTGCCTTCCGGCAAGATGATGCGCACCCGCAGGCGATAACCCTCCGGGATCCCTGCCAAAAGGTTGACCTCAAACAGACGCCGGGCGTAGGCAGAGATGGCTGGACTGCCGTCAGCGTGTCGCCCTAGCCCCTCGCCAGCTTCTAGAAGCAAAGGGGGAGCGGTGGGATCTTTTTCCTCCAGAGCCACCCACCCCCAGACCGGCGTGTTGCGGGTGAGATCCAGGTGAGGGCCGGGATCCGAGCGGGTGATGGCTAAAGCGGTGTTCTCCGACAACGTGGCCACCTGCTCCACCGGGATCCTGACCGATCCCACCTCAGGCTCCACCTGCACTGCCACGACGGGACAACCACCCTCCTGGGGCAAGGGAATCTTGAGGAGGTGGTGAAAGGCTGCCTTGGCAGCAGCCACTGCAAACACGGGCAAGGTGTAACCTCGCTGAGGGGAGGAGGGGAGGGAATCCTGCATTTTTTGTTCAATCGTTAAATGATCTGGGCGAAGGGAGGGAGGGATAGAAACCTGTCTCTTTCAATGGGAGTAAAGAGTTAAGAGCGGGGCAGCTATGAGCGAAACCTTGCAGCACTATTTTGAGCGTCTGGAGGGGCAAATTCAGGAGCTAAAAGCTGCCATTGAACGGCTGCCAGAGCAGGTGGCCGCTGCCCTGCTGGCGCGGCAAGAGGCCAAAAAAGCTGTGCCCGCCTCCTCCTGCTATAGCACCCTAAACGCCGACTTGGTTGGAGATGGGAGCCATAACTTTTTGCTGGAGGAGGATCCGCCTGTAGTCGGCAACCGCCAGCCGACCTATGATCTTGCCCCTGAGGCTCAGATCCAGCGCTTGAGCGCGCAGCTAACTGCTGCTTACAACCGCATTGCCGCCCTGGAGGAGCAGCTCTTGGCCCAGCGCCTGCGCAAATAACCTAGCGAGGTTTCAGGGCAGGAGCGGCAAGGGGATTAGCTCTGCGTTGCACATCCTGCATCTGGAAGCCATGCTTGCGCAGCTCCTGATCCAGCAGCAGTTCGTTTTCCACGTAATCAACAAACAGCACACCGTTGAGATGATCGATTTCGTGTTGGATGACCCGCGCTAGCAAGTCATCGGCTTGGATTGTGCGGGGCCGTCCGCTTTCGTCCTTAAACGACACCACCACTCCCTGGGCGCGTAGAACCTCACAGAAGACGCCTGGAATGCTTAGGCAACCCTCCTGAGCAGCCACCGTTTCGCCAAGGTACTGGCGGATCTCCGGATTAATCAGTACCAGCGGCGGCACTTCTGGCTTGTCGGGATAGATGTCCACCACAATCAAGCGCTTGGGAACGCCCACCTGTGGCGCTGCCAGACCAATGCCATCAGCGCTGTACATGGTCTGCAGCATATCGCGCGCCAATTGGCGGATCTCGTCGTTGACTTGGCTAATCCGCTTGGCCGGTTGCCGCAGCACCTTGTCCCCCATGCGATAGATGCGCAGCGGTGGGTTTTTGAGTTTAACTTTGGGGACAGAAAGCGTGGCCACCATCGGGCAGGTCTCTTACAAGGACAAACATCAGGTTGTCTAGCTGGCCCCCTCATTCTACACTTGCTCAAACCCCGGGGACGCCTGGAAGTTAGGCCTGAGGACTCACGACTGCTCAGGGCTGTTCGGGGATCCCTGGGCCTTCTGGTCAAGGGCTTGCTTGAAGCCCAAGGCCACCAAAATGTTGGAGAGAGTGAGAAAAGCCTCTGCCCCTCCATGGAGGGGATCCACATTGGCTAAAGAAGTGCCGTAGTGCTTCTGGGCGTACAACCCTGCTGGGATGCTGACGGCAACAAAAAGCAGCAGCAGCCAAAAGCCCGCCACCGCCAAGCGCGGGATCCGGCGCAGCCGCGACAGGAAGAACAAAAAGAGCAAGTAGGGAAACAGAGAGAGAGCAAACAAGCTGTTCATTGCTTAGCTGGGATCTCGTTCCTCCGCCTGCTCGGCTCGCCAAATGCGGTAGGCTGCCCACGCCAGCGTACAGTTGCCCAGCAGGGTAAACCCAGCCTGAGCAGTCACCAGCCCCTCCAAGTTGGGGTCGTTGTCAAACCAGTGCCAGGTAATGGCACACATGGCTCCCACCAGCGCCGGCAGCATCGCCCAGCTCAGGCTTCGCCATTCGGGGCGCCCCGTTCGCTCCCCAAACTGCCACACCCAAACGATGGCCGCCAGCCACTCCAAGACGCTGGCCACGTGAATCCACCAGGTGGGAAATGAAAGGGCATGCATACACCCCTAGGCGTTGAGGAACTGGCGCAGCAACTGGCGATAGGTGGCCTCCTGCAGCAGCATTTGCTTGTGCAGCTTGACCAGGATGTCCTTAGCTTGCTCGGGACTCATGCGAGCCACCAGCATCTCAAAAGCCCGCTGGCGAAATTCTTGTTCCAAAGAAAGACCTGGCGTTTCCTCCATTATCGTCACCTCGAGAGGCTTGGGGGTAGGTCAGAGACTTGCTTTGGGCTATTCCAAACCTGCCCCTGACGCGCGACGCAGTCAGGATAACACATATCTTAACAATCTCCCTTAACAAGCTGCAATAAGATGCCAAGTCCTGGTAGCTAGGTGGGGGAGGGAGATCTCAACGAAGTAGCAGAAAAAGTCCAGTTCTACAGATTTGACGAGGGCGCATTTCGGATAGGGAGATGCGAAGCTTTTTGAGCAGGGATCCCTTTACGTCTTGTTATTTTGGGCAAGCGAGCAAGGCGTCATGGTAGAAGTGAAGTACCTTGAGCTGGGGCTGCTGCTCCTCCTGACCTGTGCCTTGCCTTGCTTACATTGCTATGACCATTTTTGTGGGAAACCTAAACTATAAAGCTTCAACTGAAGAGCTCAAAGCCTTCTTCCAGCAGCGGTGGAACGTTAAGTCAGTTACGATCCCGAGAGACCGAGAAACCGGCCAGACAAGGGGTTTTGCATTTGTGGAGTTGGCCACCAAGGCGGAGGAAGAAGAAGCCATTAACGTTGCCAACGGTCAGGAATTTATGGGTCGGCCCTTGCGGCTAGAGTGGGCCCGGCCGCGCCGAGAAACTTAGCTTAGGCAGGGATCCCAGGCTGGGCCTGGAATTTAGAGAAGGGCGGCTGAGATGGTGAGGCTGTTGCATTTTTCCGATGTCCATTTGGGCAGTGGTCTAGCCTACGGCTCCATCAACCCGGCCACGGGACTGAACACCCGCTTGGAGGATTTTGTGGCTTCCTTGCAGCGGTGCATTGACCTTGCCCTCGATCTAGCTGTGGACTTAGTTCTGTTTGGGGGAGATGCCTTTCCCGATGCGACGCCGCCCCCTCGGCACCAAGAACTCTTTGCCCAGCAGCTTCGCCGGTTGGCTGATGCCGGCATCCCGACCGTTCTCTTGGTGGGTAACCACGACCAATACGGACAGGGCCAGGAGGGCAACAGCCTAGCCATCTACCGGGCCTTAGGGGTGGCGGGGTTTGTCGTCGGGGATCGGCTGCAGACCCATTGGATTGAAACTCGCAGCGGCCCAGTCCAGGTGACCACCCTGCCTTGGCTAAACCGCTCCACCCTACTGGCCCGCCAAGAGGGCTTGGGCCTTGACCCTGAAGGGCTGACCCAGAAGCTGCTACAGCGCTTGGATCTGGCGCTGGAAGGGGAGGCCCGCAGGTTACGGCCCGGGATCCCGGCAATTTTACTAGCCCATGTAATGGTAGATACAGCCCGCTACGGGGCCGAGCGGCATCTTTCGGTAGGCAAAGGCCTGACGGTGCCCCTCTGGTTGCTGGCGCGGCCAGCTTACCAGTACGTGGCTTTGGGGCATGTGCACTGCCACCAGGTGCTCTGTCGGGATCCCTTGGTGATCTATCCCGGCAGCATCGAGCGGGTGGACTTCGGGGAGGAAAAAGAGGAAAAAGGTTGCGTAGTGGCAGAGGTTACGGCCACAGGAGCAAGCTACGAATTTTTGCCCTTGCCCGCCCGCGCCTTTCACACCATCCGCCTCGATCTCACCCCCTATCCCCCCCAAGAAGTGCAAGCCAAACTCCTGGAGGCCATTGCCAAGGCCCCTGTAGCCGGCTCCATCCTACGCCTCATCTACCGCCTTCGCCCCGACCAGCTCGATGGCATTGACGAGCGGGCTCTGCACCAAGCCCTTGCCCCTGCCTTCAGCTACACCATTGCCCCAGAAGTGGTCAGCCCTGGCCGCATCCGCTTGCCGGGCTTGGATCCCAGACATCTAGAGCCCCTGACGGCTCTGGAGCAGTATCTAGCTGACCGCAGCGATCTGGCCCCCTTGCGCAACGAGTTGCTGGCGGCTGCCCGTCAGTTGCTGGCGGAAGCAGCAGATCCCTTGCCGGAAGGGAATGCCAACGAGGAGGAGGTGGATCCTCCAAGCCCCGCCGACTGGGAAGAGCAGCAATTGCCCTTGTTCTAGGGCTCTGCCTCCATTGCTTTGACCTTTGTCGGTCAGAGGTGGGGAGCAGGGCCGCTTCTAAAGAACCTTTGCCGCGTGATCCGGATCACTTCGGGAGGGGGGGAAACGGCAGAGACTGGAACTGGGTTGAAGTCGTTGGCAACGACGCTCTCAGCTCACTTCCAGGGAACTAACCTAGGCTGGCAGATCTCACCCTGCCAGTCTTTCCTTTTGTAGAGCTGGGGAGCCGTGGACAGCAAGGGATCCCTGTAGTTATCATGTCGCTGCCAGGCTCTGTCTCGACTTCGAAAGAAGCTGGAGGTGGAGTGGATTTGTCTCGGGAAAAGAAGGAGCAAAGGGCATGGAAAGCGTACTAAGGTCTCTAGTGATCGGGGCAATTGCCGGTTGGCTGGCAGGGTCTATCCAGCGCGGCTACGGTTTTGGCCTGATTGGTAACATCATTGTCGGCATTTGCGGAGCAGTTGTAGGAGAATACCTTTTCAACTTGCTCGGCTTATGGGCTACAGGTCTGCTGGGGAAATTGTTGATGGCAACCGTTGGGGCTTTGGTTTTGTTGGCGTTGGTCAACTTTCTTCGCCGGGCTTGAGAGTACGTTGCCAGCGGGCAGGGATGGCTGACGTGACGCTGCTTTTTTTGGTTGGCTGTGGATCAAACCCGTGTCTGGTTCAGATTGCCGGGTAAGGAGCACCTCTGCTCAGGCCGGAAGCTGTCATTAGAAAAAGGGGGCCATAGAGCCCACCCCTTCCGTGACCTACTCCCGGCACTGAGTACAGCGCAGATCTCAGCTACCCCTACACCCCTACGAGCTAAAGCCGGGATGGCAGAGGGGCAGCTAGCGGTGCAGGTAAGTGTAGGCCCGCAGGTTGTCTTCAAAGTGCTGCTGCAGCGCCCTAGCCTGCTCTAGAGTGATCTGCCCCCTTTGTAGCGCGGCTTCAGTGGCGTGGTGCAGGGCTTCCACCAGGTCTTCGCTGGTGTATTGCACCCAGCTCAGCACCTCAGCAATCGTGTCTCCCTTGATCACTTGGGAGACGTGATAGCCGCCAGGACGGGTGCGGACATGCACCGCGTTGGTGTCGCCAAAGAGGTTGTGCAGATCCCCCAGGATCTCCTGGTAGGCACCCCCCAAGAACACCCCCAGCAGGTAGGGCTGCCCGTCGGGATCATGCAGCGGCAAGACCGAGGTGATTTGGCCGTCTTCGCCAAAGAAGCGGTTGATCTTGCCGTCGCTGTCGCAGGTTAGATCCGCCAAGGTAGCCCATTGGCGCGGCTCCTCGTCCAGACGGTGGATGGGCATGATGGGAAAGACCTGGCCGATGGCCCAGCTATCCGGCAGGGACTGGAACAGGGAGAAATTGCCGTAGTAGATGCTGGCCAGCATCTCGTCCAGCTCCAGGAGATCTACAGCCACGGGCTGCCCTGCCTGGTACTGCTCGTAGGCCAAGGTGCAGATCTTGTCGGAGCAGTTCCAAAACAGCCGCTCCACCTCGGCCCGCTCCTGCAAGCTGAGGGATCCCTCGATGAACTGGCGCAGGGCAGCTTCTTTTAGCTCCTGGCAGCGGCGATAATCGGCCACTAGGGTATCGGGCCGGATCTCGTAGTAGAGCTGGTTTAGCTTCTGGATCACCTCTGCACTGGAGGTGAGCTGGGTAGGCATGGGGTAGGGGCTAGCCACATTGACATCCTGCACGTCAAAGACCAACACCGACTGGTGGGACATCAAGGCCCGCCCGCTTTCGGTAACCAGCACCGGTGGCCGGATCCCATGCGGCTGCAGGGTGGTCAGCACTGTCTGCACCACGGTGGCGGCGTAGTCCTCGACGCTATAGCTCTGGGAGAAATGACTGGCGGACTGGGATCCGTCGTAGTCAACCCCTAAGCCGCCGCCGATATCCAGGTAGCCCATCGGCGCTCCCAGCTTGACGAGTTCAATGTAGATCTGGCTGGCCTCCCGCACAGCCCGCCCGTGCACACTCGCCATCGAGATCTGCGAGCCGATGTGGTAGTGCAATAGGCGCAGACAGTGCAGCTTGCCGACTTCCCGCAGCCGTTCCACCACCTGCAAAATCTCCGTCGCTGTAAGGCCAAACTTGGCCCGATCCCCGGCCGAGGTGCCCCAGCGCCCGCTGCCTTGGGTAGAAAGCTTGGCCCGCACCCCCAGCATGGGATCAATGCCCAGGTGCTCGGCAGCCTGCAGCACCAGCTCCAGCTCCTGCAGCCGCTCCAGGACGATGATGGGCGTGCGCCCCAGCCGCTGGGCCAAGAGGGCCGTTTCCATAAAGTCGCGGTCTTTGTAGCCATTGCAGATGAGCAAAGCCCCGGGAGTGTCCAGCAGAGCTAGGGCGATCAACAGCTCCGGCTTCGATCCCGCTTCCAGGCCAAAATGGTAGGCGCGGCCGTGCTTCACCACCTCTTCCACCAGGTGGCGCTGCTGGTTCACCTTGACCGGGTAAACCCCCCGATAGACATTGGGGTAGCCAAAGCGCTCAATGGCCTGCTGAAAGCTCTGGCAAAGCTGCCGCATGCGGTCGGCCACAATCTCGGGAAAGCGAATTAACAACGGCAACTGCAAACCCCGCGCCACCAGATCCTTCACCAGGTGGTACAGGTCAATGCCCGGTTCCTGCTGCTGTAGGCCCTGTGGGGTTACCTCCACATGACCAGCGGCGTTGATACGGAAGTAGGGCTCCCCCCAGTAGCAGATGCGATAGAGCTTTTCGCTGTCTCGCAGTGTCCAGGGAGAACGAGTCAAAGTCGGCATAGCAGTCCCCCAGATACCGAGATGTGAACAGCGCAGGATTTCCGCACAGAATCCACAATATATTGCTCTATTTCAGAAGGCGTCAAGATTTTTCCCAAGCAGGGAGGCTGTGCCGGAAACCGCCTAAGCCTTGCCAGATAAGGCTTTGGGCTTGAGAGCTCCTTGAAAAAGGCTCTAGCGGCAAGCTCTCTCTTTCTCTTTCTTTTGCTGTTTTTCTTAGTCTTTCTCACTAATGCTCTTTTTTGCCTCGATGGATCCCCGCTGTAACCCTGCGGGGAAGGGCACGAACGCCTGGCTGCTCCTCAGCAAAGGGGTGATTGGCGACGTGAAGTTGGTCTGGGCCTGCAACTCTTGCGGTGGCGGCCCTGGATGAGTTTTTCTCCCCACTCCCGAAGCTCCGACTCCCCAACCCCGCAGGTACGGAGATCCGTAACAGGTCGGCTTTTCAACCCCCAGAAATGGGCGGCATTCTCGCCCTAGCGTTGCCAACCACCTGGTTAAGATCGGCTCAGGAAATGGCTAAGCCTTTGCCAGATTTTCGCAAGTTGGCTGCCCAAGCTACCCCACAAGCGGATGGGCTGGCGGCGGTAACCGAAGTCCTGTACACACAAAGAGGAGAAGAAGGAGCCGATGGGAAAAGTTGTAGGAATTGATCTGGGCACAACCAACTCGGTTGTCGCCGTAATGGAGGGGGGTGTCCCCACGGTTATTGCTAATGCCGAGGGGAGCCGCACCACACCCTCGGTAGTTGCCTTTACCAAGGATGGGGAGCGCCTGGTGGGTCAGATGGCTCGTCGCCAGGCAGTGCTCAACCCCGAGAACACCTTTTACTCCGTCAAGCGGTTTATCGGGCGCAAGTACGACGAGGTGGGCGCCGAGGCCAGGAGGGTTCCCTACCAGGTGCGGCGGGATGAGCGGGGCAATGTCAAGTTGTACTCACCCCGCATGAACAAGGAATTTGCCCCCGAGGAAATCTCGGCCATGGTGCTGCGCAAGCTGGTCGAAGATGCCAGCCGCTACCTGGGTCAACAGGTCACCCAAGCCGTTATTACCGTGCCTGCCTACTTTAATGACTCCCAGCGGCAGGCCACCAAAGATGCAGGCCGCATTGCTGGCTTGGAGGTGCTGCGCATCATCAACGAGCCGACCGCGGCTTCCTTGGCCTACGGCTTGGATAAGCGCACCAACGAGACCATCCTTGTCTTTGACCTGGGCGGTGGTACCTTCGACGTCTCCATTCTCGAGGTAGGAGATGGGGTCTTTGAGGTGAAAGCCACTAGCGGCGACACGCAACTGGGCGGCGACGACTTCGACAAGAAGATCGTCGACTGGATGGCCGAAGAGTTCAAGCGCAGGGAAGGGATCGACCTGCGGCAAGACCGGCAGGCCCTGCAGCGGCTAACAGAAGCTGCTGAGAAAGCCAAGATTGAGCTGTCCAGCGTCTTGGAGACCACCATCAACCTGCCCTTCATCACTGCCACTGCCGACGGTCCGAAGCACCTGGAGCTGAAGCTCTCGCGCGCCCACTTTGAGCACCTCTGCGCCGACCTGCTAGAGCGCTGCAAAGGTCCGGTGGAGCAGGCCCTGCGGGATGCTAAGCTCACCAAGGCTGACATCAACGAAGTGGTGCTGGTGGGTGGTTCCACCCGCATTCCGGCGGTACAGCGGTTGGTGAGGGAACTGCTGGGCAAGGAGCCCAACCAAACCGTCAACCCCGACGAGGTGGTGGCTGTCGGCGCTGCCATCCAAGCCGCGGTGCTGGCGGGCGAGGTGAAAGACGTGCTGCTCTTGGATGTCACTCCCCTGTCGCTGGGGGTGGAAACCCTGGGCGGTATCGCCACCAAGCTGATCCCGCGCAACACCACCATTCCCACCCGCAAGTCGGAGATCTTCTCCACAGCGGAAGATGGGCAGACCTCGGTGGAAATCCACGTGGTTCAAGGGGAGCGGGAGTTGGCTCGCGACAACAAATCGCTGGGCCGCTTTAGGCTGGAAGGGATCCCACCCGCTCCTCGGGGTGTGCCCCAAATTGAGGTGACCTTTGATATCGACGCCAACGGCATCCTCAAGGTAACGGCTAGAGACAGAGGAAGCGGCAAGGAGCAGAGCATCTCCATCACCGGCGCCTCCACGCTCGATAGCAAAGAGGTGGAGCGGATGATTGCCGAGGCGGAAAAATACGCCGCCGAAGACCGCGCCCGCCGCGAGAAAATCGAGCGCCGCAACAAGGCCGACTCTCTGGCCTACCAGGCCGAGCGGCAGTTGAAGGAGCTGGGAGACAAGATCTCCTCCAGCAAGCGCAGCCAAATCGAAACCCTGGTGCGGGAGCTGCGGGAGGCCATCCAGCGCGATGACGACAGCGCCATCCAAAGCAAGGAGCGGGAGCTGCAGGAGGCTCTCTACGCCATGAGCAGCGAGCTCTATCAGCAAGCTGGCGCTTCCTCTAGCTCCACTTCTAGCGCAGGGAAGACTGCCGGCGGCAGCGATGACGTCATCGACGCCGATTTCACTGAGGCCAAGTAACCCCTGCGGGATCCCTCTAGGAAGGAGGGATCCGGCTTCTGGTGCCAGTTTCAACAGGAGGAGGGAGGGAATGGGCAAGGGTCACTAGCCCGCCTCCTTCCTTCTTCGGGGTTGGTAGCCCTCTGCCTGCGGATGCCTCCATGCAAAGCTTCAAGGACTACTACAAAATTCTGGGGGTTAGCAAGACAGCCACTGCTGAGGAGATCAAGCAGGCCTATCGTCGCTTGGCGCGGAAATACCACCCAGACGTCAACCCCAACGACAAAACTGCTGAGGAAAAGTTTAAAGACATCAACGAAGCCTACGAGGTTCTCTCCGATCCCAGCAAGCGCAGGCAGTACGACCAATTCAGCCAGTACCACCAGCAGGGTGGCTTTCGCTACCGGCGAGAGACCTACAGCAGCCCCTTTGGCGAAAGCTCCTTTGGCGAGGACTTTGGCTTGGGGGGAGGGGGCGTCGATTTCGACCAGTTTGAAGACTTTCAGGATTTTATCGATCAACTGCTAGGGCGAGTGCGCAGCTCTGGCAAAGACCGCAGCAGTCCTTCGGCCAATGCCAACTACGACGCGGAGGCCACCCTCCACCTTTCCATCTCGGAAGCGTTTGAGGGGGGAAAGCGCCGCCTGCGGGTGGGCGGGGATCGCGTGCTTGAGGTGAGCATCCCACCGGGAATCACGCCGGGCAAGCGAATTCGCCTGCGCGGCCAGGGCCACCCCAAACCCAACGGGGGCGCTGGCGATCTCTACCTCAAGATCGAGCTGAAGGAGCATCCCTTCTACCGCCTAGAGGGGTTTGACGTCTACTGCGACCTGCCGCTTAGTCCCAGCGAGGCGGTTTTAGGCGCCCAGGTGGAGGTGCCCACGCTAGACGGGCTGGTGAAGCTGCGCATCCCGCCAGGGACGCAACCAGGGCGAAAGCTGCGGTTGGCAGAGCGGGGCTTTCCCAAGGGCAACGGGGAGCGGGGCGACTTCTACGCGGTAGTTCAGATCTATTTGCCCACGCGGCTTTCGGAGGAGGAACGAGAACTCTACGAAAAGCTGCAGCGCATCCAGTCCTACGATCCCCGCGCCGCTCTCAAGCTCTAGCTAGGCAGTTGCCTTGGCTAGCTCTGGAGTGGGCGGTTGGAGAGCCCGGTCCAAGAGCTCCATGGGGTGGTAGATGGGGATCCCAGCCTTGCCTTGCAGGCGCAGGTGCTTTTGGATTTGCAAGCGGCAGCCGATGTTGGCGGAGACGATCCCCTGGGCGCCGGTGTTGAGGAGGTTGGCCACCTTTTGGGATCCCAGCTCGTCCGCCACCTCGGGTTGCAGCAGGTTGTAGACGCCGGAGCTGCCACAGCAGAGGGCAGCATCGACGGGATCCCGCAGCTCCAGGCCCGGGATCTGCCGCAGCAGTTGGCGCGGCTCCTGGCTAAGGCGCTGCCCGTGTAGCATGTGACAGGCATCCTGATAGACCAGCACCAAGGGATCCGGCTGCAGCGGATGGAGAGGAGCGGTCAACCCCACCTGAGCAAGAAACTCCTGGATGTCCTTGACTTTGGCCGCAAACTGGGCTGCTTTCTCTTGGTAGTGGGGATCCTTACCCAGGATGTGGCCGTACTCCTTCAGCGTATGCCCGCAGCCAGAGGCAGTGATGAGAATGGCATCCAAGTCGTAGACAGCAAAAGCATCCACCATCTGGCGGGCCAGAGTTTTCGCCTGCTGCAATTGCCCTTGGTGGTGGGGCAAGGCTCCGCAACAGCCCTGGGCAGGTGGGATCACCACCTCACAGCCATTGTGGGTTAAGACGCGCATGCTGGCCTCATTTACCTGGGGGGCAAACAGGCGCTGCACACAGCCAAGAATCAGCCCCACGCGAAAGCGGCGCTCGTCCACCGCCGGGATCCGCTCCGGATAGCGCTTGGGCAAAAGGTGCTCCACCTGCAAAGGGGGCAGCAGCGATTCCATGGCCGCTAGCCGCGGGGAGATTTTTTCCAGCCCCTTGCGGATCCAGGCGCCGATCCCCATCTTTTGGTAGAGCCAGAGGGGCCAGAGCAGCGGTCGCAGCCGCTCCGGATAGGGGAAGAGGAAAAAAATCAACTGGCGGTACAGTCGATCCCAGAGGTTGCGGCGGTAGTTGCGCTCAATCTGAGGTCGGGTAGCGGCAATCAGCCGGTCGTAGCGCACCCCCGAGGGGCAAGCCGTTACACAGGCCAAACAGCCCAGGCACGTGTCGAAGTGGGAAACCACTGCCGCTGAGAGAGAGATTTGGCCCTGATTGAGGGCGTCCATCTGGTAGATGCGGCCCCGCGGCGAATCCGTCTCCTTGCCGAGGACGCGATAGCTGGGGCAGGTGGTCAGGCAAAACCCACAATGCACACAGGCATCGATCAGCTTCGGATCCGGGGGATCCACCCCATCAAAACCCGGCCCTTGCGATAAACTCATTGGCTTCGACTCATTGGCTTCGACCTATCGCGCTCTCAGCTCTACATGGCCATGCAGGGAGACCATTGGCAGCTTGCGATCCCACTCTCCCTTTCCTGCATCTTAATGCCAGAAGCGGGATCTGAGGGAGTTTACTCCCATCCAGGCGCTCTTCTGGCTCGTACTACCCTAGAGAAAGCACTTGTCAACTCTTCCCTTTGAGAGCCATGAACTGGCAACACCTCTTCACTCGCGCTTTTTGGGCAGCAACCCTCGCCAGCTTGTGCCTGCCGGGAGCGGTTCTGGCCCAGGCTAACCTGCGGGAGCTCCCTCCGGACTTGGCAGAACAGCTCACCACGGAGCGGATTTTGCAAGCCTGCGCCGCCAACCAAGCCGATACCCTGCCCAGCCCTTTCCCAGACGTGGTGGCGACCGACTGGGCCTACAAGGCGGTGCTCACCCTCTACTACTGTGGGGCCTACCGGGGGGCTATCCCACCGGAGACCTTCCGGCGCTACCTGGAGCAACAACGGGGATCCCAAACCTAGAAGGCTGGCCCTACTTCAAAGATCGGTACATTTCCTCAATAAGGTGAGCGTAGCGCTCCGCCACGGGGTTGCGCTTAATTTTCAGCGTCTGGGTCATGAGGCCGTTTTCCACACTCAGGGGCTCTGGCAAGAAGCGAAAGTCAGCAACTTGCTCGTCGGGCCGATAGCCAGGGCGCTCTTGGATGCGGCGGCGTACTTCTTGCAAGATGAAGCGGCGCACCTGCGGGTGAACGAGCAGCTCGGTCTCGGCAGTAGGGATCCCTTGTTCAGCAGCCCAGGCCTTGAGGGCGTCGAGGTTGGGGTAGATGAGGGCAGCCAATTTTTTTTGGTCTTGCCCGACGATCACAATCTGGCTGATGTAGGGAGATTGCAGGCAGGCATCTTCCAGTGGCTGTGGCTCAATGTTCTCGCCGTTGCGCAAGACAATGACATCCTTGGCCCTGCCGGTGATCACCAGTTGGCCGTCGGGAGTGAGCCAGCCTAGATCCCCGGTTTCAAACCAGCCATCAGAGCTGAGAACTTTAGCGGTGGCTTCTGGATTGTTGTAGTAGCCCATCATCACCTGCGGGCCACGGGCCAGGATCAACCCCTTTTGGCCAGGGGGCAAGGGCTGCCAGGTTTCCGGATCGACAATGCGAAACTCCGTCCCTGGCAGCGGTGGGCCAGCCGTACCGCGCACGTTGTTGTCAGGACGCCGCGCGCATAGCACTGGCGAGGTTTCCGTGAGGCCGTAGCCATTCAAGATGGAAATCCCAACAACTTCATAGAACAGATCCAGATAGGCAGGTAGGGATGCGCCGCCGCTAATAGCATGTTGAAAATTGGGGCCTAGTGCTTGTCGCACCTTGCGGTAGATGAGCCAATCGGCCAGCCGATGCAGGGGCCAGAGCAGCCAATGTTGCCAGCGAGCCCGTAGGCGCACCCAGGGGCTGACTCCGTAGTGCAAAATTGACTGGTTGCGAGCTATCCGTCCAGAGAGCACATGGCTTTCACTGACAGCCATCAGAGCGCGGATTAGCCACTGCAGGAGGGGGCTTTTCTCTTTGAATTGCCGCTGGATCCCTTCATAAACGGTTTCCCAAATGCGCGGCACTGCCACCAAATAGTGGGGCTGCTCCTGTTGAAAATCTTGTTTGATAAAGCGGGGGCTGGTATAGACCAGCGTGCAGGCGCGACTAAGGAGAAAATACTCGCAAGCCCGCTCATAAGAGTGCCAAGTGGGCAGAATGCTCAACACCTTGTTCCCCGGTTGGGGCTGTACGACCGCGCCCAAGTTCTCCACCTGGTGCATGAGGTTGCCGTGGCTGAGCATCACCCCCTTGGGCTGACCGGAGGTGCCGGAAGTGTAGATGATGGTGGCCAACTGGGATCGCTCCAACTTGGGGGGCTCGTAGCGGTGTTCTCGCCCCGTTTGCAGCCACTGAGAAAAATTCACTACTCCTGGCTCTTCTTCGTCCGAAAGCAGCAACAGCCGCTCCAGGCCCAGCTCCTCCACAACTGACCGAACCCGTGCCAGCGTCTTCACATCCTGGGCAATCAAAGCGGTGCTCCCAGAATGACGCAAAATGTAGCCCAGCTCCGCTGGATCCGCTACGGCGCTGCGCGGCACATTGACTGCTCCTGTAAACAGCGTGGCCAGATCCGCCATCAGCCAGCGGGGGGAATTGTCGGCAAAAATGGCTACCCGATCCCCAGGGCGAATGCCCAAAGCCTGTAAGCCAGCAGCCAGCGTCTGAATGCGGCGGAACAGTTCCCCATAGGAAATCTCAAAGACCGGCTGGGCATGGGGATCCCTGAGGGCAGGCTGGTCAGCAAACTTCTCGGCTAGGACTTGCCAGACGTTGAGTAGAGTCGTCTCCGGGGCAGCGGGTGTAGCAGCAGCGGAGACAACGGTCATAGATCCGGGCCGTAAATCACGCTTACACTTTAACAGAGCGCGCACAAACTCGAAGGCAGTCCTCCAGGGATCCCTATGCGCATTGGCGTGCCCAGGGAGATTAAAGAGCAGGAATTCCGCGTCGGCCTAACACCAGCGGCGGTGCGGGTCTTGACTGAGCAGGGGCACCAGGTGTGGGTGGAAACTCAAGCGGGCCAGGGAGCCGGCTTTACTGACGAGGACTATGAGAAGGCGGGGGCCAGGCTGGCTGCTACTCCTGAGGAGATCTACCAGCAGCAGTTGGTGGTGAAGGTGAAAGAGCCCCTGCCCGCAGAGTATCCGCTGCTCCATCCGGATCTGATCCTATTTACCTACTTGCACTTGGCGGCTAGCCGCGAGCTCACCCAAGCCCTCCTGCGTTCGGGGGCCACCTGCCTGGCTTACGAGACAGTGGAGCTGGCCGATGGCTCCCTGCCTCTTTTGATGCCCATGAGCATGATTGCCGGGCGGCTCTCGGTGCAATTTGGTGCCCACTACCTCACCCGCCAAGCGGGGGGGCGAGGCGTACTGCTGGGCGGGATCCCAGGTGTGCCACCGGGACGAGTGGTGATTTTGGGCGGAGGAACCGTGGGTACAGAGGCGGCCAAAGTGGCCGTTGGCCTGGGAGCGCAGGTGCAGATTTTGGACATTAACCTGCAGCGGCTCAACGAGCTGGAGCTCATCTTTGGATCGCGAGTGGAGTTGCTCTACAGCACCCCCCAAACCATCGAGGAGTGCGTTCGCGAGGCCGATCTCGTGGTGGGAGCGGTGTTAGTGCCGGGCAGGCGGGCGCCAATTTTGGTGAGGGAGGAGCTGGTGGCCCAGATGCGGCCCCGATCCCTGATTGTGGACGTCGCGGTGGATCAGGGAGGCTGCATTGCCACCACTAGGGCCACCACCCACGCCCAGCCGGTTTACGAAGCCTACGGCGTGTTGCACTACGGCGTTCCCAACATGCCAGGGGCTGTCCCCTGGACCTCAACCCAAGCCTTGGTCAATGCCACGCTCCCCTACATTCTCAAGCTGGCCAACCTTGGCCTGGCCGCTGCCCTGGAACAAGATCCAGCTTTGGCCAAAGGGCTTAACATTCGCTCCGGCAAGCTCATCCACCCCGCCGTGCGGGCTACTTTCCCCGACTTGGCTAACTAGCTCCAGAGGCTGCCACTACTGGTGCTCGAAGACGTTGCTATACCCCAGCAGGTCCAGCTCGACGAGGGTGGGAAGGTGCTGGAAGCAACGCTGCGCCAGTTCCCAGCGCTCCTCTCGCTGCAGCATCTGGGCCAACTTGTGGCGCACCGGGATCAAGTAGCGGACGTCGTTGGCTGCGTACTCCAACTGCTCCGCCGAGAGGGCATGGACAGCTCCCCAGTCGGAGCTCTGGGCTGCCTTGTTCAACTCGACCCCGCACAGCTCGCTCACCACATCTTTGAGGCTGTGCTTGCTGGTGTAGGTGCGAGCCAGTTTGCTAGCAATCTTGGTGCAGAAGACCGGCCAGACTTGGATCCCCAGGTGGTAGCGCAGCATGGCCAGGTCAAAACGGGCATAGTGGAAAATCTTCTCGATGCCGGGATCCGTCAGCAGCTTGGCTAGGAGAGGGGCCTGCCTGACGCCGCGGCTAAACCGCAGCAGCACCACCTCACCGGCAGCGTTGGCAAGTTGCACAACACAGAGTCGATCCCGCTGCGGGATCAAGCCCATCGTCTCTGTGTCCACCGCCAGGTAGGCTTCTCCGGCCAGGGCCTTGACCAGGTCGGAGGTAAGATCGTCGTCGCAAATCTGGAAGGGCTTCAGGGCCACGGGGAGCTCCCCTCAGGGCAGAGAAGGTGCTTGCTTTTCCAGAGCAGTTGCCAGCAGCCTCCAGCCCATCTGGGCTACCAGCTGGCTTTGACCACGCCGGGTAGCAGGCCGCGGTGAGCCATCTCCCTCAGGCTGTGGCGGCAGAGGCCAAAATCCCGGAAGTAACCGCGGGGACGGCCCGTTTTCCAGCAGCGGTTACGCAGGCGGGTGGGCGAGCTGGAGCGCGGCAGCTTTTGCAGTTGGGCATGCAGCTCCATGCGGGTGGCCTGGTCGAGATTGGGATCAGCCAGCGCTGCCTTCAATTGCTGGCGCTTTTCGCGATACTTTTCAACCAAGCGCTGGCGCTTTTTCTCCCGCTCGATCATGCTTTTTTTAGCCACGGCTCACCTGTTTCCCCCAATTTTTCAGCTCTACTAGGATAACGAGCAGGGGCAACTGGCAGCAAGGGGAGCCTGCCTATGGGTTAGGGGCACGCTAGTATTGCCGCCTGCGTGGTGCTTGCAAGCCACCGCTGCTGCTGGCCGCGAAGTGCTGGCGGATGCTACGCCATTACCTAGCAGGGATGGAGCTGGTACTGCAGGCGGGGTTCTCCTCTAGTCCTTGATTCACCGGACAATTGGCCACTTTGTGGCATAACCAACCTTCTGCCTTGACGGAGATGGGCTGAGCGAGTAGGCTAGCCGGTACATCTTCTTGAGTAGGCGTTTTGCCTGGGCTAAAAAAGTTGGCTCCGTCTTTAGCCGGTGTGCCTTATGGGGGCAAGGAGCACCTACCTGCAGCTCGCGGGGAAGTCACGCCTGTGGAGATCCCTCTGGCGGGGTAGTAGAGGTGAACTCTACTACTAGCTACGGGTCGTGGAAGCAGGAAGAAAGCCTCAACGCCGAGTGAAAGTCTGCTTTTGCCTGGGGTTGTGTAAGTCTTTCAGAGCGGTTCCTAGCGAAAGCGGAAAACCCGTTCCCAGGCCTGGCGGACAAACTCCCTGAGCCAGCCGGATTTTTGGGCGCTCTCCACCTGGGCCTTGACCACCGCCTGCATGCCTCCCTCTCCCCAACTCTGGTTGCGCTGGAAGTACTCGATAAAGCTTTTGCCGGCAATGCGGGTGAGATAGCCAGCGCTGGCTGCCTGGATGGGTGCTGTCAGCCAAAAGCCAACAACGCTGACCTCAGCCACTGTAGCTAGGATCCCGGTGGTCAGTTGGATTGCCCCTTCCACCAGACCCAAGCCAGCCAAGGTCTTAGCCAAGGACAAAGCCAGCTCCCGCCCCTGCTGCAGGTTCATCTTGCAGCCGTAGAGGGATCCCAGCTCCACCACCATCTGGGCGTTGATGGCGGCAATGGCCAGGAGATCCAGCGCTGGGATGGGGTTGGCAAAGACCACACCGGTTACAATCCACTGAAAGCGATCGACCACCTCCTCCGCCTGGCGGCGCAACTGCGCCTGGAGAATGCGCTTGGCCTCCTCACCCAACTGCTGGGATTGCAGGAGGGCATTGTCCAAGGCCAGGGATCTCCCCTCCGCATAGAGCACCGCCTGCACCCGATCCCGCACCGCCGCCACCTCGGGTTGCGGCTGCCAGGTTTGGGATCCCAGGCGCACGGGGGCCGGATTGGCAGCAGCTGGCAGGACATCTTCTGGTTGGATAAGGGGGTAAACCCGTTCCCGCAGCCGCTGGAGCAGAAGCTGCTGTTCCTCAGGAGTGTAGAGGTCAATTTTGTTGAGCACCAGGAGGGCCCGTTTGCCCAAGGCCAGAAGGCGGCGCAGGGGCTCCAGCTCCGACTGGCGTAGGTCCCCATCCACCACTACCAGTAACAGCTCGGCAGCCTGGGCTTGAGCCTGGGCCTCTTCTTCCCGCATGGCTCCTGCTGGCCCAATTTCCAAAATGCCTGGACAGTCCACGATCTTCACGGGGTGGAGGATGCCGGGCAGGTTCCAGTCGTAGACGGCCACGGCTTGCGTGGTGCCTAGGGTGGCCCCCACTGCTCCCACTGGCCGCCCCAGGAGAGCGTTCACCAGCGAGGTTTTGCCCGACGAGCCTGTGCCGAAAACCACCACCTTCAGTTGGGGCTGGGCCAACTGCTGGGCTAAGCGGGCTGACCGTTCTGCCAGTGCTGCTCGGGCCACCTGATCCTGAATCTGGGCTACTTGAGCCTCCAGTTGGGCCAGGTTGCGCCGGGCTGCCTCCCACTTTTCGGCGGGGGTTGTCGGGGAAGCTAGCCGAGGGAGGCGCTGGGTTGGAGACGAGGAAGCTCGGCCAAAGAGAAACAAGTAATAGACCGAGGCGGCCAAAAACACCACTAGCAGCAGCGTCAGCACTCCAACTAACAGACCCCCTAAAAGGGGGTGGTAGCGGGTGGCGTAGTAGAGCTCGAGAAAGGACTGAATCAGCCACACAATTAGGCCTGTAAACAGGGCCAGCAGCGCCAACAACAGCAGCAAGCGCAGGTAGAAAGCCAAGCGCATGGGCCTCAATAGCCACAACCGATTGACTCTAGCCGCGGCTGCCCCTGTCCCGCCAGCTTGAGGTCCTGCCGCTGCGTTCTGGCAAACTTCCAGCTAGGAAAGAGGGCGCTCGAGGATGCCACCTCCCAGCAGCAGATCCCCCTGGTACCAAACGGCGGCCTGGCCGGGGGTGACGCCAAACTGGGGCTCGGCAAATTGCAACTTCACGCGTTCCGGCGATTCCGGGATCAAGGTAGCTGGCACGGCAGGGGTACGGTAGCGCACCTGCACTTCTACCTCCAAGGGCTCTGATGGCGCTGGGATCGACACCCAGTTGACCTGCCGCACCCAGGCTTCTGCTTGGGTGGCTTCTTCCCGCTCTCCCACCACCACGCGGTTCATGGCTGCATCGATGCGCACCACATAGAGCGGACGAGGGGCAGCAATGCCTAAGCCCTTGCGCTGGCCAATGGTGTAGTGGTGAATGCCCTGGTGGTACCCCAGGACCTGCCCCTGAGTATCGACAATTTCCCCTGGCCTTTCCCCCAAGTGCTGATCCAGGAAGTTGCGCATCGAGCCGTAGGTTTCAATTAGGCAAAGATCCTGGCTCTCTGGCTTGTTGGCGGTGGCCAAGCCGTAGCGCCTAGCCATCTGGCGGGTCTGGGCCTTGGTGTACTCGCCCAACGGGAAGAGGCTGTGGGCCAGGTGCTCCTGGCTGAGGTCGTAGAGAAAATAAGACTGATCCTTTTGGCGATCCACAGCCCGCAGCAGTTGGTAGCGCCCTAGCTCGGCGTTGAAACGTACCCGCGCGTAGTGGCCAGTGGCAATCTGCGAGATGCCCAACTGCTCCTGGGCATAGGCCAGCAAGGGACCGAACTTGACCAGCTTGTTGCAGCGGGAGCAGGGCAGGGGTGTGATCCCGTCCGCATAGCCGGCTAGCAGGTAATCGACAATGTGGGTTTGGAACAACTCGCGGCTATCCACGATGTGGTGCGGGATCCCCAGTTGCTCACAAACAGCAGCAGCATCCACCAGGCCGTCGGTGCAGCACTGGCCTTTCCCCCGCATCAGCCACAAAGTAACCCCCTCCACGGCGTAGCCCTGTTCGTGGAGGAGAGCTGCCACTGTGGAGCTGTCTACCCCCCCAGAAAGAGCCGCCACGATGCGGGGCCGAGAGGGAAGTCCGGCTATCTCAGGATGGGGTTTGGTAGCCACCATAGAGCAGGGGATAAGAATAGAAAAGCTTGCCTCCTCCTCAAAGGAGCCCTCCAGCAAGCTGAACCCCGATCTTCAGCTTAGCTTGCTTCTAATCCGCTGGTGGGGATCCTGCTTCTAGGAAGCCCCTTTGGCGCAGCCGTCGCAGGGAATCCAGAGCGGTTGCGGCAACGCTATCGTTGGGATCCTTGGCCAGATAGTTGAGGGCGGAAATGCTCTTAGGCGAGGGCAGATTTCCCAAGGCCTGGGCCAGCCGCTGCCGCACCAGCCAATCTTCCGATTGGGCAAAGCGCAAGAGGTGATCCAGCGCCCGCAGATCCCCCAGTTCCCCCAAGGCAGCGATGGCCGCCTGCTGGAGCAACTCTTCCGGCCCCTCCAACGCCCGCAGCAGTACGTCGTAAGCTCGGGGATCCTTCAGGTTGCCCAACGCTACGGCAGCACTAAAGCGCACCAGCCACTCCACATCTTCGTAGAAGGCACGCACCAGCGCCTCGAAAGCCCGGGGGTCTTCTAGGTATCCCAGAGCGCCTGCTGCATTGGCGCGAATGCTGTAGTCCGGGTCCTGGGTGAGGATCTCCACCAACTTAGGCAGACAGGCGTCAGTTTGCTTGACCCCGAGCGCAAAGACGGCAAAAGAGCGCACTTGCAGGTTTTCATCGTCAACGACCTGCAGAATCAGCGGCACTGCCTGCTCTGCTGGCACGTCCCGCAACTGCGCCAAGGCCAGCATCCGATCCGCTGGTCGTGGGCTGCGCAGCCGCTCGGCAATCTCCTGTAATTGGCTAGGGTTGGCGGGATCCAAAGTGGGGAGAGCCAGAATGTTTACAAGTTTTAATTATGGCAAACTTTGCTGCCTTGGGGCAGGGATCGCCGTTTTGTCGGGAGAGGCTTGACAAAAAGGCAGCTCGAGGTTAGCCCCATTGGGAGGGTTTTGGATATTTTAGTCCAGAGACGCTCTCCCAGGGGTTTTTATGGTTCGCCCACTGCTTTTGCTTGGGATCCTGCTGGGGTTGGCAGGAGGCATGTCTCTGGCTCCCGCTTTGGCCAACGCCCAGGCAGTTCGGGACGCCGAGCTGGCCCTGCAGCCGCTTTTGCCGCCGGGATCCCGCATCCTTCGCTCCCGCCGGCTCAGCAACACGGAAGCGGAAGTCTGGGTAGAATTTCGCGGCAACAGCAACCCCGTGATCATGCGGCTCAACCCCTCAGGCCGTTGGGAACAGGACATGAATGCTACCCTGGCCCGTGGAGCTAGCCAGCTGCAGGCTCTTGCCCGGCAACAGACGGCGGCTTTGCCCGAAGGCTTTGGCCAGACTGCTCCCGACCAGCCTCGGCCCTTGCCAACCCAACCTGCCTCCATCCTGATCCCACCTGTAGATCGGGAGCAGGAAACCCAGCGGGCTCTGAGTAGGGCGGGACGGGCGGATCCCTTTGTGCCCCAGAACGTGCGCGCTCCCGAGCCCCCTCTACCACCCCTAGATCTGCCGCCCCTTCCAGAACTGCCTCCCCTGGAGGGCGAAGTGCCTGTAGGCGTGGCTACGCCGCTCTCCACACCCACGCCAGATCCGGCTGCTTTTGCCCGCAGCGTGCAGGTTTCTGGGGTTATCCAAATTGGCCGTGAGTCCTTTGCCCTCATTTCTGCCCCTGGCACCCTTCCCGCAGTTGTGCAGGCTGGGCAAAACTACCAAACTGCCCAGGTAGCCAAGGTATCGGTGCCAGAGCGGCAGGTTGTGCTCTCGGAAGGGGGGGAGACGGTGGTCAAAACGATGCAGAATACAACAGTGATTGTGGGGGCGCCGTAGCTTGTCGGCCCTGGTGGCAAAACTTAGAAGCGGGGCTCACTGCCCAGGCGCGAGGGCTGCTGCTTGAGGTAGCGCAAGAACTCCCGCAGCTCAGTTTCAGTCAACTGGTGGCGAGATTTTTTCTGGAAGCGACGTTCCAAAAACTCTTGGCCCTCCTTGCGGCCCCAGCCAATGCGCTGCATCTCCACGTCCGTTTGCGCAATGAGATCCGAAAGGTCGTCGCTTTGAGTCTCCGCTTCTTTAAGGGCCTGGGATCGGGCTGAGATCCCTGCGGCTTCAGGGGTTGGAGGGGTAGAGGAAGACTGGGACTGTTCATTGCCCAAGTTAGGAGTTGGCCAACTGGGAGAGGACAGATAAGAAGCCCTGGCAGGGGCAGCGTCTAGGCCTAAACTTAAAGAGGAGGTAGGGCGACCAAATCCTGCATGCTGGAGAGCCCGCTTCAAGGCAGCATCTTCAGCTTCTTCGATGGTGTTTGAGCCGGCCATGCCACTGCCCAAAACGGTGTTGTTCACCACTACCTGGGCTTTGACGATGTAGATCCCTTCTTCCACGCGCAACAGATCGGTGAGCAAGCTGCCCATGGGGTACCGCTCTCGAAAGTCTTGAATCATCTTGGCGCCGGAATCTGTTGCTTCTAGAGCCCCAACTCCAGGCTAGCTTGAAGGTGCGCCCTACATCCAGATCTTCTTACCCACATTTAAGCCAGTCGATATTGGCTAGAAATGCTTGCCAATAGGAGAAGTCTTTCCTAGCAGTTAACGTCTGGCTCGGCAAAGGTATGCTTAGGCTAGGAATCTACCAGCAGCACCCAGGGAGGCACAGCAAGTATGGCTAGCGATACAACGGCGGCCAAGTCAGTCAGCTTGGGGCAGGCAGCTATTCGAGAGCGCAACTATGGCACTGCTTTGCAGTTGTTGCGGCGGGCTTATCGGGCCGATCCCAGCCCTGAAAATGCCCTTTGGTTGGCCACTGCCTACGAGGAGGCAGGCTACCTTCAGTTAGCTGCTCTCTATCGAGAATTGGCCCAAGAGCGCAGAGAGACTCCCAAAGCAAAGTCTCCCCGCACCCTTGAGGAGCTGAAGCAGCCATCTCCCCAATCGCCGGCTCGCAAGACCCTTCCCTCGCCGCAGCCGATCCCGCCGTCAAGTCCGTCCACCTCTTCTGGGGATCAGCCAATTGAGCTCTCCAAGCCCACACCCCTGGATCCCAAAAGCCTCAGCCGTCAGGTACCCTTGCGAGGGCAAGCCACAGAGGCTGCCTCTTCCGGAGAACAACCGGCCCAAAACGCCAACTACCTGCCAGTTCAACACGCTCCGGATCTGCAAAACCCCCAGCAGGGATCTCCCTTCGTGCGGCGGCTCAACCAACTGCATCGGCAATTTAAGGATCGGCCTACGGCAGAGCTGGCTCTGCAACTGGCGGAAGCCTACGACGAGCAAAAGAACTTCAAAGAGGCCCAGCGCTACTACCGGGAAGTTTTGGATTTGGATGACTCTTGGCTGCTGCGACCGATGGTGCTAGAGCGCCTGGAAGAACTGCAGCGCTTGCAGGGGCAGGAAGGCCAAGCGAGATCCCTGGCAGAGCCTTCAGCCCAGAACTTGCTCAGGCTGGCCGAGAAACTGGAACAGGAGGGGGAAATTGCTCGGGCTGAGCAGGTTTACCGGCAAATCCTGAAAATGAATGCCACCCTGGACATCCATGCCAAAGCGCGCAAAGGACTAAATCGGCTCTATCCCAACGGCAAGCCGTGATGCCAACCAGCCCAGGCAGACTCAATCGCCCAAGGAATAGCTGGGGCAAGGTTATCGAGGAAAGGAGGTGCGGAGACTCGCAGCTTTGGCTGTGGGGTAGCTTACTTCCCTGCGGGCTGCGGCAATGGTCTGGGGCAGCACCCCTACCAGCCGCGCCAAAACCTCATCGGGGAGTTGGCTGACCACCTCAGCAGAGAAAAACTCTTCTAGGCTAAAGAGCAAGGTTCGTGCCCGCTGGGCCGACAGGGGGTTGTCGGTAATCTGCTGCAGCCAGCGCATCCAGTGCAGCCGCTTGGCATAAGCATTCTGCCGCTCTTGGTAGCTCCGGGGATGCAACAGAGCCACATCCCCAATCGGAACCACACTGCTCGACTCCACGTCCAAAGGACCCCCGACTGCAGCGCCCGGCCCGGCAAACTCGGCATGAAACGTTTTGCAGATGATCAAGGCGTTGTGTCGCTGGGGATCCACCATCAGCAGTTGACCACTGCCGAGGCTGCAGACTAGCTGCTCTGGATCAACCCACGGAACCAGGCTGTGGCGGTTGGGAGAGGACTCGTTCATACCCCTCCAAGATATCTCGTTCCCCTTACATGAGATCTTCAACTTTTGCAGCCCTGCTTGACCAAATCTTCATCTTGGGATCTCGCCGACAAGCCGGATGGCGATCCCTTCACCGGCCTGGCAGCGGCCAATGCGACGGGCATAGGGGTAGCCGGCCTCCTGCAGTTCTTGCAATAGCTCCGCCGTGTGGCTCGGATCTACAGCCACCAACAAGCCGCCGCTGGTTTGCGGATCCGACAAGAGCAATGGCTGCCACTCGGGCAGAGAGTTGGCCTCTATTCCCTCATAGCTTTGCCAGTTGCGACGGGCCGCGCCTGGGAAGATCCCAGCCTCAGCCAAGGAGAGGGCTTCTGGCAAAAAGGGAATGGCAGCCAGATCCAACTCAGCGCTCACCCCCGAGCCACGGCAGACCTCTAGCAAGTGTCCCAAAAGACCAAAGCCCGTTACATCGGTTAGGGCGTGAACCTGGGCTCGCCGGGCCAGTTGCGGGCCAATGCGGTTGAGCTGGGTCATCACTTGTAAAACTTCTGCATAGCCCGCTGCGCTGAGCTGACCCTTCTTCAGGGCGGTGGTCATTACCCCGATCCCCAGCGGCTTGGTCAGAATGAGATCGTCGCCAGGCTGGGCGGTGGCGTTGCGGCGGATGTGCTGCGGGTGGGCCAGCCCTGCCACCACCAGGCCGAAGATGGGCTCAGGGGAATCGATGGAGTGCCCCCCAGCCAGAGGGATCCCCGCTTCCTGACAGACTTGGATCCCCCCGGCCATGATCTCCCGAATGACCGACAGGGGCAGGGTGTTGACCGGCATGCCCAGGATGGCCAGGGCAAGGATGGGCGTGCCCCCCATCGCGTAAACATCGGAAAGGGCATTGGCGGCAGCGATGCGGCCAAAATCCACCGGATTGTCCACAATGGGCATGAAAAAGTCGGTGGTTAGAATGAGGGCCTGCTCGTCGTTGAGTTGGTAAACGGCGGCGTCGTCGCTGGTTTCAGCTCCCACCAACAGGGCTGGATCCGACCAGAGGAGGGGCAGCTCCTTGAGAATCTGCTGCAGCAGCGCAGGGGCAATCTTGCAGCCGCAGCCGCCACCATGGGAGTACTGGGTGAGGCGAATAGGAGGCTCCATATCAGGCGAAGGGCGAAAAGGTGGGCTTGACTTCACTGTAGCGGCAGCTGCCGGCAACCGGAAAAGGAGAGCGCTGAGTTAAGGTTGAAGGGATCCCTTATCCCTACCGTTGCCATGGCCTTTGTTCCCTTGCACTTGCACAGCGAGTACAGCCTTCTAGACGGGGCTAGCCGACTGCCGCTTTTGATTGAGCAAGCAGTGGCTATGGGTTTCCCAGGGCTGGCCCTGACGGATCACGGCGTTATGTACGGGGCCATCGAACTGGTGAAACTGTGTAAAAGCAAAGGGATTAAGCCAATCATCGGCAACGAAATGTATGTTATCAACGGCAACATTCGGGACAAAAGCCGCAAGTACCCCAAGTATCACCAAGTGGTCTTGGCCAAAAACACCCAGGGCTACAAAAACTTGGTGAAGCTGACCACCATTTCCCATCTCCACGGCGTTCAAGGCAAGGGGATCTTCGCTCGACCCTGCATCAATAAAGAGTATTTAGTGCAATACAAGGAGGGGTTGATTGTTACCAGCGGCTGCCTTGCTGGAGAGGTTCCCCAGGCCATTTTGCAGGGGCGGCCAGAAATTGCTCGTCAGGTTGCTGCCTGGTACCAGGAACAGTTTGGAGATGACTACTACATCGAGATCCAGGATCACGGCTACCGGGAAGACCGCTTTGTCAATGTGCAATTGGTTCGCATTGCTCGGGAGTTGGGGATCCCAATCATCCTCACCAACGATACCCACTTTATTTCTTGCTGGGATGTGGAGGCCCACGATGCCCTGCTCTGTATCCAGACAGGCAAATCCCTCACCGAGAAAAATCGCCTTCGCTACACGGGCACAGAGTACCTAAAAAGCCTAGAGGAAATGCGTCGCCTCTGCCGCGATCACCTCGAGCAGGAGGTCATTGACGAGGCGATTGCCAATACCCTCAAAGTGCTGGAAAAGATTGAGGACTATGACCTGTTTGGGGAAATACGCATGCCTGACTACCCAGTTCCCCCAGGTCATTCTGCCGATAGCTACCTTGCTGAATTGGCCTGGCAAGGCTTGGCAAAGCGCTGTGGCGTCGCCCATCCGGATCAGATCCCCCAAAACTATCGGGAGCGCCTGCGCTTTGAGCTGGATATCATCCAGCAAAAGGGGTTTTCCAGCTATTTCTTGGTGGTCTGGGACTACGTTCGCTATGCCCGTGAGCACGGGATCCCAGTGGGCCCAGGCCGTGGTTCGGCAGCCGGATCCCTGGTGGCCTACGCCCTACAGATTACCAATATCGATCCTGTCAAATACGGGTTGCTCTTCGAGCGTTTTCTCAACCCAGAACGGCAATCAATGCCAGACATCGATACTGACTTTTGTATCGAGCGTCGGGGAGAGCTGATCGAATACGTAACCCGCAAGTATGGACAGGAGCGAGTGGCTCAGATCATTACCTTTAACCGCATGACTTCCAAAGCTATCCTCAAGGACGTTGCTCGGGTGCTGGATATCCCCTATGCCGAAGCTGACAAAATGGCAAAGTTGATCCCGGTGTCCCGGGGCAAGCCGGCAAAACTAGAGGAGATGATCGGCGAGAACACTCCTGCTCCGGAGTTCAAGGAAAAATATGAGAAAGACCCAACCACCCGCCGCTGGATTGACCTAGCTCGGTTGCTAGAAGGCACCAACAAAACCTTTGGAGTCCATGCCGCTGGCGTAGTCATTTCCAAGGATCCTTTGGACGAGATCGTGCCTTTGCAGTACAACAATGAAGGCCAAATTATTACCCAGTACTCGATGGAGGACATCGAGTCTTTGGGCTTGTTGAAGATGGACTTTCTGGGGCTGCGCAACCTAACCCTGATCCAGCGGACTGTAGAGCTAATTCGAGAACATAGAGGCGTTGTGATTGATTTGGACAACCTACCACTGGACGATCCAAAGACTTACCAACTTTTGGAAAAAGGGGAGGTGGAAGGGATCTTCCAACTGGAATCTTCCGGGATGAAGCAGGTGGTGCGAGAGCTCAAGCCCTCAAATCTGGAAGATATTTCCTCGGTCTTGGCTCTCTACCGACCGGGGCCATTGGATACGGGCATGATCCCAGACTTTATCGATCGCAAACATGGCCGCAAGCCGATAACCTATGCCCACGACCTTCTCAAGCCAATCCTTCAAGATACCTATGGGGCTATCCTCTACCAAGAACAGATCATGCGCATTGCCCAGGACATGGCCGGCTATACCCTGGGCCAGGCTGACCTGCTGCGGCGGGCGATGGGGAAAAAGAAGGTCTCGGAAATGGAGAAACACCGCGAGCAGTTTGTTCGAGGAGCAGTCGAGCGAGGTGTGGCTAAAGAAGTAGCCACGGAGCTCTTCGACCAGATGGTTGCTTTTGCCGAGTATTGCTTTAACAAATCCCATTCTACAGCCTACGGATTGATTACTTTCCAGACCGCCTATCTAAAAGCCAACTACCCAACAGAATACATGGCAGCGCTGCTTTCTTCTGTAAGCGGGGATCAGGATAGAGTCCAGCGCTACATCACCTACTGCCTGTCAATCGGAATCCAAATTGAGCCGCCTGACATCAACCGCTCCGGCCTAGACTTTACGCCTCAGGGATCCAGCATTTTGTTTGGTTTGGGGGCAGTGAAGAATGTAGGTGAGGGAGCGGTGCAAAACATTCTGGCCACTCGCCAGGCTGGCGGCCCCTTTACCTCTTTGGCCGACTTTTGCCAGCGGGTCGATCTGCGCATCGTCAACCGCCGGGCCATAGAGTCGCTCATCTGTGCAGGCGCTTTCGACGGTATTTCCGGCAACCGCAAACAGCTCATAGCGGATCTGGATCCCGTCCTCAGTTGGGCGGCGGAGCGGGCCAAGTCCAAAGCCATTGGCCAAGCCAGCCTGTTTGATTTGCTGGGCAGCAGCAGTCAGGGCTTTACGGAAGCGCCCCAAGGGCCTGCAACTGAAGACTTTCCGCCGCAGGAAAAGCTGAGGCTAGAGCGGGAACTGTTGGGCTTTTATGTTTCGGATCACCCTCTGCGGCGGCTCCAAGAGCAAGTACGGCTGCTGGCTCTTGTCAACCTCGCTGACTTAAGGACCTGCTCGTCCGAGGCCTCAGTCGGCATTCTCGCTCTGGTGACCGCCATCAAAACCGTCAGCACCAAAAAAGGGGAGCGCATGGCCATTTTGCAACTAGAAGATCTGACAAGCACTTGCGAAGCGGTGCTCTTCCCCAAGACTTACAAGCGTTTGCGCAGTTGCCTGCAGGTGGATCAACGGCTCTTGGTTTGGGCTAAGGTCGACCAGCGGGATGAGCAGGTGCAATTGATTGTGGAGGATCTGCAGCCCATTGAAGCAGTAAGCTGGGTTACGGTGGAAGTTCCCCTGGACTCTGCTGGAACCGTAGAGGAGCGGCGCCGTCTGCAAGCGGTACTTGCCGGTCAACGCTCGGAAGCTCAGGAAGAAAATCGCATTCCCGTGGTGGCTGCCCTCGTCGCCCCCCCCCACACCCTCTGGGTGCGGCTGGGATCCCAATTTTGGGTGAAAGATGCCGAGGCCACCGTTGCAGCTCTGCGCCAGGCCGGCTACACTGCCCGCAAGGAAGCGCTAGCCTCCTGAGAGACCACCCAACTGTTGTCCCAGCCAGCTGCGCAACTGCGCTACCGTTAGCCGCGGAGAAGGGCGCGGTAGGGGCTGTTCCGGATCCCCAGCCACCTTCAGCACGGGAACCTCGAGGGAGTACTGCTCCCACCAAAGGGGGTTGGAAGTAATGTCACGGATTTCCAGCTCCCTGACTTCAGGGATCTGCTGCAACTTCTCCGCTAAGCCCTCGCAGAGGTGGCAGCCAGGCTTGCTGTAGAGGATTAGCGGCGGCCAAGGCATAGGGGATCCCTCAGGCAAGCCGACGGTGTTGCAGCGAGGGCATCTGCCGTCGGACAAGCTGCAGCCGCTCCGGGTCGATCTCAGCAATGGCCGCCCCTGGTTTTTCGCCGCCGGCATCCGCCAAGATCGTCCCCCAAGGATCTATGATCATGGCATGCCCGTGGCACTGCCGCCGCGCGTAGTGGGTGCCCACCTGGGCAGGGGCGATGACATAACAAGTGTTTTCAATGGCCCGACACTGCAGTAAAACCTGCCAGTGATCCCGGCCCGTGTAGGCGGTAAAGGCGGCAGGGATCAGCAACACCTCCGCCCCCCGATCCACCAGGGAGCGATACAGCTCGGGAAAGCGCACGTCGTAACAGACCGAAAGGCCAAGGGTGCCTAGCCGTTCTTCCTGGTAGACAACCACCTCGTTGCCGCTCACCACCGTGTTGGACTCGCGGTAGGTGTTGCCGTCGGGCAAGTTGACGTCGAAAAGGTGGATCTTGCGGTAGCGAGCCAGCTCTCTGCCCTCTGGGCTGTAGAGGGCGGCCGTGTTGTACACCTTGCCCTCTCCATCTGGCACCGGGTATCCGCCGCCCAGCACAAATACCTGGTAGCGCTGGGCCATCTTGGCCAAGAATTCCTCCGCCCGCTGCGCGATCTCTGGAGCAAGACGAACTTTCTCTTCCTCTGGCCCCATGAAGGCGAAGTTTTCCGGCAGGGTTACGAGCTCACAGCCCCGGCGCGCCGCAAAGTCAATCCACTCCTCTGCCTGCTGGAAGTTGCCGGCCAGATCAGGCGTGCTGGTCATCTGAAGGGCGGCTGCCAAGTAGGATTGCATAGGGAAACTCCGGGAAAACTCAAAGGATCCAGCTGGCTAGCCCGCCAGATGCCACCAGCCGAAAGCAGGCCCCACAAATCGCACTATCACCCAGACAATGGCTAGGAGAATAATGCCGGCCCAAGTGCCTCGAGTTGTCCAGTTGTAGATCGTGCGGGCTTGGGCTTTGGTGAGAGGAATGCTTTTGAAGCTGGGAAACAGCAACTCTTGGTCGGGATCTGGGCTGCTGCGGGTTTTGCGGCGTTTGGCTTCGCCCATGACCTGGCCTCCAAGGGTTTTGGCGCAGTCGCGACTTTCATCTTAACCTAATTCCCTTTGGGCCTCTCCTAGGCGGTGGGGTCGGCTGCAGTTAAGGAGGCAAAACTTAACTAGAAGCGCTGGTGTAAAAGCGCAAGGCAAAGCGCCAGAATAGGTGGGATCCCCACAGCAACCCTGCTGCCAACAGGGCGGATCCCACAAGCCAGGGCCATTGGGCTCGCCCCAACAGAGCTTCCGCCGGCACTGTGGTCAGGAAAGCCACCGGCACGACGAAGGTAAAAAACAGCCGATAGGCCACCGGATAGGCCACCAGCGGGAATCGCCCAGCCTCTACCAAGCCCCGCAGCACCTCGGTGACGTTGTAGATCTTAACAAACCAGATGCTGGTGGCCGCCAGCATAAACCAGAGGCTGTAGAGAATGACCAGCCCCAGCAAAAAGGGCACTAGCCCCAGGACATAGGCCCAGGCTGGCAGCTCCAACTGGATCCCGGCGTAGAGAATCAGCAACAGGCCAAAGCCGATATCCACCAGGCCCCAGGGAGAGAACACCCGCGTTGACAGCCAAAACTGGCTGCTGATGGGCTTGAGCAAAACAAAATCCAGGGTGCCCTCCTGCACCTGCTGCACGATGCGATTGAGGTTGACGTTAAAGAGGCTGGTCGACACCCCCTGGAGGATGGTGAACACCCCCAGGACGATGAGCGCCTCCGGCCAACTCCAGCCCCCCAAGCGGTGCCCCTGCTGGTAGAACAGCGACAGCCCAAACAAGGCTGACGCCAGGCCGCCTAAGCTGCTGAGGCTGGCAAAGAAAAAATTGGCCCGGTACTCCATTTCTGCTGCTACAGAAGTGCTCCAAAACAGCCACAACACCTGCAAGTAGCGCAGCACTTGGGTTCTCTCCAGTCTCAGCCTTTATTCCACTTGCGGTAGCAGCGGGCAGTGATGAGATAGGGATGAAACACTTCCAAAAAGTGACTTTGCAGCACCTGGAAGAATTGCTCAACTTTCTGGGGGTCGTCCAGGTGGAAAGGAAACTCGTCGTTAAACCCCTTGAAAAAATACCAGTTGATCAACAACTTACCTTCCGGCTTGAGCCAAGCGTAAAACTGACGCAACTGAGCTGCTGGATCTGGCAGGTGTTCCACCACATCAAAGCAGATAATGGTATCAAAGATCCCTTCTGGCAAGGTTTCTGGACAGTGGATCCGCTCGCTTAGACCCAATTTTTCCGCCCGCAGTTGTACAAACTGCCGATGGATGGGGTTGATATCCCAAAAAATCACCTGCTCCACTGCTGGGCAGAGGGCTGCCCCAATGGTGTGGGTGCCAATGCCTCCGCCAAAATCCAGCACCAGCCCGCGGGCCTGATCCGCCACCAGGCGCAGGGTGTCACCGATGTAGTCGGTGCTGCTTAGGTGCCAAGCGGCCAAGTCCAGCAGATAGGCAGATCCCACCCGATCCCGGTAAAAGGCCTCTACCTGATCCCAGCCGAAGTCGCGCCGGCCCAGCTCTGCCAACTGTTGTTGCCCAGCTCGCAGCTTTTCCTGCAGCTCGGCGGCTTCAAGGCCGAGGAAGGATCCCAGGTGAGCTTCCAGGTTAAAGCCATTTTGCCAGTAGCTGCTCAGCGCAGGGGGAATGGAAGCCACGGGAACCCAAAGCTCACTAGGCTGCTGGTCTCAGGATACCGCAAGGCAGGGGATGGCAGTGAAGCTTTCGTTCTCTCTGAGCGCTTCTTTCTCGGTGTCCTGCTGGGATCCCGGCTCAGGAACATTGGGCGGCGTCTTCAAAAGGATAGCCAAGGTATCGGGACTGAAGTGGTCGGTGCTCCTAACAATGGCTGTTACCCTCGGCCCAAACCCGATCTTGTCAAAAAGCTGCAGCCGATGAGAGGAAACCCGTTTCCCATTGACGAACAAACCATTGGTGCTTTGACGAGAGCCAGGGCTGCCGTCAAAGATCACGTAGCTGTATCCAGCCTGGCTTTCTTCAGGAACGCGGATAATGACAGCGTGCTGGCGGGAAACAAAGGGGTCATAGAGACGGATGTGGCTGTTGGCGGCTCGCCCTACCGAGTAGTAAATCTTGTCCAACACAACGCCGCGCTGGCCCAGCTGATCCTTGAAGATCAGGATTAGGCGGGCAGGGCTGTGTTGGCAAGCATCCATGCTCATCTGGAACAAGGCCTAGCATTGCCCTGGCCTTCAAAAAGGCAGGGCGTTACACAGAAGCTGCAGCTCGGTTCAAGTGGGGCTTCTCCTCTCCCTGGGTTTGCTACAGTATACATCGCCAATCTGAAGGGAGGTGGAGTAGAGCTCTATACCTGGCGGCCGAGCTCTTGCCCAAGGCAAAGAGGTGGGTTGCGAGTTTACCCTGGAGAGGAGATCATAGAGTCCTATCCAAGCTAAAAGTTCCCATTAACAGCGTGACAGTGGAACCTAGGCAGATTCAGTTAGATCCTCAAGCCCTTGGCCCCACCACAGCTACTGCAGCCATCAAAGCCCACTTGGATTTGCTGTTGTTGGGCCTGGAGTCCTTGAGCGGGGAGAGTTCCGAGGCCGTTCTGGCAGCAGCCAAGGCCCTGAACCTAGAAGAGTACATTGGCGATCGGGTGGCCCTCTGGCGCCTGCGCAACGCCAATCCCCTCCGCCGCACTAGCGGTGAACCCAAGAAAGTCGAGATCGAAGAGGCCCGCGCCCTGGCCAGAGTAATTGCCTATCTGGCAGCCCAGCAACAGGCCCGTATCCGTAGCACGCTGGAGCAACTGGAAGCTGCCCTCAAGCAGGAGCTCAGCCCTTTCCGTCAGCCGCTGGTGGGCGATTATCTAGGCGAGTTTATCTCCCACTACCGCAGCCGTATGGTGGATGGGGATGTCCGCGATGAGGATAGCCTTGCCGAACTGGCTCTGCGCATCCTGATTGAGCTGCTGTTCTACAGTAGCCCCAGAGGAGCAGAGCGGCTGTGGAAAGCCTTGCTCAATCGCCCTGAGATGGATCTCCCTGCCAGCAGCAAGGTAGGATCGGATGCCCTGCCCTCTTCCTAGCCCTCAGCCTTGGAACTATGCCCAGCCTCACCCTTAGCCAAACCTATCACCAACCCACCTCGACCCTCACCGTGCGCGGGGAAGCGCCCCTCCCTTCCCGGCCAGTTGATGGCTCTGCTAGGTTGCCATTACAGGCGATTGAGAGCAACTTTGAGTGTCAGCTGGAAATCCGCCAGGGAGAGACTACCAAAACTCTGCAGGGAGACAGCGTTTGGCTTAAGAATTTGATCACGGTGATCGACCGCTACGTTGAATCCCAGCTCAGCGGTACGCCCAAGGGAACTTTCAGTGGTACGGCGGCCATCCGTCCGCTGGATTTTATTTCCCACCGCCTTACGGTGCGGCAGGGGGAGGATCGCATTGCCCAGGTGGATCTGTCGATGACGCAGTTGTATGACCTCCTGGAAAACCTCTCGCAGGCGGCTGAAGATCTGCCCCAACTGGACAAACTGGCAACGCCGCCGACGCCGGCTTGGTATCGACAGCCCACCGCAATTGCTGCCTTGCTGGCGGGCGGGATTGCCCTGGTGGCTGGGGTTGGCCTCTGGGTCAGCCGCAGGGATCCCCCCCCTCCTCCCTCCCCACCCCAGGAGCAGCTCACTGCGCCGGAAGCCGCTGGAGATCTGCAGCAGCGTCTGGAAAGCACCCCGGCCCAGTAGTGGCAGTCTCCCCCAGGTTTGCAGGAGAGCTTAGTCTACTACTGGGTAACGGTGGGTGAGACCGGATTCCCCTTGGCTGCCGAACCAAAGAATGCGCCCGCTCGGGAGCGCCGCGCCATAACCCCCTTTGCCGACGTGCCTGAGGTAGCGCCGGATCCCTTGCCAAGGGGGGCTAGGCAGTTTCGCGTCAGCCTGGGGCCGGCTGACCAAGTGGAAGTGGCCGCAGTCCAGTAAAGCTGGGTTCAATCAGGAGCTGGCGCCTTCTGGAGCGGGGTGGGGATCCCCAGCACGGGCAAGGTTTTGGTAGCCAATGCCTCCTACGAGCCGCTCAACATCACCAGTTGCGCCGGGCTATCGCGCTGCTCAAGGGCAAGGCTGAGCAAATCGGGCACAACGGTAAAGTAGTCCACGGCAACGTTCTTCTGCCTACGGTCATCCGTCTTCGCCACTACTGGATTCCCCTGACGCAGCGCAATGTCCTCCATCGCGATGGGCACCGCTGCCAATACTGCGGCTGCTATGGTGAAGACCTCACCCTAGATCCCGTGATCCCGCGGCGGCAGCGATACCTGGGAAGTGGCTGAAGTATACCATTGGCCTGGAAGAAGCTTCGCCGCCACAGCCGTTAGATAACCTCGGCTAGATCCTCATGGATGGCGGCACTAGCGGGGAGGGGGAAGGGATCCTCTCCTCGATCCAGCGATGGATAATGGCATTAACCTCGGCGGGACACTCGTCGTGGGGGCAGTGGCCAGCCTCTAAGAAGTATTCCACTGCCGTGGGGTAGTGAGTGCGATAGAGCTGCGAGCGCTCGCGAACCCGCATCCAGGGATCCCGCTCGCCCCAGATGAGCAGCAGGGGTCGCGCTAGGCTGCGCAGCAGCTCGTCCACGTAGCGTCCTTTTTGTCCGCCTCGCATCAGAGCCACAAACACATCGGCCGCCCCCGGCTCCCGCGTAGGCCGGTGAATGTCTTCCACCAGCTGGTCTGTCACTGCCGCCTGATTGTAGTAGACCTGCTTGAGCTTGGCCCGGATCACCTGGGGCTGGCGCAAGTACTGAAACAACAGGTAAGACACCAAGGGCTGACGCAGACTCCAACCCACCAGCTTGCCCAGCCACTGCCGGGATCCCTTGGCAGTGGAAAAGCCGCCGGCTCCATTGAGCAGCACCACACCCCGCACCCATTCGGGATGCTCCGCTGCCAGGCTGAGCACCACATAGCCTCCCAGGGAGTTGCCAATGGCCACCACTGGCTGTCGGATCACCTGTTGACAGAAGTCCCGCAGTTGGTCTTTCCAGAGCTCAGCGTCGTAGTTCCACTTGGGCTTGGCGGAACGGCCAAAGCCAAGCAAATCAATGGCATAGACCTGGTAGTGTTGCGCCAATTCGGGAATGTTCTTGCGCCAGTGGTCAGTGGAGGCTCCAAAGCCGTGCACCAACAGCAGAGGCTGTCCCTGCTCGCCCTGTTCGACATAATGGACAGACTGCCCTCGCCAAATCCAGCGGGCCGAGATAGGAGTGGCCAGTGCCGATGTTGAAGCCATAAGGGTTGCTCGCAAGCTTCTCTTCATCCTAGTAGATTTGCCTGGCCAACTCCGAAGGCTACGGGTCAGAGTATTAAACACGGGTTGGATACGCAAATGATCGCATTTTTAACAGGTCATCTTGTTGCTGTGGAACTGGGAGAGCGCAGCAGCCTCACTCTAGAGGTGCAAGGGATCGGCTATCGCATCCAGGCGCCGGCACGTTTTCTCAAGCAACTGCCCCCCATAGGGGAGCCCGTGCGGGTGTTCACCCATTTGCTCGTGCGGGAGACCGAGCTGGTGTTGTACGGGTTTGGCTCGGCAGCGGAGCGGGATCTGTTTGCGGAACTAATTAAAGTACCAGGGGTGGGGCCAGCCCTAGGCTTGGCATTGCTCAACACCTTTGCCCTACCGGAGCTGGTCCAGGCAGTGGTAACTGAGAATGCCCGCCTCCTCTCCCTGGCTCCAGGGGTAGGACAAAAGACCGCCCAGCGGCTGGCGCTGGAGCTAAAAAGCAAATTGGCCCACTGGCGAAAAGGCCTGGAGAATGCCAATCAGCCTTGGTCGGGGGGGCCGCCCTCCCCTATCCGCGAAGAGGTGGAAATGGCCTTGCTGGCCCTTGGCTATAGCCCCCAGGAAATCCAAGCAGCCCTCCAAGCCCTGCCACCCCAGCCCCGGCAAACAGAGGATTGGCTGCGCGATGCCATCAGCTACCTCAGCCAACAGCCATGAATTCCTCTGCTCCCAAGCAGCGCCGCGTTGGCATTCTCGGCGGCACCTTTAACCCCGTCCACCACGGCCATCTGATCATGGCCGAGCAAGCCCTCTGGCAGTTCAACCTGGATCAGGTGCTGTGGATGCCGGCAGGGGATCCGCCCCACAAGCCCTTAGCTGGGGGCGCCAGCAAAGAGGATCGCCTGGCCATGGTAAAGCTGGCCATTGCTGACCACGAGCGCTTTGCCTGCTCAGACTTGGAGATCCGCCGTCCCGGCCCTTCTTACACTATCGAGACCCTGCGCTGCCTCATCCAGGAGCAGCCCAACACCCAGTGGTACTGGATTATCGGCGTGGATGCCCTGCGGGATCTGCCCCAGTGGTACCAGGCAGAGGAGCTGGCCCGCCTCTGTCAGTGGATTGTTGCCCCTCGCCTTGATGCTGGCGACGCTGCCCAGGTGCTGCGGGCGGTGGCTGAGAAGCTACCCATCCAGGCGGAAATCCTGGAAGCCCCTACCCTAACCCTTTCTTCCACCTACCTGCGCCAGCAGATCCAAAAAGGGGGATCCATCCGCTACCTGGTACCCCCCGCCGTGGAGCACTACATTCGCCAACACCGACTCTATCTCGATCCTTGAAGAAAGGAAGAGGAGGGATCCCTCCTCTCCGAATAAACCAATTGGCTACAGCAACGGCTCGCCCAACTTTTTTTCCTGTCGAGGAGAGGCTGAGGTTCAAAGGTGCTGTTTTCCTATGGTGGGAGGGGCTTGAGCGAGCAGGCAATCTCCAGTGAAAACTGCAACCCAACCTGCTTAGTAAGCCAGGCCCATGCTGCGGGTGGTTTCGGGGCCCAGATAGACGCGGATGCTCAGGAAATCGGTGGGGCAAGCGGTTTCACAGCGTTTGCAGCCAACACAGTCTTCGGTGCGGGGGGCTGCGGCGATCATGCCGGCTTTGTTGTTCCCCTTCCAGGGCACCATTTCCAACACATCGGTGGGGCAAGCCCGCACGCACTGAGCACAGCCGATGCAGGTGTCGTAGATCTTGACCGTGTGAGCCATTGGTGTTCTCCAGTCGAGCAGTTCAAAAGATTTACCGAAGAGCGCGGCAGCCAAACCGCTGCGCAGGTGCCCCCAGTGTACTGTAGCCCTGTCCAGCCACCCCAATCTCCGATGCAAATGTTTACATCCTCCGTCTTCCCAGCGGACTGCTGGTGGGGTTGGGCTAGGATGACCTGAGGAAGGATAGGGCAAGAGATCCTCCCGATGAGGCACTCGCCGCGGGATTGGAAACAGCAAGCCCAAGGCCAGCTGCGCCGTCTTTGGCCCATTTTGGCCGAGATCTACACAGAAAACGTCCCTCGCTTGCGCCGCTGGGATCAGCAGCTCACCAACTGGGTGTACCGCCGCGGCTGGAGGGTGGATCCCTCTCTGCCCAAGGTGGCCATCTACGTGCTGGCGGCGGTGGCGATCCTGGCGATCCCACCTCTCACCTTTGTGGCTTTGGGGGCTTTTCTCACCTTTCTAGGTGTCCAAATTGTTCAAAAGTGGGCAGAGGTGGATCCCGACCGCCAAGTTCAGCGCCGCTACTTGCCCAGGGCTCATGAGGATGAAGATGACTAAGGAACTGGCAGACGGGCAACTAGCCCTCTCCAGGTGATGGGGGCTGCTGGATGCCTAAGCGTTGCTTTACCTGTCTGATCACCTTCTGGTGAGAGCGGTTTTCTAGCCTCTCTAGGCCGATGGCGCCAGCCAGGATCCCTAACTGCAGGGCCAAGCTGGGCAAGGTGGTCTCTAGATCCCGCCCTGCCAAGGCCTGAAAGAAAAACACCAACGCACCAACTGTGGCCGAGAATCCCACCGCCAGGTAGATAAAGCGGCGCAAGCTGCGGTAGGGAGCGGCCACTTCGGCAAGCAACCTTGCCCGCTCCAGGGTGGGATCCCGACTGGGTGACAGAGGCGGCCTGGCTTTGGGTGAAGGCTTGGGATGCAGTCCTGTCATTCTATACCTCCTCAGGCAACAGCAAGGGATCCCGGCCAGAAATTGCCGCCAGGCTTTCCTCAGCGGCCCGACAGGCGGCCAGAATGTCCTGCTCTTCTCCGCCCAAGTACACGCGGCCAAAGCTGCCAAAGGGCATTACCTCGAGGATGTTGATCCGGGCCGATTTTTCTGCCTCGTTGGCGGCCAGGGGAGCATAGCCTGCCGGCTGCACCTCCAGGATGTAGAGGGTTTGGCCCGCTAGGAGCATCTGGCCGCGGCGGAAACGGTTGATCAGCTGAGTCTGGTGGGGATCGATGTTGCGGATAATTTGGCTGGAGATGATGCGCGGCCTTAGGCGCTCCTTTTCGCTTACCCCCAAAGCCGCTAGGATGGCCTGCCCAGCCGTGCGGGTATCCCCCTGGTTGCTAGAGTGAACCTCCAAGAGGCCGTAGAGGCGCTCCACCACCTGTAACCCTGGCCTTACCGAGGTGGCTTTGAGGGCAATGTCCATGACGCGGTTGATCTCAATGCCGGGGGAGATTTCGACCCAGAGGGAAGTGTCCCCTGGCAGGGGCAAGAAGCCCTGGGCCACCGTGCCCAAGTAGGCGGCGTACTGGGGCTGGAGCCGATCCAAGAACACGTAGCTGCGTAGATCAATCCCCAAAGGAGTTCCCCCCTAGTCGCTTGGGCTCTGTAGGATGACAACCTGGGAGTGGATCCCTATCTTCAGTCTCGCCTGGTCCGGCCAGCTTTGGAGAAGGGGGTTGGCGGGACTACAGGTCGCCCTGGGTCACTCCTTTCACCGGGCTCAGGGCTTCCAGAATGAGAGCCGCATCCACTTCCTCCAGAAAGCGCTGGGCCGCCGATTGGCTGTTTCCGACTGATGGTAGCTGTGAGGCGAGGGCCTCTGTCAAATCCGCCACCAGCTGGAGGCGCAGATGGCGACGCCTTTCCCCCAGCGGCTGGAGCTGCGGAAACTCCTCCAGGATAGGAGCGGCGGCCTGGACATGGGAAGCCTCGACCAGAGCTGGCAGGTGGCTAGCGGCCCAGTCGGCGTGGATTAGCAGCCAAAGGGTAGAGATCCCTTCTGGGCCATAGCGAGCCAAAGGATCCAGCAAAGCCGACTTCGCCAAAGGTCAGGGAGCTGTGTAGCCCAGGTGGGTAGCTAGGATCGGCACTTTGCTAGCCTGCAACAGGAACTCCACCCAGCCGGGGCGGCCACGTAGCGGGTTTGCCGCAGCAGCAACAGCAGCAAGTCCTCTTGAGGATTGGCTGCGGGGTCTCGAGCGGGCTGGATGGTCCCTTTCGAAGGCTGAACCAAAATCGGTCACCTGCTTCCCTCCTACCTAGCCGACCGGCGACAGACCTGAGAAATGGCTAGATCCACAAGGGCTGAAACTGGGGATCCCGGAGGCGCAGGGCTGGCCACGATCCCAAGCATCTCAAGGCCGCCGCAGCAGCAGGATTGCCGTCACCATCAACAGCGTTAACAACAGGCAAAGAATCAGGAACCCACTGAGCAACTGCGTTTGACTGGGGAAGAGCACCGCGCCAAAAAAACCTACAGCCAAAACAACCCCCAAGCTAAGGGTCAAGCCCAAGAGCATGGATCCCTGGAGGGTATTTTCCCGCCGCAGCACCCATTGCTGGCCGTTCCAGAACCAGATCTTGCGGTAGGGATAGGAAACACCCAACTGTTCAATGTGCAGGCGGTCGGGGGTAATGGCGAAGATATGCTGGCAACGGCTGCACCCGAAGGCCTCAGTTAGGGTGATCAGGCGCAGCTGGCCTTGCTGGTAACACGGGCAGGGGTAGATCTTGGTGGGCTCGATGGGCTGAGCCACCCGCAGGGACGATTTCCGCCGAGGCCACTTGCGGAGAGAAGAAAACGCCACAGCTCTCAGTTGGTGAGAAGTCGGGATCCCTCACATCTTAATCCCTAGCCAGGTTGATTCAAGCTACCCAGAGATGGTGGGCATAGCGCCAAGTGAGGATTTGGTTGAGGGCGAAAAAGATGAAAGCCAAAAGCACATACCCCAGCTTTAGGGTATTGCCAAGATAGGGCCGGATCCGTTCGGGGATGAAGCTAAAATCGGTGTACTTAGCCCAATGCACCAACGCCAATACCTGCACGATGTGAACCGGCAAGCAGTAGCGGCTCATGCTTCGCTGACCCACCGCACTCCCCCCTGCTAGGGCAATATAAAACATCGACCAAGCGGCCAAATGAAACCCCAGCCTCTCCTGCCAGCACTGACTTTTACCAGCTGTAGCGCTGATCCCATCTATCAAACCAGTCACCAGTAGGGATCCCAGGGTGAGGGGAACAAACAGTTGACTGAGAGAAATTGCCCATATCTGGTCTCCCAAAGCCCTAGAAGGGGAAAACAGGGATTGCCAGTGGTCAATAGAAAAAAGGGGAGTGTAGGTGTGCGCTTGAACAATGGCTAGGTAATTAACAAAGCTGGAACCAAAGTAAGGCTGCATTTTCATGTAGAGATCCCAGCTTCCAAAGAAAAGCTGACAGTAGAGAAAAAAGCCTAGGCCCCCCAGCAAAGCTAGGCTCACTGTAGCCAGGTTCCAAAGCCAACGTCGGGATCCTAACCAGAGATTGAGAAGCGGAATCAAGGCTACGGGCAAGCCAACAATGCGAGTAGCACTCATCACCAAGCCGTGACCCCGGCTAGCAGCATCAGCAGAGGACGCTCCCAGTGAATTGACCAGTAGAGAAAACCCAACAAGCTGGCTACAAACAAAGATTCGCTGTAGCCCACACACAGATAAAAGCTAGTGGGATAGGCCAGGATGAGCAAACTTGCCAAGATTTGCCAGACCAGGGGAATTTGCCAGCGGCGGTAAAACAGGAAAAGGTAAATCCACATCAGCCAGCAAAAGAGCTGAGCGGCGAGGTAAAGCCCTACCTCGGGTTCGATTCTCAACAAGCGGCTGATAGTAGCAACAGCGAGGGGATAGCCGGGGAAGAAGGCCACGTTGCTCTGCTCGTAGGCAATCTTGTCGAAGCCCAAAAACTGATAACCCTGCCGCACGATGCCTAGATACCAATGGCTATCCCACTGAGTTAGGCCCTTGAAGATGGAAACATAATCGCTTTCCTTACTCCAGAGCGAGATCATGAAGATCTGCAGCACCGTCAGGGCCAAACTGGGCAGCAAGATTTGCCATAAGAAAGGGGCAAGATGTTGCCAACTTGGCTGCAACAGCTGACTGAGTTGCTTCAATCTATTCTTGGTAATCATTGTCGAAGTTCACCTGCCAGATCCTGTGGCTATAGAGCTGGGTGCCAAATTTGCCCTTGACCCAATCGGCAAAGTTGCGGGGAGCTGGCCGCGGAATGAGTTGTGCCCAAAGATAGGAAAGGACAATGGGCAGGCTTTCCCACCACCCCACTTTGCGCAGGACTTCCCAAGCTTGAATGGGGTACTGAAAATATTGCTTGCGGTAGTAGATGCGGGTAAGCCGCCGGACAGTTACTTGTTCGGATCCCAAAACCTGGTTCCACAACTCCAGCACCGCTGGGATCTTGGTAAAAAACCGGTGCGGGCCATAGTCGAGAATGAACCCCTGGTAGCGAATGCTTTTGGCCAAGCCCCCGACTCCCTCTTCTCGTTCCACTACCACCACGGGGAAGCCTAGCTGGGTCAAGCGGTAGGCAGCCGCCATGCCCGCCGGCCCTGCCCCCAGGATATAGATGGGATCCCGCATCTGGCCTTGCGCTTGCCTTCAAGCCTTGCCGACATTGTAGTACTTGCGAAACCCTGGGAAAATGGGCAGAGAAGGCTGCGGCTGGAGGCTGGCCTGTGCTGTTGACCAAGGGCTTTGAGGTAGAAATGTACACCGGCACCGCTGCCGGGGAAGTGGTGGGGCTGTCGGATCGCATCTGCCGAGCTCTGCCGGGGTTTATGCGAGAACCGGATCGGCGCAACGTGGAGTACATCACCCCACCCCTTCGCCGCTACGAAGATCTGCTCTGTGCCCTCCTTCGGCCCCGCCTGCAACTGCGGCAGTTTTTGCGCCGCCTGGGCCCTTACACCCTCTTGCCGGGGAGCACCCTGGCTTTGGGCGGCAGCGACCACTTTGAGCGCTCGGATCCGGGCAACCCCTACCACGACTACATCGAGCACACCTACGGCACGCGGGTGGTAACTGCCAGCATCCACATCAATGTTGGCCTGCCGGATAGCGAGGCCATTTTCCTCGCCTGTCGTCTGCTGCGGGCGGAAGCCCCTCTTTACTTGGCCCTAAGCGCTTCTTCCCCTTTCCTGGACGGCCAAGTAACGGGCTATCATTCCAGCCGTTGGCAGGTGTTTCCCAAAACGCCAGCTCAGGTGCCCTTCTTCCGGGATCACGCCCATTACATCGCCTGGATGCAGGAGCAACTGGCCCTGGGCACAATGCAGAATGTGCGCCACCTCTGGGCTTCTGTGCGGCCTAATGGTCCGGAGCGGCCCTACCATCTCAACCGGGTGGAGCTGCGCATCTGCGACCTGGTGGCGGACCCAGTGATGGTCCTGGCCATTGCTGCCTTGGTGGAGGCCCGCCTCTGGCAATTGCTATCCCAGCCGGAGGTTCTGGATCCCTTGCAGGGGCCCTTTACCCCAGCGGAGCTGGAGAGCCTTTGCGAGGCTAACGAGCAAGCTGCCGCCCGCGAGTCCCTGCAAGCTCGGCTGATCGATTGGCGCACCGGCCGCGAACGCTCAGCCCAGGAGTGGATTGAAGAGCTGCTGACCGAAGCCTGGCGCATTGGCCAACCCCAGGGCCTGGGCTGCTTCTTGGCTCCCCTGCAAACTCTGCTCCAGCGGGGCAACGAGGCCCAGCGCTGGCTGCAGCAGGTCAGCCAGGGATCCACCCCTGCCCAGGTGTACCAACAGGCCATCCAAGAGCTAGAGGACCAGGATCGAGAAAGACAAAAAACCCTCTGCCAGCTTGTTGGTTAGGTTCTTGCCAACGGCAGCCGTCCCTCGTTTCAGTTTTCTTGGGCGGCATTTCATCCAAAGGTTGTGCCATTCCATCCCCAGAGGTAGCCCTTGGCCTCAGTGAACTCGATGAAAATCCTCTTCTTCGGGATCCCCAAAGCTGCCTCGATGGCGCTGCAAAAAAACTCACTCATGGCCCGGGTTTGCTCGGCGGAAAATTGACCCACGCTCTTGATTTCCACGTAGCAGCAGGGATCCGCACTGCCGCCAAAGGTCATCGGGATCCCTCCTTCAAAGGCAGTCATCACGTAGGCTTCCGGCTTGCCCACCTGTTTGGCCAGAGCGGCAGAGAGCGACTTGAGCAGCTCCTCCACAGCGGCAGGTTCAGGCTGCAGCGGCGTTTGCAACTTAATTAAGGGCATAGCTGCTTCTTTTGGCCGACGAGTAGATCTTGCCATTGCCGGGGATCCAGCTGTGGTAGGTTAGCTGCAGAGTTCCGCCAATCCCCATGGAGCAGAGGAAGCCGGTCAGTTCTAAGCCTCAAGCCGGGGCAGGTCCCCGGGAGGTGCGAACCGAGGCTGCTCCTGCCCCTGTAGGTCCTTACAGCCAGGGCGTTGTCGCTTCCGGGCCTTTCCTGTTTACTGCTGGCCAGTTGGGCTTGGATCCCAAAACCGGCAGGTTGGTGGGAGAAGATGTTGCCTCGCAAACTCGGCAGGCGCTGCTAAACCTAAAGGCGGTGCTGGAAGCGGGGGGAACGTGCCTAGCCAATGTGGTAAAAACCACGGTTTTTTTGGCGGATATGAAAGACTTTGCCGCCATGAACGAGGTTTATCGAGAGTTCTTCGCCACCGAGCCCGCACCAGCCCGCTCCTGTATCCAGGTGGCCTGTCTGCCCCTCAATGCTTTGGTGGAAATCGAGGCGGTGGCCTGCTACCGATAACAGCAACTGAAGCGTTCAGTTGCGGCTGGGGCGACAGTTTTCGTCGGCTGCAGATCCCGGCAAGTCAGGCACTGGATCGTAGCCCCCTGGGTGCCAAGGATGGCAGCGGCAGAGGCGGCGGATCCCTAGCCAACCCCCTCGGATGGCCCCATAGCGCCGCACCGCTTCCAGCATGTATTGGGAGCAAGTGGGGTAGTAGCGGCAGGCAGGCGGTAGCAGAGGGGAAATGGCCACCTGGTAGCCTCGGATTAGGGCGATGAGGCTACGGGTCAAGAGATCCGATGGTTCCCGCATGGGCAAACCCTTACCTAACGGCGGCGTTAAACCTTGGCTTACAGGCTACCCAGCAATCCCACTCTGTTCTACAAAGCCACTAAGGAAGCCGATGCCGACCGCTGGAGCTCCGACAACAGCAGAGCTGGGTATTCTTTGTAAGGCCAGGCAAAAGCGTGGCGAAAAGCCGCCTCCTGGCAACGTTTAAGCTGATCGAAATCGATGATGTCGTGGGTCAGTAGGTTCTCGTACTCAAACGGCAGACGCACATTGTGCAAGCCGGCGTTGTCGGTGCAGATGGCGATATCCACCCCCGCCTCAAAGCAGCGGTCAAAGACTAGCTTAAGGGGCTCCAAGCTGGGCAGCGTACCCGTCTTCAGGTAAGTGGTAGGACAGACCTCCAGGCATTGGCCTCGCCGCGCCAGCTCTGGCAGCAGCTCTGGGTAGTGGAGAGGGATCTGAATGCCATGACCAATCCGCAAGACATAGGGCAACAGCTCTGGATAACAGCCATCCAGCGTCTCATAGAGGTGGGCAGTAGTTTTGAGGCCACGGGCCAGGGCATACTTGAAGAGCTCAATCCACTCGTCCATCCGCTCGCCGTAGGCCTTATCTCCTCCGGCCAGGTCGATGCCACTGACATACTCCGACTCAGCAGCCGCCTCGACCATGGCGCGGTTGATGTGGCTGGGCAGGCGGGAGTGCAAACACACGATCTGGGTAGTGATGATGGGATATTCTCGCTGCTGGCAGGCCTGCCCCACTATCTCAATGACCTGCCGCATCTGCTTGAGGCGATCGGCCTCGTCCAGCTTAGGATCCGTGCGTAGGTAGGGGGTGTAGCGAATTTCCAGATAGGCCAGGTCTTCAAAGACATAGGCCCCCCGGATCAGGCGATAGACGAAATAGGGTAAGCTCTCTAGAGTCTGCACCTGCTCCACCAGGGTGTGCAGCTCTAGGTACTCTTCCAGGGTGTTGCGGGGGCGGGTGTAGAACTCCTCAAACTCGGCGTAGTCGGGAAAGCGTTCTGCTAGGGGAGAGCCGTGGCGATGCAGGTAGCGCCACAAAATCCTAGGAACAACCGAACCGCCTAGGTGGCGGTGCAACTCCGCATGCAGTGCCATACCTTGAAGCTTCGCCTGGAGCCACCCCTGGAGCAGACTTGGCTTGGTTGTTAAGTACTGTTTCTGCTTATTGTTATCCAGCAGCAGTGGCCTTGTCCAGGCCCAATTGTGCAGGGTTGGCTGACCAGGGATCAGGCAGTGAGGCTTGGGAGGGGCACCGGTTGGAGCATCCCCGGCGACGAAGAGCGAAGGAGCCTTGAGTAAGATAGTCCTGGAGGTTTACTGAGCCGAGATACTGATGAAGGGCTGTTGGCTGTAGCCGACAGCAATCTTCCTGGAAGGGTGTGGCACGAACTTAGCGTAACGAGGTTATCTTCATGGCGCTGCCCAGCTTGCACGAGTTTCCCTGGCTGACCACGGTCATTGTCTATCCGGTGGTGGCCGCCCTCTTCATTCCGGTGATCCCGGCGCCGGCGGGGGATCCCACCACCCGGGCCTATGCCCAAAAGTTGGCGGAGCGGATCCGCTGGTTTGCCCTGTTCGTTGCGGTTACTGACCTGCTCATCCTGCTGGCTGGATTCTATGTGGGCTACGACCCCAGTCAGACGGGCTTGCAACTGCTGGAGCGCTACACCTGGGTGCCCCAGGTGGGCTTGAGTTGGTCAGTTGGGGCTGATGGCCTTTCCATGCCGCTGATCCTGCTCACGGCCTTTGTAACCACCCTCGCCATCTTGGCCGCTTGGCCGGTTACCCTTAAGCCGCGCTTGTTTTACTTTCTCATGTTGGCTATGTACGGCGGCCAGATTGGGGTGTTCGCCGTGCAGGACATGCTGCTGTTTTTCCTGATGTGGGAGCTGGAGCTGATCCCGGTGTATTTGCTCCTCTCCATCTGGGGGGGACCTAACCGCCTCTATGCGGCTACCAAGTTCATTCTCTACACCGCCCTCAGCTCCTTGTTTATCCTGGTGGCGGGCTTGGCTATGGCCTTCTACGGGGATCCCGTCAGCTTTGACATGACGGATTTGGCTAGCAAAAGCTATCCACTGAACTTCCAGTTGTTGCTCTACGGAGCTTTCCTCATTGCCTATGGGGTGAAGTTGCCCATTTTCCCCTTGCACACCTGGCTGCCCGATGCCCACGGCGAAGCCACGGCACCCGTTCACATGTTGCTGGCCGGGATCCTGCTCAAGATGGGGGGCTATGCCCTGATGCGCATGAACGCGGGCATGCTGCCGGATGCCCACCTTTACTTTGCACCCGTCTTGATCGTGCTGGGGGTGGTGAACATCATCTTTGCTGCCCTCACTTCCTTTGCCCAGCGCAACTTGAAGCGGAAGATCGCTTACTCCTCCATCAGCCACATGGGCTTTGTCCTCATCGGCATCGGATCCCTAACGGAGATCGGCATGAGTGGCGCCATGCTGCAGATGATCTCCCACGGGCTCATTGGGGCCAGCCTCTTCTTCTTGGTGGGGGCCACCTACGACCGCACTCATACCCTGGAGCTGGAAGAAATGGGCGGCGTCGGCCTAAAGATGCCCAAGATTTTCTCGATGTTCACCGCCTGCTCGTTGGCCTCTCTGGCGCTGCCCGGCATGAGCGGCTTTGTGGCTGAGCTGATGGTCTTTGTCGGCATGGCCACCAGCGATGCCTACTCCCTTCCCTTCCGGCTGGTGGTGGTTTTCCTAGCCGCCGTTGGAGTGATCCTGACTCCCATCTACCTGCTGTCGATGCTGCGCCAGATCTTCTTTGGCCCGGAAAACAAAGAGCTCACCGAACACGAAGAATTGGTGGATGCCGAGCCGCGGGAGGTGTTCATCATCGCCTGTCTGCTCATCCCTGTCATCGGCATTGGGCTTTACCCCAAGCTGGTAACTAGCCTCTACGACCAGTCCACGAATGCCTTGGTGGCCCTGCTGCGGCAGGAACTGCCCCAGGCCAGTGGGACAGTTGCCCAAGCTCCTGCTCTCTCCAACAGCCGTTGAAGGAGGTAGCTGCCTTTTGCCGGCTTAAACCCGCAGCCAGCCAAACAATGTCTCGATGCTCAGTTGGATCCCTTGGGCAAAGGCGGGAACGGGGATAACCTCTTGGGGATCCTCATGCACTGTCGGCTGTTGCCCGGCAGGGTAGACAAAAACAACCCTTTCTTCGGGAGCTACGATCCACCCCATTTGGCAGCCGTGGGCCAAGCCGATCAAGATTTTTTTGACCAGCTTCACTTGGTTTTGATCGGGAGAGAGGATCTCGATCACCCAATCTGGGCAGAAAGGTATGAGGTTTTGAATAGTGCCGTCTTCATCCACAGGGATCCGCTCCCAGACGATTACAGAAATGTCGGGCACAATTGCATATCCGGCAAAAGTGCAGCGTAGCTCTGGAAAGGCCATCCCTAGTTGAGGAGGCTCCAACAGCTCGTTGATGAAGCTGCCCAGTTTTAGTTGGAGACGGCTATGTTTTGCTTGTGGCATCGGTTTTTGGGTAATTTCTCCTTCCATGAACTCGCTAGGAGGCTCAGTTTCCGGCTGCTGTAGAAACTCCTCCAGAGTTAAAGACTTGTCAGGTAGACTGACCATGCTTTTTTCCTCGCAAGTTGCCTTTGGAATCTGACAGTCAGAGCTACAGATCTAAGTCTGGGTAGTGCTGCTGGCGGTCATAGGGGCTTTTGCCAGCAAACAGCCCCATCAAGGGCCCCAAGATGAGGCCAAACACAAAACCTCCGGCATGGGCCCAGTAGGCGATCCCTCCCCCCTCCATGCCAATATTGATAGGAGTCTGCAGGCTAGCAATGCCATAAAATGCCTGTTGCACAAACCAAAAGCCCAAAAACACCCAGGCAGGAACATAGACGGTTGTGGTAAAAAGGCCCAGGGGCACCAAAGTCAGGATCTCAGCCTGGGGAAACCGCAGGATGTAGGCTCCCAACACCCCCGCAATAGCCCCACTTGCCCCCAGCGAAGGGATGGCGGACTCCATATCGAAAAACCACTGAGTTAGGGCGGCCAAGGCTCCACAAGTTAGGTAAAAAATGAGGTAGCGCACATGGCCCAGGCGATCCTCGACGTTGTTGCCGAAGACCCACAAAAAGAGCATGTTGCCGCCAAGATGCAGGAAGCCCCCATGCAAAAATTGTGAGGTGAATAGAGTTACCCATTCGGGGCGCAGCGAAGAGGTGATCTCGCCTCGGAAGCTGGCTGTTAGTTCCGCTGGCACCACTGCCCACTCTCGGAAAAAGGCCACCAGTTCTTGCGGGGATAGGGTAAGCTCATACACAAAAACCAGGATGTTGATGAGGACCAGGGCATAGGTAACATAGGCCGGGCGGGTAGTGGGGTTGCGATCTTGGAGGGGTACCACGGTTAGAATCCGGTTGACATCACCCTCTAGCCTAGCTCGATAGGTCTTCCCCGACCCAGCTTGAGGCTACACTAGGGTAGCTTGCTGGTAGGATCCCTAGACTGCAGGGGTGTGCTTGCTGTCCCTCACAGCTGACAGTGGATTTGAGGAGAGGATTGATGTCTGAGGTTGAGAGCCGAACTGCCCCGCTTAAGTTTTTGGTGGTCGAGGATCATCCCGAGGTCGCCCAAAACAATTGCGAGTGGCTACAGCGGATTGCAGCCGATGCCCAGTGCATTGCTGTTGCCAATCCGATGGACGCCATCCGGCGGTTGCAGCGGGAGCAGCCAGACTTGGTGGTGGCCGACTTGCTATACGGTCAAACCACTGGCGAGCAGTCTGCCGAGCCAGGCCTAGAGTTGTTGCGCCATATTTTTGAGAACTACCCCACCCTGAACGTGATGGTTTATTCCAGCGAGCCCCTGCTGCTAACTCCCCTGGTGGGCCTAATCAGCAAGCACCAGGGCGGATTTGCCGCCGTCAACAAAATGGAGCGGCGCAGCGTCTTCCTGGAAGGGGCCAAAAGTGCTCTCAACGGGGAATTGCGCATGCCGCGAGAGTTGCGCGGCCTAACGAAGTTGACGGAGCGGGAAATTGAAGTCTTAAACTTACTCTGCAAGGAGGCCCTTACTGACCAGGCCATTGCTGACCGCATCCACACGAGCAAAAAGACCGTACAAAACTGTATTCAAAGACTCAAAGAAAAGCTTGATATCTTTGGGTCGGAAGATGAGATCAATGCTCGCGTTGCCATGTGCATGGCAGCAGTTCAGAGAAAGCTCATCCAGTGGTAGTTGTTTAGCCTCGAGTGAGGGTAGACAAAGAAGGCAGAATGTCTTCTCGAAAGGGAACCTCGTTCTGATTGACTCTCTCCAGCTCGGCCAACACGAGGGGATTGACGCGGTTTAAATAGGGCACCAAAACCTGCCCTAGCCGTGGACGATAGAAGCGGTGGTAGCTATACACTGGCGTGGCTGGGAATCCCCGTCGGATCTTATGGGATCCCCCGGCTCCGGGATCGAAGTTGCGGATCCCCTCCCGGATGGCTAGGGCAATGGGCTCGTAGTAGCACACGTTAAAGTGCAAGAACTTCACCTCTTCTCGGCAGCCCCAGTAGCGCCCAAAGAGGCGATCCCCTTTGCGGACACAAAAAGACATTCCTATCACTTCTGAATCTCGCTCTCCGGCTACTAGCACCAGTCGCTGCCGGTAGTTGGGATAGAGGGATTCAAAAAAGCGGCGGTTAAGGTATTTGCTCCAGTTCCAAAACTGAGCGCAGGTGTTGCTGTAGAAGTCGTACATGAGAGAAAGTAGACGCGGCGTGATTTCCTCACCGGTGTAGACCTTGAGTTCTATGCCGCTTTTTTCCATGGCGGCCCGCTCTCGCTTGATATTGCGCCGCTGGTTGGCGTTGAACTGGCTCAAAAAGTCTTCGTAAGAGCGGTAGCCAGGATTGTGCCACTGGTAGTTGTGGGTAATTCGGGGGGTGAATCCGTCGGCTTCTAGCTGGGATCGCCACTCCAAATCCACGTAGAGCAGGCTGAACACGGAAATATCGTTCTCTTGGCAGAAGCGATCGATGGCGGCCAACATCAAGGGCCACACCTCTGCCTCTGAGTAGTCGGGGTGGACAAGAGGGCGATAGCCGGTGGCCGGCGTAAAGGGAGCCATGCCGATGAGCTTAGGGTAGTAGCGTTCCCCCAGTCGAGCGGCCACAGCAGCCCACTCCTGGTCAAAGACAAATTCTCCCTGGCTGTGGCTTTTCAAATACAAGGGAGCCGCCGCAATCAGCTGCCCCCCCGCCTCCACAAGCAGGTGACAAGGCAGCCAACCCGTGTTGCGGCTGGCACAGCCGGAAGCCTCTAAGCTGTATAGCCACTCGTATTCCAAAAAGGGAGAGGTGCGCTCCGTTTGCAGAGCGTGCCAACTAGAGGCAGGGATCTGGCGGATATCGTGACACCAGCGCACTTGCAAGCCCGTTGACATTGACCTGCTCCGCTTTTTGGGCAACTTCAAGAACTCTTGGAAAAGAGATCCTTGAGGGCAGTGCGGGCAGCCAAGTGCTTGCAGGCGGACTCGAGGATCTCGGCTTCCCGCCGCAGCCGAGCTTCAGTGCTGACCATTTCCAATAGCGCCTGCTGATCGCGAGGGGCTCCATGGAAGTGGCTAGCAACCCAGTAGGATAGCTCTACAGGGTCGGTGGGCAACGAGTCTGGCAGTGCCGCCTCCCGTTCCATCAGCTTGCTGGAGAGGCGCACCACCTCCTGGAGCAGAGTAGAAACCTGAGCGACCAAGTCTTGAAGATCGCCCTGGGGGGGCTCGTCCTCAATCCACTCCACCAGCCCAATCCGGAAAGGCTTTTCCCGCACGTAGTCCAGCACGCGGAAGCGCTGCCGTCCCACGGTCATAATATCCATGCGGTCGTCCGGCAGCCTTTGCACCTGCACCACCTCTGCACAGCAGCCCACTTGGACAGGGGATCCCTTTTGGGGATCGAACATCAGCACCCCAAAGCGCCGATCCGTCTCCAGGATGGTGTTGAGCATCATGCGATAGCGGTACTCAAAAATGTGCAGCGGCAGGGGACGGCCTGGAAACAACACCACCTCTGGCAGGGGAAATAGGGGCAGCTCGCAAACATCCACAGAAGAGGAAGGCATAAGGCTTTTGTATTTTGCGCTCCTGAGTCTAGTTTAGCGATCCCGAAAAAGCCCTAGGCAAAGCGGTGGTGCCAGAGGGTGATGGCAAGGGCTAGGGCATCGGCAGCGTCGTCGGGACGGGGTAAGCAGGGCAGGTTGAGCTCGCGGGCCACGGCAGCCTGTACGGCCTGTTTGTCGGCGCGGCCATAGCCTGTTAGGCTTTGCTTCACCTGGGCGGGGGTAAACTCCACCGGCACTAGCTGATGCTGGGCCAAGACGAGCAAAATCACCCCCCGCGCCTGGGCAATGGGGATGGTGTTGCTCATCTTGTAGAAAAAGAGCTTTTCCAGGGCCACCTGCTGAGGCTGCAGCTGCCGCAGGAGCTCCCTCAAATCCTCGTAGAGAATCTGCAGCCGTTCGTGGATGGGCTGCTCCCCGGGCGTGCTGATGATGCCGTAGTCCAGAGACTGGAGACCATCGGCTCTGGCCAGAATGCAGCCAAAGCCCACCGTCCCCAAGCCGGGGTCGAGGCCGAGGATGCGCTGCTCGGGGAGGTTGTCAGGCCAGGGAGTCTTTTGCGGGGGAAGAGGTTGCGGCGGCATGGTTGCTGCGCAAGTAGATTAGCCCCGAAATCAGGGTAAGGGCCACCGCCACCCAAAAACAGGGGATCCCACCCGGCCAATTGAGGATTAGCAGGGCGATGGCCAGGATTTGGACTGCCGTCTTGGCTTTGCCCCAGAAATTGGCGCTGTGAACCTGACTTTGGTTGGCCCGCCAGCCAGCGATGGCTAGCTCTCGCCCCACCAACAGGAAAGCCCCCCAGGCCGGGATCCGCCCCAGCTCCACTAGGCCCAGCAGCGGCGCCAGCACCAGCAGCTTATCCACCAAGGGATCCAAGACCTTGCCGAGGTCGGTGACCAGCCCATAGCGGCGGGCCAGGTGGCCATCCAGCCAATCGGTTGCCGCTGCCCCTAGAAACGCCCAGAGGGCCAGTCTTTCCCCCTCTGGGGATCTCAGGCTCAGTCCCCCCAGGATGAAGGGGATCCCTACTAGGCGCAGCAGGGTAAAAGCCGTGGGCAGGTTTAGCCACGCCGGTTTGCCAAAGGGAGCTGGGAGGGTCTGGCTCATTGTTTTCCTCATTTAGCTAGCGATAGCGGCCCAAGCGCTCAGTGAGCAGGCGGTAGAACCCTTCTGCATCCACCCCAAAGGCCACCTGCACGTTGGCCGGGCGGCCGCTGAGGCCCCAGCGATCCACCACCGTCCGGCCCAGGTTGAGCGGGCTGACGGTATCCACCTCTACATAGCAGGGTTTGAGCTCAAACAACTGCGGCTGCAGGAGGTAAGCAATGACACAGGGATCGTGCAAGGGCCCTCCCGGTAGGCCGTAGCGCCGGACATCAAACTTGCCGTAGAAGGTAAGCATGTCGGCCACCGTTTGCCCAACGCGAGTGCCCAGAGCGCGGATGCGCTCGATCCGCTCTGGGGTGCTGAGGACTTGTCCGGTAACATTTAGGCCGAGCATGACGACTTCGGGGATCCCGGCACTGAGGACAATCTGGGCGGCGTGGGGATCAGTGAGGATGTTGAACTCGGCAGCCGGCGTGACATTGCCCTCAAAAGCGGATCCTCCCATAAACACCAGCCGCCCGATGCGCTCCACAATCTGGGGCTGCTGCACTAGGGCCACCGCCAGGTTGGTCATCGGGCCCAACAACGCCAAGGTTACGGGCTGCTGCGCCCCCCTAAGGGTCTCCATGAGAAACTGCACCGCGTGCTGGGATCCCAGCGGCATCTGCGGCTCCGGCAAATTGGCCCCGTCGATCCCGCTTTTGCCGTGCACCTCCTCCGCGGTTTCCAAGGGGCGCAACAGCGGGCGGGGACAGCCGGCATAAACTCCCACCTGCGGGCGGCCGGCCAACTCGCAGATCTGCCGGGCGTTGCGGCTAGTCTTCTCCAAAGAGACGTTGCCGGCTACCGTGGTAATGCCCAGCACCTCTAGCTCAGGCGAGGCCAGCGCCAGCAGCAGGGCTACAGCGTCGTCTTGGCCAGGGTCACAGTCGATAATCAAAGGCAGCATGGGGCACCCCCCGTGTAGGCTTCTTGAGCGCGAGGCAGATTCCAGGCCGTTTAGGAAGATTTAAGATTAGAGACAGTTCTTATCGTTATATCCTGTTGGAGACCAGCGCCTATCCGCTGCACGTTTGCTTTTTGCTCGCCTGGGAGCCGGCTGGAGGAAAGCAGCTGGCGCTAGAGGTTTTGCTGCCGCCAGACCGTTTTGTCACTGAGGTTTTCCAGGATCCCCAGACTCTCCTGGAAGCCCTGCAACAGGAAGAAAGCCATCCAGACTGCCTGGTGCTCTTGGTAGCCTTGGAGCGGCTACCCACGCTGGAGGCGCTAGGCCAACAGCTCTGCAAGCAGGGGCTGCTGTTGCCAGCCGTGGTGGCTATGGTTGCAGAGGCGGCAGAGCTCCAACCAGAAAAAGCTGCCAGCCCCCCCGCTGAGCCTCCCCTTTCTCCAGAGGCCAGAGCTTTGCTGAAGCGAGAGCAATTTTTCTACCACAACGCTACCCTGGTTCGTCTTGTCTCGCCCCAAGAGCTGCTTTGCCCCCCGACCCCGACTTCCCCTTCCACCTTGGAGCTGCTTGTTAGTCGGGCCATTGCCTTCTTTCTCCAGGTTTCTCCCATCTGCAGCTTGCCCCCAGCCCTCCCCCACCCCGAGGACAGTTACCGGCAACAGCAGCGGCTGGCAGAAAAGCTGCGGGAGCGGCTGGGCTATGCCGGGGTGTACTACCATCGGGATCCAGCCCTGTTTTATCGCCACCTGCCCCCCGAGGAGCAACAGGCCCTCATGCGGCGGCTGCGCAATCTTTACCAGGCCATTGTCTTGGACTATTTCCAATCTCCTGAGACGGTCAATGCCCGCATTGACGAGCTGGTGGCGCTTGCCTTTTTTGCCGACATCAGTGCTGCCCAACTCTTGGAGCTGCACATGAACCTGATGGAGGATTTTGCCAAACAACTGAAGCTGGAGGGTCGCAGCGAAGAGATCCTGCTGGATTACCGCCTCACCCTCATCGACGTGATGGCTCACCTCAGTGAAATGTACCGCCGCTCCCTTCCCCAACCTGCTCCAAGAGATCCCTAGCCATGTCCAGTCGCAAAGCCTATGTCCTCAAGCTCTATGTGGCGGGCAATACGCCCAGTTCTCTGCGCGCCCTCAACACCTTGCAAGAGATCCTGGAAAAGGAGTTCGGCGGCGTCTACAGCCTGAAGGTAATCGATGTCTTGAAGAGCCCGCAACTGGCAGAGGAGGATAAGATCTTGGCGACACCAACCCTGACCAAAGTTTTGCCGCCGCCGGTACGGAAGATCATTGGCGACTTGTCCAACCGCGAGAAGGTGCTCATCGGCCTAGATCTACTCTGCAAAGAAGCGGACGAAGAGGATTAAGAGGAGAGAGTAGGATGAGCCAGCCATTGGAACCTTCTGGGCCGGAAAACCTGCAGGAGAATGCTGCCGAGGAGATCCTTAGCCGCCGCAACGGCAGCCCAGAGCTGCGCGGGATCCCCAAGAAGCAAACGGGCATCGAAGGTTTTGAAGACATCAGCCACGGCGGCCTGCCCCTGGGGCGCGCCACCCTGGTCAGCGGCACCTCGGGTACGGGCAAGACCCTGTTTGCCTTGCAATTTATCTACAACGGTATCGTCAAGTACCAAGAGCCGGGAATCTTCGTTACCTTTGAGGAAACCCCTGCCGACATTATCCGCAACGCCTCCAGCTTTGGCTGGGATCTGCAGGCCCTCATCGACAAAGGTCAGCTCTTTATCTTGGATGCTTCTCCAGACCCGGAGGGCTACGAGGTCAGCGGCAACTTCGATTTGTCTGGCCTCATCGAACGCATCCAGTACGCCATTCGCAAATACAAGGCCAAGCGGGTTGCCATCGACTCGGTGACCGCCATCTTTCAGCAGTACGACCCTGCCGGCGTGGTGCGGCGGGAGCTCTTCCGCTTGACGGCCCGCCTCAAGCAGGCCAACGTCACCACCGTCATGACCACGGAGCGCACGGACGAGTACGGCCCGATTGCTCGCTACGGGGTGGAGGAATTTGTCTCCGACAACGTGGTAATCCTGCGCAACATCCTGGAAGGAGAGAAACGGCGGCGCACCATCGAGATCTTGAAGCTGCGCGGCACCACCCACATGAAGGGCGAATATCCCTTTACCATCACCAACGAGGGGATCAGCATCTTCCCCTTGGGGGCGATGCAACTTACTCAGCGCTCCTCCAATGTGCGCATCTCTTCTGGAATTGAGAAGCTGGACGAAATGTGTGGCGGTGGCTTCTTCAAGGACTCAATTATCCTGGCCACCGGCGCCACGGGAACTGGCAAGACTTCGCTAGTGAGCAAGTTCCTCGAGCGGGGCTGCCTGAATGGGGAGCGCTGCCTTCTCTTTGCCTATGAAGAGTCGCGGGCGCAGCTTGCCCGCAATGCCTCTTCCTGGGGCATCGACCTAGAGGGGTTTGAACGGCAGGGCCTCCTCAAGATCATCTGCGCCTACCCCGAGTCTGCTGGTCTGGAAGACCATCTGCAGCGGATCAAAGCGGAGATGATGGCCTTCAAACCTTCCCGCATGGCCATTGACTCCCTCTCGGCGCTGGCGCGGGGCGTAAGCCAAGATGCTTTTCGGCAGTTTGTTATTGGTGTAACTAGCCTAGCCAAGCAGGAGGAGATCACTGGCTTTTTCACCAACACTACTGACCAATTCATGGGATCCCACTCCATCACTGAGTCCCACATCTCCACCATTACCGACACAATTATTCTGCTGCAGTACGTGGAGATTCGGGGCGAGATGGCGCGGGCCCTCAACGTCTTTAAGATGCGGGGATCTTGGCACGACAAGGGCATCCGCGAGTACGTCATCTCCAACTCGGGCATTGAAATTCGCGATTCCTTCCGCGGCTACGAGCGGATTATCAGCGGATCCCCGACCCGAATCAGTGTGGACGAGAGAAGTGAGCTTTCCCGAATTGTGCAAAACCTAGATTAGGTGAAAGGTTCACCAAACGCTGCTCATTCAACCGTAACCGACTTGGCCAAGTTACGCGGCTGATCCACGTCGGCTCCCCGGCGGAGGGCCATGGCATAGGCAAACAACTGCAAGGGGATGACGTTCAAAACCGCTGACAGCAGAGGAGTGGTGCTGGGCACCTCGATGACGTGGTCGGCTTTCTCCCGCACCTGGGTATCTTCCGGGTTAATTAGAGCAATGACCCGCCCGCCCCGCGCCCGCACCTGCTCGATGTTGGAGAGCATTTTTTCGTAGACAGGATCGCGGGTGGCAATGCACACCACTGGCATGCGCTCGTCGATGAGAGCAATGGGGCCGTGCTTCATCTCCCCTGCTGGGTAGCCCTCGGCATGGATGTAGCTCACTTCTTTCATCTTCAGCGCCCCCTCTAGAGCAATGGGGGCATTGACCCAGCGGCCCAGGTAGAGCATGTCGGTGACATGGTGGTACTGTTCCGCCAGGTGGTCGTAGAGGGCGGCGTCTTTTAACAAGAGGCTGATCTTGGCTGGCAGCTCGATCAAAGCTTGCAGGTGGGGTTGGATCTGGGCTGGGCTGAGGATCCCTTTGGCCTGGGCCAGTTGCAGGGCCAGCAGGTACCCTGCCACCAACATGCCGGTAAAGACCTTGGTGGAAGCCACGGCGATCTCCGGCCCGGCGTGGATGTAGATAACCCCCGCATCCGCCAGGCGGGTGGCCTGGGATCCGATGGCGTTGACGATGGCTAGGGTGGGGATCCCTTGGCTACGGGCCTCGCTCATGGCTGCCAGCGTATCCACCGTCTCGCCGGACTGGGTAAGAGCCAAAAGCAGGCTGTGGGGACGCAGCACCGGCTGGCGGTAGCGAAACTCGGAAGCGTAGTCCACCTGCACCGGGGTGCGGGCCAGGCTCTCAATGAAGTACTTGAGCACCAGGCAGGCGTGCCAGGCAGTGCCGCAGGCCACAGCGTGGATCTGCTCCACCTGAGCCAGTTGCGCTTCTGTCAGGGCCAGCCCCTCCAAGTTCACCCGGCCTGCTTCCAGATCCACCCGCCCCCGCAGCGTCTCGGTGATGGTGCGCGGCTGCTCGTGGATCTCTTTTTGCATGAAGTGCTTGTAGCCGCCCTTGGCCGCCGAGACCGGATCCCAGGCCACTGTAAGGGGGGTTTTGCGCAGCTCCTCGCCGGTAATGCGCTGATAGCGCACGCTGGAGTCGGTGAGGATGGCCATCTCTCCATCTTCCAGAAACACCACCCTGCGGGTGTGGCGGATGATGGCAGGCAGATCTGAGGCCACAAAATTTTCCCCTTCCCCCTCCCCAATCACCACAGCCCCGGCATTGCCCAGGCGGGCGGCAATCAGCCGATCCGGCGCCTCCCGATCCAAAGCCACCACGGCATTTCCCCCCCGCAGCCGTCCCATCACTTTGCCAAAGGCCACCTCAAAGGATCCCAGCTCCTCGACGTAGAGACCGAGCAGTTGGGCAATGACTTCGGTATCGGTTTGGGAGCGAAAGGTAACCCCTCGCCGCAGCAGCTCTTCCTTTAGCTCCAGGTAGTTCTCCACAATGCCGTTTTGAATAACCACGACGCGCCCCTGGACGTCGCAGTGGGGGTGGGCATTTTCTTCGCTAATGCCGCCGTGAGTGGCCCAGCGGGTATGCCCAATCCCCACCTTGGCTGTGGGCATGTTTGTAGTGAGTTTCACCACCAGGTTGTGCAGCTTGCCGGTGGCCCGCACGATCCTCAAGCCTTCTTCTGGATCCACGGTGGCAATGCCTGCGGAGTCATAGCCGCGATACTCCAAGGTGCGTAGGCCCTCCACCAGAATGGGGGCAGCCCACTGAAAGCCCACATAGCCGACAATGCCACACATTCCTCACACCTCAACCCTGGTCGACGGCGCGGCGTCCTATACCCGCAAAGCCTACCCCAGCTTCGGGATCCCTTCAATGGCTTTTGCCGCTGCTAGGGGAGCGGATCTCGGCAGGGATCTTGGCTTCCTCTTGGGGAACCGGCTGCTGCCCCATAGGGGCGAGGGTAAAAGAAACGGGCGCGACTTGGACGGCAGCGGGCTGAATCCCGTTGTTGGAAGGGGCGCTGGAAACCAAGTTGCTCAGCCCCAACACCAGCTCTCGCAGGGCGCGGCGAAACTGGGGATCCCCGGTAAGCTCGTCGATGTCAGCCGTGATCTTTTGCACGTTCTGAAAGGAGATGCGGGCGGAGTCCAGGGTTTGGCGCAAGGTTGCCAGGGTGCCCGGGTCGCTTAGGGCAGCCGCAAGCTGCCGCAGATCCTCAGTGGCCTTGGCCGCGTTCTCCGCCGTTACTCGCGCCCCTACTAGGATCTGGCGCACCTCCTCCTGCAGTTGCGGATCGGTAAGCAGCGGGCGAACCGCGCTCGACATCGCCTCCAGATCGGCGCTCACCTGCTGGATATTCTCTAGGGCGGCCTGGAGCGAGGCGCGATTTTCTAGAAGCAGGGCCGTGAACTGGTCGGCAGCCTCCTGGAGACTTGCGGCAGTTTGGCTCACTGCTCTAGCCGCCTCGGTGAATTGCAACAAGTCCAGATCTTCCGTGCGCAGGGCTGCCACCCGCTCTTCCAGGGTTTCCGAGAGGTTGGCCACGCTGTCGGCAACGCGGGTGATCCCTTCTAGGGTGGCGTTAAGGGTGCTAAAAACCTCATCATCGTCAACCCGTGCAAGCAACCGCTCCAGGGGAATCAGCAACTGGCCAAAATCCACCCCCGGTGTGCCCTCCACCACATCGCCATCGCAGATGATTTGGCTGCGGTCGCAATCGGCAGCTAGGGGGGATCCCACTGCCCCCTCGACACTCCCCCTAGGCAAGATGTCCACCACCGTCTCCCCCACCAACCCTGTTTGCTTGGTAATAAACAGAGCATCGCGAGGGATGATCAAGGGCTGGTCGATGGCCACCTGGACCTCCACCTGAGCTGCCTGAGGCACGATGCGCTCCACCCGGCCCACAGCTACCCCCCGCAGCCGCACGCTAGAGCCCTCCGCCAGGCCGGCCACGCCGGGATAGGTGACGGTAAACCGAAAGCCGCGGCTGCCAAAGCGCAGGTTGTAGATCCACAGAAACAGCCCGGCAAAGATCAGCGCCCCCGCCAAGATCAACAGGCCCACTGCCCCTTCTCGGATGGCTCGCGAACGCATCACACCTGCCCTGCCACTTGAATTGGCCCTTCTACACTACCGCTGAAGAATTGCCGCACAAAGGGGTTGTCGCTCGTCTCAATCTCTTGCACGGATCCCTCCCACTGCACTCGCCCCTGGGCCAAGAGCACAACGCGGTCGGTGGCACGGTAGATGGTGCTGTGCTGGTGGGTTACGACGATGTAGCTCTCGCAAGCTTTTTTCACCTGTTGCAGATCCCGGATGAGGTCTTCGATTACGGTGGAAGCAATGGGATCCAGGCCCGCCGTGGGTTCGTCGTAAAGCAGCAGTTGCGGCTCGTCCTGGGGCAGAGAGGGATCCTCTATGATGGCGCGGGCAAAGCTAGCCCGTTTGCGCATCCCCCCAGAGAGCTCTTCCGGCAGGCTGTTCTCCTTACCCGCCAGCCCCACCGCCTCCAGCTTGGCCGCCACCAGTTCCCGAATGCGGGCTCGCGGCAGCCGCGAGTGCTCGTAGAGCAAAAAACCGACGTTTTCCTCCACCGTTAGGGAGTCGAATAGAGCCGCTTGCTGAAATACCATGCCCAGCCGCAAGGGGGGAGTGCGGTGGCCGGCCTGAATCTCTGGCAGGGGGATGCCGCACCAGAGCACTTCGCCAGCGTCGGGCTCCGTTAGGCCCGCGATGATGCGCAACAGGGTCGACTTGCCAGTGCCGGAAGGCCCCACCAGTCCTAGGGCATCGCCCCGGTACACTTTGAGGTCAATCCGATCCAGCACCACCGTAGCCCCAAAGCGCTTAGAGACCTGCCGCAGCTCTACCAGAGGGATCGGCTCGTCTACCTTGGCTGGAGAGTGTCCACCCTCTACCCCTGCTGGGGGCTTCTGGTGGTTGTCCTTGCTTGTGGCAATGGCTTGCTGGCAGCACTTTGTCCACCACTTCCGGCAAAACTGCGGAATCAGGGTACGTTCCTCCGGTGGCTTGCCTCCACTGCTAGTCTACAAGGCCCTTCCCCTGCCCGGACAACCTGCTGGCGATTTAGTCCAACTGTAGCTCGGCGGCAGACTCCACTTCAGCAAGAGCGGCTAAGCCGGCGGGGATCTCCTCTGTTAGACGGGGCAGAGCCGAATCTGGCTGGGCCACGGCTGGGGGAGAAGGACTGCGGCGCTGGGAGAAGCCCCAGACAAATACAGGGAACACAGCCACCACCATTCCCCAGTCCGGGATCTCGATCTGGGGGAAGAACACCTCCAGCAGCATGAGGCTTCCCACTAGGGCGATGATGGCAAAGGCAGCATCTTCCAGGCGGGAAAACTCATCCAGCCAGCGCAAGAACAAAGAGGCCATGTAGCGCATCAGGGTAATGCCGAGGATACCGCCAAGGATGATCACCCACGCCTTGCGGGAGACGGCCACGGAAGCAGCAATGCTGTCGAAGGAAAACACAAGGTCGGTGAGCTCCACCATGACCAGCGTTTGCCAAAAATTGGCCTGGCGAGTGATGTCCTGCGCTGGGCCTTCTTCTTCCCCGCGAAAATGTTGCCAGGCCAGCCAGAGCAGGTAGCAGGCCCCCAAGAATCGCGCGGGCGGGTACTCGACCAACCACACCGCTGCAAACACGATGGCAATACGAAAGCCATAGGCGCCGACGATGCCCCAGCGCAAAGCCCGGTTCTGCTGCTGGGGGGTGGGCAAATGCTTGACCAAAGCAGCCAAGGCGACAGCGTTATCGGCAGAGAGGGCCGCCTCCAAAAACACCAGAGCCACCACCAAAAAGAGATCCGCCCAACTAAAGGACTGAATTATCCCTTGAACAAGAGCCACAGCGGTGTCTATTGCCTTGATTGCCATAGCAGCGAGCTTCCTGTGCTCCGGTCAAAGAGTCGTTCGTCCCGTGCAGCCAACCCCAGACGGCTATCCTACGTCCATAACCCCCCTTTCGGAAGATTTTTGTGGTCGTTGAGGAAGCGCCCCAAGAAGGGTAGCTGGAGAAAGGCTCGACCCCTCAGCTTCCTCCCAGCGGAGAACTTCAAAGCTCCAGCATAGCTATGGCCCGAGTATAGCTTGTCCAGCTTAGGATCGTTTTACATTTCTTAACCTTCCCTATCTCCAGGAGTTGCAGGCGAAGGCAATCGCGTCGCTAGCCGCTGTCCACAGCGCAGGATCTGGCCTGCCAAAATGGCCGCCCCAAAGCCGTTGTCGATGTTCACCACTCCCACTCCCGCCGCACAGGAGTTGAGCATGGTCAGTAGGGCAGCCAAGCCCTGGAAGCTGGCCCCGTAGCCAACGCTGGTGGGCACAGCGATTACCGGACAGTCTGCCAGGCCCGCCACCACGCTGGCCAAGGCTCCCTCCATGCCTGCCACTACAATGAGCACATCGGCTTCCAGAGCGGCGCGGTGGTGCAGCAGGCGGTGGATCCCGGCCACTCCCACATCCCAGAGGCGGTTGACCTGAAACCCGGAGAGCTCGGCGGTGAGAGCGGCCTCTTCAGCCACCGGCACGTCGGCAGTGCCAGCGGAGATCACGCTAATCTGGCCGGGATAGCTATGCACCTTTTGGGGAGGGATCCAGCACAAGCGCGCTACAGGAGAATACTGGGCCTGGGGCAAGCGGCAGCGAACTTGGGCATAGACCGAGGGATCGACGCGGGTGGCCAAAGCTAGGGATCCCTGGCGGTGCAGCCGCTCCAGAATCTGGGCAATCTGCTCGGGAGTTTTGCCCGGCCCCCACACGGCTTCGGGAAAGCCGGTGCGCAGAAGGCGATGGTGATCCACACGGGCGAAGTCTCCTACCGCCTCAAAAGGCAGGAAGCGACAGGCTTGCAGGGCCTGCTCGGGAGAGAGCTTCCCCTGAGCCACCGCCTGGAACAGTTCCTTCAAGGTTTGGTCAAGCGGCATAGAAGGGGGGTTGGGCAGCTCTACTACGCTAAGGAACCGCGCGGGAAAAACAACACCGGATGCCAACTTTGCCGTAGAATCTCGCCGGTGAGGCTACGGATTGACCACTCCCAAAAGGTCCCCACCCGTGGGGAGGCGGTGGCAATGGCGGTCATGTCCTCCTCAGCAGCGGTGGCTAGGATTTCCTGAAGCGGGGATCCCACCCGCACCAAGGCCCGCAACTGCACCGGTTTTACCTGCTCGACCAGCGGTTCGACTAACCGGGCCAAGTCGGCCTCGGCCCTGCGCTTGAGCTCTTCTGCCGGCGATCCCTGGTTGCGGCGAGCGCTGGGATCCACCACATAGAGCAGCGTAATGGCCTGACACTGGGAAGTTCCTGGCAGCAGTTGGCCAAGACGGCTGAGGAGCTGCCGGCGGGGCTCCTCAAAGTCAAAAGGCACTAGGAGGGAGCGAAATAGGTGGCGGCTGCGCAGGCGCAATTCTTCCAGAGTAAAGGCGGCGATGAGTTGCGGACGCATCACCATTACCGGGATGGTCAACTTCGGCAGCAGCTCCAAGGTGGTGCTTCCAAACAGTTTTTCGGTGAGCAGATTGTGGATCCCCATGCCTGTGATTAGCAAGTCGGAGCTGCAGGTTTGGATCCCTCTTAAAATCAGATCCACCGCCTTGCCCGCCTGCACCAAGACTTTGACTTCCAGCCCTGCAGGAACGGCGCTCAACACCTCTTGTAAGCGAGCCTGTTGCGCCTGCACTTTGGGGGTGAGGTCTTCGGGAAGGCCAATGTCGTCGTCCTGCCGAGCAACGCTATGCACAAAAGCAACGCGCTCAATCCCATTCAGGTAAAGCTCTTCTAGGCATTTGCCAAAACGCTGCAGTCCATCGCGGCAATCGGTGGCGATCAACAGGCTTTTGAACATATGGCTTTAGGCAGAGGGAGGTAGCCAGCAACAGCGACCTGCCCTAGGGGGCAATCTCAGGCTAACACCTCGCACGCCTGGGGCTGTCCTTCTCTACCGCGGCTTTCGCTCACCGATAGGGATCCGCCAAGTTGCGAAACTGGGTGTACTGGCTTTCAAACAAAAGGCGCACCGTGCCCGTGGGGCCGTTGCGGTGTTTGGCAACAATTACCTCCGCAATTCCGCGATCGCTGGTGTTGGGATCGTAGTACTCGGGCCGGTAGATCATCATCACCACGTCGGCATCCTGCTCGATGCTGTTGTGCACCAGCAGGCCGTTGGCCACAAAGTTGTGGTGGCGGGGCATCTCGATGTCGTAAACCGGTTGCGGCTCCCCCGGCTCGCTAATGAAGACGACGGGATCCCAGATCAACCCCTCCTGCACCACCACCGCCACCTCCTCTTCCAGTTGCAGCTCGTCGAGGGTTTTCCAGCCGTCCCGAGTTAGGAAAGGGTGGTTGCCAGTGGCACGAATGGAAAAGTTGAGGCGGGTTTTTAGAAGACATGTGGGCTGCCGCCCACTGCAAAATACCCTCACTGGCTGTTGGGGCACCAGCCGCCCGCGCCCATTGAGGCTAAGCAGGCGCGGCAGTTCTGCTGAAGGCGGCAGGGCTGCCAGTTGCTCCAGCCGCCAGATCTTGCCGCGATCCACGTCCCTCACGCGGGTATCGCCGGCTAGACAACCCGACTCCCGCAAATCTGCCAGTTGCGGACGCTTGTCTGAGCGCGACTCCACTGCCCGGCTGAGCTGAGATAGCACCAGCACCGGCACCATCAGCTCTTTGGCTAGCGCCTTGAGGCCGCGGGTAATGCGCGACAATTCCTGCACCCGGTTGTCGGACTCAGATCCCTGGATGAGCTGCAAGTAGTCGATCAACACCAACCCCAACGTCCCTCCTTGCTCCACCTGCAGACGCCGCGCCTTAGAGCGAATTTCTGTAACCGTGCAGTTGGGCGTGTCGTCGATAAACAAAGGCAGTTGCGACAAAAAGCCAATCGCCTGCCCCAGGCGTTGCCACTCATTCTCGCTGATGCGCCCGGATCGCAGACGGCTACTATCAATGCGCGCCTCGCTGGCCAAGAGCCGCTGCACCAGTTGCTCCCGCGACATCTCCAGGCTGAAGATGGCCACCGGTTGCTTGACGTAGGCAGCCACATTTTGGGCAATGTTAAGAGCCAGGCTGGTCTTTCCCATCGAAGGACGGCCGGCTAGGATGACCAAATCCGACCGCTGCAAGCCCTGGGTCAGGTTGTCGAGGTCAATGAATTTGGTCGGGATCCCAGGGATCTGAGCCCCGCTCTGGAACCTCTCCTCCAACTCTGAGAAGATGTTTACCAAAACTTCCGAGGCTGGAACAAGGCTGCGCTGCACCCGTTCCTGGGTGAGGCTGAACACCTCTTGCTCGGCTCGATCCAGGAGCTGAGGGAGAGGCTGGCTAGTGTCGTAGGCCAGACGCGCCAAGGTGTTGCTGACTTGAATCAGCCGGCGGCGCATGTATTTGTCCACCACCAGACGGGCATACTGGTCGATGTTGACACTGCTAACCGTCTGCTCCACTAGGCGGCGAATTGCCGCCGTTCCTCCCACCCGCTCCAAGAGCTGGTGATCTGCTAACCAGGCAGAAACAGTGGTCAGGTCAGTGGGCTGGCCCTGGCTGTACAACTGCAGAGCAGCTCGGTAGATCTCCTGGTGGGCGGAGAGGTAGAACATCTCAGGCCGCAAGAGCTCCGCCACCCGCGCCATCGCCTCAGGGTCAAGGAGGATGCCGCCCAAGATCTCCTCCTCAGCTTCTATGTTCTGAGGCGGAAGCCGATCCCCACCGGTCAGGTCGTAATCGCTAATCACCACCAGCTAGGGTAAAAAAACCAAGCTCTCCCCCGCTCTCCGACTGCTAGGCTGCACACCCTAGCGCAGCGGGCCAAGTGGGCATAGCCGTCTGAACCAGAACCTCTTTTCTACCCAGGCGTGACCTGAATGCGCAGCGTAGCGGTAACCTCGGGGTGTAACTTCACCTGCACCAGGTAAACCCCAGTTTTCTTGATCTCCTCATCGAGTAGGACATTGCGGCGGTCGATATCGAGGCCACTGGTAGCCAGCACCACCTCGGCAATATCGCTGGCAGTTACCTGTCCAAAGAGCAGGTCTTTTTCGCCCACCTTCTTGCGGATGACAAAACGGCCAATCGTCTCCAAAGCCTTTTTGTAGTTTTCCGCCTGTTGCTTCTCAGCCAGCTTGCGGGCTGCTTCCTGCTCCCGCCGCATCTGCTGCTCCTTGAGAAGTCCAGGCGTAAGCCGCACCGCCATCTGCCGCGGGAAAAGGTAGTTGCGGGCATAGCCCGGCCTGACACTCACCACCTCTCCCGGCTTGCCGAGCCCAGGAACCGCCTGGCGCAGCATCACCTGCACATCTTTTGCCATAGGAGGAAGGCACCCACTCTCTTGACAGCCTTCTATTCTAGGCATTCCCCCGACCAATGTCAGCCCAGCCCCAGCCTCCCCCTGGGGTCTCTACCCTGATCAAGCCCGACAGTCGCGACCTCGGCTGCTGGGCCTGGAAATAACCTAGAAATAACCTGAATTTAACCTCTTGTTAACCAAAAAAGGGTTGACCTTACGTTACATTTAACGGCTGAGTTGCAAAGGCTGCGGTCTCAACGAGATCCTGTGCTTTCTTCGGCCCGGTGGACTGAACTCTTGGATTTAGGTTTCACAGTTGCAGCTTTTGGACCTGGGCTAGGACACGCTCTTCAGTGGAGAGATCTCTGTATGTTGGTGTCGCATTCCTTGGGTCGTCGTTCTTTCCTTAAGTCCTTGTCGGCAGTTGCTGCTGGTTTTGCGGCAAGTCAGGCCGGCTGGCAGCGAGTGTTTGCCCAGCAGAAGACGATAACCATCAACGGCGCTGGAGCTACCTTCCCGGCCCCCCTCTACCAAACGTGGGCCCAAGAATTTGGCAAGAAAAACCCCAACATCCAAGTCAACTACCAATCGGTGGGGAGCGGCGCTGGCCGTCAGCAATTTGTGGCCCGCACTGTCGACTTCGGCGCCAGTGATAGCGTGCCGCGTCCTGAGGAGATTAGCAAGATTGAGGGTGAAGCCAACCCTCCCAAGGGCATGGTGGCCGTGCCTATGGTGGGCGGGGCATTGGTGGCAGCCTATAACGTCCCCGGCGTAGGTCCTGAACTTCGCCTCTCTCGCCAGGCGCTGGCCAATATCTTCCTGGGCAAGATCAAGAAGTGGAACGATCCGCTGCTGGCTGGCCTTAACCCAGGGGTGACTCTCCCAGATCTGCCGATTACTGTTGTGCACCGCTCTGATGGCAGTGGCACCACCGACATCTTTACCACCCACCTCAACGCCATTAGCCCCGAATGGCGGCAAAAAGTGGGCCGTGGCTCTTCCGTGAACTGGCCAACTGGCGTGGGAGCTCGCGGTAACGAAGGCGTTTCTGAACAAATCAAGCAGATTCCTGGCTCAATCGGCTATGTGGAGTACGGCTTTGCTAAGCTCAACAACCTAAATTTCGCTCGCCTGGAAAACCGGGCAGGCAAGTTCGTCGTCCCCAAAGTTGAGACGGAGCAGGCAGCGCTGGCGAGAATCAAGCTCGACGAGCGGCTGCTGGGGGTTGACCCAGATCCCGAAGGGGAAGACTCCTACCCCATTGTGGGCTACACGTGGATCTTGGCTTACCAAGTCTACCCCAAAGCTGAAACCTCCAAGGCTGTCAAAGAGTTTCTTCGCTACGCCCTCACCGAAGGGCAATCCTTTGCGGAGCCGCTGGGCTATGTGCCTTTGCCGGAGGAAACGCGGAAGAAAGCTCTGGCTGCCCTGGAAAAAATCACTCCGTAGAGGTTTGGAAGAAAGCTCTGGCTGCCCTGGAAAGCATCACTTTGTAGAGGTTTGTACCCCCTACCCAGCAGATGACCACTACCTTTTCGGAGAGCAGTTCTCTATTTCGGCCCCGGCCCGTCTTCCAGCGCCGGCGCGACTGGCTATTTATTTGGGCAACGCGGATCGCCGTCTTTTTCTCGGCTTTCCTACTGTTGTGGATTGCCCTGGAGATTGGGATTCAGGCGCTACCTGCCATTCGGAAGTTCGGACTGGGCTTTTTCTGGGGCACCACCTGGGACCCTGTTGAGGACATTTACGGTGCTTGGCCCCAGATCTACGGCACACTGGTAACTTCTCTGATTGCTCTGATCGTGGGCGTTCCCTTAAGCTTTGGCATCTCCATCTTTTTGAGCGAGGACTTTTTGCCCAAGCCTTTGCGCACAGCCTTGATCATCGTGGTGGAGCTGCTGGCAGCCATTCCCAGTGTGGTCTACGGCATTTGGGGGTTGTTTATCTTCATCCCCTTCTTCCGCCCTATACAGATGTTTTTGTTCCAGCACTTCAACTGGCTGCCCATTTTCAGCACACCACCAGTAGGGCCTGGGATGCTGACATCGGGGGTTGTCTTGGGGATCATGATCATCCCCATCATTACTGCCATCGCCAGGGAAATGCTGGTGTCCGTTCCGCCAGAGTTGCGGGCGGCTGCCTATGCGATGGGAGCCACTCGCTGGGAAGCCATCTTTGGTGTCGTGCTGCCGGCAGCAATTGGCGGCCTCCTGGGAGCGGTGGTTTTGGGTTTGGGACGCGCCCTAGGGGAGACGATGGCAGTAGCGATGCTGATTGGGAATGCCCGCGGCATTAGCATCTCGCTTCTGGCTCCTGCCAGCAGCATCCCAGCCCTATTGGCCAACGAGTTTGCGGAAGCGGGCCCCGAGCAGGTTGCAGCACTTATGTATTTGGCCTTGATTCTGTTAGCCATCACTCTGGTGGTTAACATTGCGGCGGAGCTGATGATACGCCGTGTCAAGTTTGCGCTAACAGCTTCGCGGGAGTAGAGGAACATGACGGCGCAAGTGCAGGCGGTAGAGCAAGGCAATTGGTTTAAGCGCAGAGCGAAGCCCTGGCAGCGCATCTTCTTGGATGTAGGAATGACAGCGCTGACAGCTATCTCCAGCATCTTTGCCATTTTTGTGCTGGCTCTCATCCTCTACTACGTTTTCACCAGGGGCATCGAGCGCCTGAACTGGCAGACGCTGACCCAGCTTCCCCCTCCTCCGGGCGATCAGGTGGGCGGATTTGGCAATGCGGTGCTGGGGACGATTATTGTGGTGTCGATTGCTATCTCCATCACATTCCCCATTGGTCTATTCGCAGCCATCTATCTCTCGGAGTTTGGCAAAAACAGCCCCGCGGCCTCCTTTCTGCGCTTCGTTATCAAGGTGTTGACGGGGGTTCCCTCCATCATTGCCGGGGTGTTTGCCTATGGGGTGCTGGTGCTTTCCTCCAAAACCTTCTCGGCCCTTGCCGGCGGGATGGCTCTATCGGTGCTGACCCTGCCTATCATCATTTTGTCCTGTGAAGAGGCGCTGCGCCTGGTGCCGGCCGATACGCGGGCTGCTGCCTATGCGTTGGGGGCTTCGCGAGTGCAGACGGTGTTTCGCGTGGTGTTGCCAGCGGCTCTGCCGGTGATCCTGACGGGGGTGACGTTGGCCATTGCCCGCGCTGCAGGTGAGACGGCGCCCCTGATCTTCACGGCTTTGTTTAGCTTTCTCTGGCCCAGCGGTTTGTTGAAGCCAGTGGCCTCGCTGGCTGTGTTGATCTACAACTTTGCCCTTGTCCCCTTTGAAAACCAGCAGAAGCTTGCCTGGGGAGGGGCTTTGGCTCTGGTGATTTTGGTCCTGATTACCACCGTCAGTTTCCGGCTCCTTGTGAGTCGTCGCCAAGAAGCCATCACTATCTAAGCCTTGCAGCAACGTTATCCTCTTTTCAACACGCCTATGCGCTCTCCACTCTCTGACAAGTCGGGCTCTCCTGAGCAATCCACCCGGTTGGAGGTTGAACTAGAGACGCGGGATCTGAGCGTCTACTACGGCTCCCACCTGGCGGTTAAGCAGGTTTCCCTGAAGATCCCGAAAAATCACATCACAGCCTTTATTGGACCCTCAGGTTGCGGCAAGAGCACTATTTTGCGCTGCTTCAACCGCATGAATGACTTAATCCCAGGGGCAAGGGTAGAAGGCTCCGTTATCTTCCACGGGAAAAACATCTACGACCCGGATGTGGATCCCTCTGAGGTGCGGCGGCGGGTTGGCCTAGTGTTTCAGAAGCCCAACCCCTTCCCCAAATCCATCTACGACAACATTGCCTTTGGGCCCCGGATTAATGGCTACCAGGGGGATCTGGACGAGCTCGTGGAGCGGGCACTGCGCCAGGCCGTTCTCTGGGATGAGGTGAAAGATAAGTTGAGGATGAGCGCCCTTTCCCTCTCCGGTGGACAACAGCAGCGCCTCTGCATTGCCCGCACCCTGGCCATTCAGCCGGAGGTAATTCTAATGGACGAGCCTTGCTCCTCGCTGGATCCGATTTCTACGCTGCGCATTGAGGAGCTGCTTAAGGAATTGGGCCGTCGCTACACGATCATCATCGTCACCCACAACATGCAGCAGGCAGCTCGCGTGTCCGACTTCACTGCCTTCTTCAACACTGAACTTGACGAGAGAGGGATCCGCTACGGACGAATGGTAGAGTTTGACCGCACCGAGAAGATCTTCAACTCTCCCGCCAACCGCGAGACGGAAGAGTATGTGAGCGGGCGCTTTGGCTAAGTCGCGGCTGACAGAAGGGATCCCGGTCGTCTATCCTGATGGAGTGGAAGGCCAGTGGCTAGTGCATGGCCGATCGAGTCCGCCTGGATACCTGGCTGGTGGAGCGAGGGTATTTTTCTTCGCGCCAGCAGGCGCAGCGGGCTATCTTGGCGGGAGAAGTCTTCCTCAACGGAGTACGGGCGGAAAAAGCCGGGACGTGGGTAAGCGGAGATCCTGTAGTCCACATCCAGGCCAAGTCTGCTTTTGTCTCGCGAGGAGGAGAAAAGCTTCAGGGGGCACTGCAAGCTTTTCCCATTCAAGTCCAGGGTCGCATCTGTTTGGATGCTGGCATCTCCACTGGGGGCTTCACCGATTGCCTCCTGCGACGAGGGGCGCAGCGGGTCTATGGGGTGGATGTGGGCTATGGCCAATTGGCCTGGTCTTTGCGAACTGACCCGCGGGTAATCCTTAAGGAACGAACCAACTTGCGCTATCTTCAGCCAGCCGATCTCTACGGAACCGAGGTGCCCACTCCCAACTGGCCGGATCTGGCAGTGGTGGATCTCTCCTTTATTTCCCTGACTAAGGTGTTGGATCCTCTGTGGAAGCTGTTGCGCTCGCCGCGGGAAGCCTTGCTGCTAGTCAAGCCGCAGTTTGAGGCGGGCCGAGGCCAGGTGGGCAAAAGGGGGGTAGTGCGGGATCCGGCTATCCACGCTCGCGTGCTCCAGACGGTGATGCAGGCGGCAGTGAGTCGCGGTTGGCGGGTGCAGGGCTATACGTGGTCGCCTATCACTGGCCCTGCCGGCAACATCGAGTACTGGCTATGGCTTGCTGAAGGGGAAGGGATCCCTCTCCCCGACCTCGGTGCACTTCAGCAGATGAGCGAGCAGGCAAGAGCAGCTCTGTGCCCGTAGCTCCGCGCTGAGCTAAAACCCGGGGTAGACTTGACCTTGGCGGCGCTGGAACTGAAAAAAACAGGGGCACGCTGGTAGCAGATTGCTGGTGTCAAATCCAACTTGACGGAGGGAGGGAATCGCCGCCTCAATGGGTTGCAGGATTCACCACGGGTCATTTGAAGAAGTCTAAGCGGGCTCGAGCCAATTTTGCAACAAGAGTTTACGAAAATCCAGAGCTTTTTGCCTTAGTCTGTAACTCTTAACGCTCTTCTCATAGAGGCAGTGCTAGACTTCTCTTACCCAGTTAAAGGTATTGCCTAGCTGACCTACCCTCGAGCGCTCGGTTACTGAACCTCGAGAAGGGGTTGAGTTTGTTGCCTCTAGTTTTTGCCTAGCTTTGCCACTGCTTGCAGCAAGGTTAAGTCCTGTTCTTAAGTCTTTTTGAGGAGGAGTTGGAGGGACGCTGGGATGAACTATCAGACGGTCTGGATCAAGGAGGAGACCCGCAACCATCAAGGTCATTTTATCCCGCAATCGGAGTACATCCTAGTCGAGGCTAACTGCAACGGCTGGGCGCTCATTTGTGCGGACAATGCCCGCTGCTACTACGTAGATCCTGAAGCCCTTCAGTTTGAGCCAGGCTGAGGCTTGCTGCTGCTAGGCAACGGCAGGCCCTCTTTGCAGCCGTTCTTAGAGCTGGGCAAAGCGATCGGTGGCCGCCAGGAGGGCGGTGCGGATCCCAGGCTCGGTAATGGAATGGCCAGCGTCGGGGATCAGGTGAAACTCTGCCTCCGGCCAGGCCTGATGTAACTCCCAGGCGGAAAGGGGAGGGCAGACGACGTCGTAGCGCCCCTGGACGATGACGGCTGGCAGGTGGCGCAGGCGCTCTACCCCCTTGAGGAGTTGATCCTCTGTCTCCAAAAAACCGCGGTGGATGAAGTAATGGCACTCGAGGCGGGCGAGGGTCTCAGCAAAGCTCTCCTGGCCAAAGCGCTCGATGAGTTCAGGGCTGGGGATAAGCTTGCTGGTGCTGGCCTCCCAGATGGCCCAGGCACGGGCTGCCTTCAGGCGCACCTGCGGATTGGGGTCGTTAAGGCGGCGGTAGTAGGCTGCCAGCAGGTCACCCCGTTCCTCGGGGGGAATGGGCTCGAGGTAGTGTTGCCAGGCATCGGGGAAAAGGTAGCTGGCCCCCTCCTGGTAAAACCAGCGAATTTCGAAGGAGCGCAGCAGGAAAATACCGCGCAGGATAAAGCCCAGGCAGGAGTTGGGGTGGGTCTGGCCATAGGCCAAGGCGAGGGCGCTGCCCCAGCTCCCTCCGAAGACAAACCAGCGCTCAATGCCCAAGTGCTGGCGCAGCTTCTCAATATCGGCTACCAAATCCCAGGTGGTGTTCTCCCGCAGCTCGGCGTAGGGGCGGCTCCGGCCGCAGCCGCGTTGATCAAACAGCACCACTCGCCAGCGGCGGGGATCAAAGTACTGCCGGTAGAGGGGCTCGATCCCGCCCCCTGGGCCCCCGTGCAGAAACACCACTGGCTTGCCCTCTGGGTTGCCGCACTGCTCGTAGTAGAGGGTGTGCAGGGAAGAGACGGGCAGAAAGCCCTGGTCGTAGGGCTCGATGGGAGGGTAAAGCTCGCGCTGCATAGGCGGGATACTTGCTAGGGTCTACGCAGGGCAATGGTGGCCTTGGGGGGGATCCCTTCCAGAAAGGTTTCGCCGTCAGCAGCCACAATGGCAAACTGCAGCTCCTGCCCTGGCTGGGCGCCCAAATTGCTCCAGGGAATGGCCACCTCCAGGGAGGTATCTACCACGGCCTTGACCTGATGGCTGAGGGAGTGCCAGGTGTGGTACTCCCCTGCTTGGAGAAGTTGAGCCTCTACCTCCGCCGGGCGTTGACTAGGGGGCGGCAGCGACAGCCTCAACAGGTGGCGGTAGAGGTAGTTGAGAGGGGCTTCTGCGGGTAGTCCCTGCAGAGGGATGGGGCTGTTAAGGGTAATGCAGTTGGGATAAAACCAGAGCACCAGCAATTGCTTGGGCCGCTGCACCACCGAGTTAAAATCCAGCCGCAGATAGAGGTGGAAGTGATCGAAGCCATACCAGAGGCGGCGGACGGCGCTGTTGCGGTGCATGGTACCCCTGGCGGCGCTAATCTCCACCCGCCCGGCCTGGCTCCACTCCCGTTCGCTGGGACGGCCGTTGATGGCGGGATGGATAAACCCCTGCGGCAGCCGATCCCCTAGGCCGTCGTGATCCTCGAGGGGAAACTGCAGCACCGCCGGCACCGCCTCCCCCAGGGCGATGTAGATTGCCTGCAGGTGTTCCCGAAACAGCTGGTCGAAAACGGCGTCGTGGGCGGAAGAGTGCCCTGCCCCAAACCACCAGAACCAATCGGATCCCTCGGCGGCCCACAGAGCTTCCCAGGCTTGGGGGTTGGCGCGGGGGTGATCTTGAATCACCTGACGGGCCTGGGCTAAGAGCTCCCAGGCGCGGTTTTTGACGGGATCCCCAATCCAGGTGGTCAAGTCGGCCTCAATCCAGGAGCCGCTGTGCAGTTGTTCTGCCGGCAGAAACTCGGTGGGGGGAAACTGCTCCAAAAACTCCGAGACCGTCACTAGGCGCAGCGCGGGGTGCTGGCTGAGGCGGGCGTAGAGGTTTTCCAAGAAGGGCCGGCCATCTTGGGGGTAGTACTCCCAGCAGTTTTCCCCATCCAGAGCAATGGTGACCAGCCAAGGCTGTTCGGGAGGCAGGCGGTTGCGGATGTTCTCCAAGTGTCCAATGAGATCCTTGGCGGCAGCGTCGGCAGGCATGGCGCTGTAGCTAAAGCCAATGAGATCGGAAAGGCGGTGATCCCGAAAGACAATGGCCAGATCCCCTGCCTCGCTCTCCAGACGGTAGGGGCGGTAGAGCTTTTCCGGCTCGAGGACATGGCCCTGCCCGTCGCGGTGAAAGGGCTGGCCCAGGCTCCAGCCCAGCACTCCCTCGTCAGAGATGATCCACTCAAAGCCCTGCTTGCGCACGATAGGCACGATAGCGGGGCTGACCGCCTGTTCGGAAGGCCACAACCCCCGCGGCTCGCGGCCAAAGCGCTCCCGGTAGATCTGCTTGGCCCGCTCCAGCTGGCTGTGGACATCCTGCTCCCAGTGGAAGGGGTAGCGGGGCAGGGGCAGGCCAGGCCGAGCCACCCGCGCCGAGCGCTCGCTCACCAATAGAGGCAAGATGGGATGGGTGTAGGGGCTGGTGGTCAGCTCCAGTTGGCCGCTACTTTGCAACTTGGCGTGCTGGGGCAGGATGGCGGCCAGGATCTGCTGCTGCTTGGCGTAGATCCGCTGCCGATCCGAAAGGGTAAAGCCAGATCCCATCTTGATCCAGCCCTCGATCTCGGGATCTTCGTGGAAGAGGGGATCAAACCAGGACAGATTGTGCCAGGCCAGGAGGTCGCTGAAGTCTTGCGGTGTCCAGTACTGTAGGCACCAGTTGATCCCTTGGGATTCCCGCTGTTCGTAGAGTTGGCGATAGCGGGGGTAGGGCTCAATCATGGTGGGGTAGTGGCTGTCGAAGAAGCGCTCGACAATAAAGCGCCGCTGCTCTAGGGTAAGCTTTTCAACGGGGGAGAGGGTCAGTTCCAAGTAGGGATCGAAGGCCGAGCCGGCCACGTAGTCTTCAATTTGCACAATCAGGGAAGGCACCAGGTTAACCGTTTGGTGCAGGCGGGGATAGCGCTCCAGCAGCAAAACCAAGTCCAAGTAGTCTTTGATCCCGTGCAGGCGCACCCAGGGCAAGCGATACTTGCCTGCCAGCGGACTTTTGTAGAGGGGCTGGTGTTGGTGCCAAACCAGGGCAACATACAGGGGGTGGGTCATGGGAGGCACGGGCTCCAACCATCACCCGGATAGTAGCCCATCTGTCCAGGTCTCTAGGGAACCAACTTGCCATTGGCCCAATTTCCCAAGACAATGGCGGCAGATGGAAAAGCCAGGCCATGACTGCTGCCACCAACGTTCTAGAACAGTCGATTGTCGTCTTCTCCCAAAACTATTTGCCCATTAGCCGGGTCAATATTAAGCGGGCGATTGTCCTGCTGCTAACAGGCAAAGCAGAGCCGCTGAGGATGATGGATGTGCGGGTGTGGCAGGTGCGCTCCCCCAGCCGGGTCATCGAGGTGCCTGAGCACATTCGCCTCACCATCAAGGGCAAAGAGCGGCCCTGGCGGGTGCCTCCTGTTACTCGGCGCGAGGTTCTGCGGCGGGATCACTACACCTGCCAGTACTGTGGCAGCACCCATAACCTGACCCTAGACCACGTTATCCCTCTTTCCCGCGGTGGTTCCCACACCTGGGACAATGTGGTGACTGCCTGCGAGCGCTGCAACCAGCGCAAGGGCGACCGCACCCCCGAAGAGGCGGGGATGGTCCTGCGCAGTAAGCCGCGAGCTCCCCTCCATCCGACCGTGGCCTTTGCAGAGCAGTTCTGGCGGCAACAGCAAACTCGGCAAGAGCAAATCTCTGGCTACAGCCCAAGCTAGAATCGGCAAATCCCGGTTGCTATCGATGAGGATCCGCGTCGGCCATGATGACCGTAATGGAGTTTTTTGCCCTCAGCGCTGGCGAGTGGATGTGTCAGCGCACCAGCCATCACCTGGCCTTTCGCCGCTCTGAAGGGGGAAGGTCGCAGCTGCAAATTGTTACCCTGGCCGCAACCGATCCGGAAGTCATTCGGGTTTGCGAGCTGTTCAAGGTAGATCCACGGCGAGCCGTGGGGGCGGCGCGAGTCCAGTGGAATGGGGAGCAGGACTGGGACAACGAAGAGTACAAGGGCGAGGTGGTGCTGGTCCCAATTCCCGATCCTGACAACCCCATGCGCGGGCAACTGTTGCGGGATCAAGGCTATGCCGAGAAAGTGCCGGTGGCCGGTACCTACGTGATGGGAGCCGATGGCGCCCTCACCCTCTACACCGAGTACGAGATGACTGAGTCGGAGGAGCGCATTTGGTTTGCCAGCCCCAACCTGCGCCTGCGGACCAGCCTTGTGAAGCGCTTCGGCGGCTTTAGCATGGCTTCCTTCTGCTCTGAGGTGCGCAAACTCCCGCCCAGCCCCTCTCCCAGCCCAGCGGCGGCTTAGGCGCCAGCTTCCCCCTCTTGGGAGTTGGCTGGAAGGCTGGGGAGGATTCCATTGGCAGGTCAACTGGTGGGGAAAGCCCGGCTATGGTGGATCTCAGCAACTTTATCCAGGGCATAGAGCAGCTGATCGAGCTGGCCCAAAAGCTGGAGGAGAAAAAACAAAGTGGAGAACTGCGAACCGAGATCCGCATCCAGACCCGGCCTCTATCGACCTCCATCCCTCGCTCTGGTTCTATCCCCCGCCACTTCCAGACAGGGGATCCCGGCTGGAGCAGCAAGCTCCAGGGGATGGCTGCAACCTGCTCTCAGGAAGCCCCCGAGGCTAGTGGGCCAATCTCCGCTGAGCGCCCAGAGTCGAGGTCGGGGCTGCGCCTCAAGGACGTGGGGGGACTCAAGGAGCAACTCCAAGCCTTGCGGGAGCTGGTGGAGATCCCCCTCAAGCGGCCCGAGCTACTGGCCAAGTTGGGGCTAGAGCCGCCGCGGGGGGTGTTGTTGGTTGGCCCCCCTGGCACTGGCAAGACCCTGACGGCCCGCGCCCTGGCCGAGAGTTTGGGGGTGAACTGCATTGCCGTGGTTGGCCCGGAGCTAATGGGCAAGTACTACGGCGAGGCGGAGGCACGCCTGCGGCAGCTGTTTGAGAGAGCGGCTAAGTCTGCCCCTTGCCTGGTGTTTATCGACGAAATTGACGCCCTTGTGCCCAACCGCAGCACCGTCGAGGGGGAGGTGGAGAAACGCCTGGTGGCCCAGCTGCTGGGGCTAATGGACGGGTTTGTGGCCCAAAAAGGCATTGTTGTGCTAGCGGCTACCAACCGACCCGAAGCCCTGGATCCGGCCCTGCGGCGACCGGGGCGCTTTGACCGCGAGATTGTCTTCAAGGTGCCGGATCGGGAGGGGCGGCGGGAAATTCTCGCCATTCACACTCGCAGCATGCCTCTAGCAGAGGATGTGGATTTGGATAGCCTGGCAGAGCAAACGCTGGGCTTTGTGGGGGCAGATCTGCGCGGCCTGTGCCAGGCGGCGGCCTATGCGGCCTTACGGCGCCAGGTGCCGGATCTGGAATCCCCTATCCCAGAATCCCTGAAAGTAACGGCAGCGGACTTTCAGGAAGCTCTGCAACAGGTGAAGCCAGCGGTGTTGCGCTCAGTGGAAGTCGAGTCGCCCCAGGTGAGCTGGGATCAAATTGGCGGCCTGGAGCAGGCCAAGCAGGTGCTGCAGGAGGCCATTGAGGGATCCCTGCTGCACCCAGAGCTCTACGAGCAGGCCCAGGCCCATGCGCCCAAAGGGATCCTCCTCAGCGGGCCGCCCGGCACGGGTAAAACCCTCTTGGCCAAGGCCATCGCCTCCCAGGCCAAGGCCAACTTCATTGCTGTCTCCGGCCCAGAGCTCTTGAGCAAGTGGGTGGGATCCTCCGAGCAGGCGGTGCGGGAACTCTTTGCCCGTGCCCGCCAGTGCGCTCCTTGCGTGATTTTCATCGACGAGATCGACACCCTGGCGCCGGCGCGGGGCAGTTACTCCGGGGATAGCGGCGTCAGCGACCGCGTCCTGGGCCAACTGCTGGCCGAACTGGATGGGATCCGCCCCAGCCAGGGAGTCTTGGTGGTGGCTGCCACCAACCGCAAAGCCAGTTTGGATCCCGCCCTCACCCGCGCTGGCCGGCTGGAGCTGCACCTAAGCGTGGAACTGCCGGACCGCGCCGCACGGCGGGAAATCCTGGCCGTGCACAACCGCAGGCGGCCCCTAGGGCCAGATGTGGATCTGGAGGTGTGGGCCGAGCGCACGGAAGGCTGGAGTGGGGCCGATCTTGCTCTATTGAGCAACCGCGCCGCCATCGTTGCCATCCGCCGCCACCGGGCCACCTCTGAGGAGGTGGATCCCAAGGCTCTGGTCATCCGCCAGGAAGACTTTGCCCAGGCCTTTGCCGAGCTACAGCAGCAGCGACAGGTTAGCTAGAAAACGGGGATCCCTTGCCATTCCGGTTGCCGGTGGGCGTGGGCTGCCTCGCCGCAGGTGCGGGGAGTGGGAAAGATCTTGTCAGGGTTAGCGAGGCGCTGCGGGTCGAACACCTGCCGCACCCACTGCATGCTCTCCAAGTCCGTGGGCGTAAACATCTCCGACATGTAGCAGCGCTTGTCGGCACCGATGCCGTGCTCGCCAGAAATGCTGCCCCCCAGACGCACGCAGAGCTTGAGGATCTCGCCCCCCAGTTTTTCCACCTGCTCTAGGGATCCCGGCACCGACTCGTCGTAGAGGATTAAGGGGTGCAGATTGCCGTCGCCGGCATGAAACACGTTGGCCACCGGGTAGCCGTATTCGCGGCTGAGGCGCTCGATTTCTCTTAGGGCATAGGCGAGCTGGCTGCGGGGGATCACCCCATCTTGGACGTAGTAGTTGGGGCTGAGCTTGCCCATGGCGGCAAAGGCTGCCTTGCGCCCCTTCCACAGACGCGCCCGCTCTTCTGGGCTGGAGGCAACTTGCACCTGGCGCGCCCCGTTTTTCAGGCACAGGGCCTTTACCTGCTGGCTGGCTTCCTCCACCTCCAGCTCCAGGCCGTCCACCTCCACCAGCAAGATGGCCGCCGCATCCCGTGGGTAGCAGCCCGACTGCACCACATCCTCAACGGCGTTGATGCTGAAGTTGTCCATGATCTCCAGGCCGGCGGGGATGATCCCAGCGGCGATGATGTCGGAAACGGCAGCTCCTGCTGCCTCGACACTGTTAAAATCCGCCAGCAAAACCTGCACCTGGGCCGGCGCCTTGAGCAAGCGCAGGGTAATCTCGGTAGCAATCCCCAGGGTGCCCTCGGAGCCGACAAACAGGCCCACCCAGTCGTAGCCGGGCATCTCCGGGATCTTGCCCCCCCAGCGCACCACCTCCCCATCCGGCAGCACCACCGTCAGGCCGAGAATGTGATTGGCTGTTACACCGTATTTGAGGCAGTGGACGCCGCCTGAGTTTTCCGCCACATTGCCGCCGATGGAGCAAACTGACTGGCTAGAGGGATCCGGGGCATAGAAATAGCCTTGGGCAGCCACTGCCTGGGTAATCCAGGCGTTAATCACCCCCGGCTGCACCACCATGCAGCGGTTCTCCAAGTCGATTTCCAGGATTTGCTTCATCAGGGTGGTAGCGATGACGACGCTGTTTTCCACAGGCAGCGCTCCCCCCGATAGCCCAGTGCCGGATCCCCGCGCCACAAAGGGCACCCCGTAGCGGCTGCACAGCTTTACCACCTGGGCCACCTCTTCTGTTGTGCGCGGCAATACCACCAGAGCCGGCCTTTGCCGGTAACTGGTCAGCCCGTCGCATTCGTAGACCAGCAGCTCCTCCGGCTTGCTAATCACCCGCTTGGGATCCAAAACCTTTTTCAGCTCAGCCGTCAGCTTGATCCAATCGAAAGTCAGGCCGGTTTGCAAAAGGTGAGAGGAGCGGACAACCATTTAAACTGCAGGGGGATATCGTCTCTGGAGTCTTGAGGTCCAGCTTAACCCGACAGCGCCTATGCAGCCCTCCTCCCGCAGTGCAGAAGAGATCCTCCAGCAAGTGCGGCAGCTCTACGAGCTCTACCCTTTCCCACCGCAGCCCATCGGCACTGTTCCCCCGCCGGGGTGGAACTGGCGCTGGAGTTGGCCCCAGGCCTATGCCTTTTGCACGGGATCCCATCCGGGCCGGCGCAAGGTGCGCATCTTGGATGCCGGCTGCGGCTCCGGAGTAGGGACGGAGTATATCGCCCACCAGAACCCCAACGCCGAAATCTGGGCTTTTGACCTAAGTAGCCGCGCCCTTGAAATTGCCGAGGCTCGCTGTCGGGCTTCCCAGGCGCCGCCAGTGCAGTTTTGCCAGCTCAACGTTTACGACATCGACCGGCTGCCAGGGCAGTTCGACTTCATCAACTGCGTGGGCATGCTCCACCACTTGCCGGACCCGGTGGCGGGGCTGCAGGCTTTGGCGAGCAAACTAGCTCCTGGCGGGATCCTGCATTTGTTTGTCTACGGCGAGCTGGGCCGCCATGAGATTCGCCTGATGCAGAAGGCCATTCGCCTCTTGGTCACCGGCTCCGAACACCAACCTCTCGCCTCCCCCGAGCAATTGCAAAAGGGCCTCCAGGTAGGTCGCCGCCTTTTCGAGATCTTGCCGGCAAGCAACCGCATCCAGCAGCAGGAACAGGCCCGCTGGGCCCTCGAGAACGTGGACGACGAATGCTTTGCTGACATGTACCTGCACCCGCAGGAGGTGGACTACAACATTGAGACCCTGTTTGAGCTCATTCGGGCTTCAGGGCTGCAGTTTCTGCGCTTTTCCAACCCCGAGTTCTGGCGGCTGGAACGGGTGTTGGGGCAGGACGAGGCCCTACTGGCCCAGGCGGCTCAACTGCCGGAGCTGGAGCGCTACCGCTTGATTGAGTTGCTGGACCCGGTGGTGGCCCACTACGAGCTGTTTCTTGGCAGGCCCCCCCTCCCCCGCTGGGAATGGACCAGTCCAGAAGCTGTGGCCTCGGCTGTGGCCCACCTCAGTCCCTGCCTGGGCCTGTGGCCGGGGCGGAGCATTTTCAACTACGCCTACGAGGCCATTTCCCTAAGCGAGGAGGCCTTTGCCTTCCTGCAGCAGGTAGACGGGATCCGCACCGTCCAAGCCATTCAAGAGAGCCTAGCCTCTCCCCTAAGCTGGTCGCAGCTACAGCAGTTGCTGCGCTGGCAAGTGCTGCTGTTGGAGCCGCAAGAGAACGGTTTTTGAGCGCCCTCGCCACTTAGCCGCGGAGAAAACTTGCTCCCCCAGGCCTTTCTACCCTATGCTGGAAGGCTGTGACTTTGCTCCAGCTCACTCCCATGCCCAAAATCAAAACTCGCAAGGCCGCCGCAAAACGCTTTCGCCTCACCGGCAACGGCAAGTTTATGCGCCGCCGGGCGGGGCACAACCACTTGCTCGAGCACAAAACCAGCAACCGCAAACGCAAGTTGGCTGGCGTGGCCCTGGTGAGCAAACAGGATCTGGCCAACGTGCGCCTGATGCTGCCCAACGCCCACTAGGTCCTCACCGGTTGCGGCCCAGCCAAAAGTCTTTGGGCTTGTCAATTGCAAGGTGTACTTGCCGGTATTGGGTTACTGCTATGAGAGTTAAACGCGGCAACGTTGCTCGCAAGCGTCGCAAGAAGATCCTCAAGCTGGCCAAAGGCTTCCGCGGAGCTGGCTCCAAGCTGTTCCGCACGGCTAACCAGCAGGTGATGAAAGCCCTGCGCAGCGCCTACCGGGATCGCCGCCGCAAGAAGCGGGATTTCCGCCGCCTCTGGATTGCCCGCATCAATGCCGCCACCCGCGCCCAGGGCCTGCGCTACAGCGAATTCATCGACGGCCTCAAAAAAGCCAATATCCAGCTCAACCGCAAAATGCTGGCCCGCCTGGCTTTCCTGGATCCCGAGGCCTTTACCCGGGTGGTGGAAGCAGCCCGCCAGTCCCGCGCTTCCTAGGGGGAATGGGATCCTGGTCTCCGTTGGCCGCGGCAATCCAGAAATCTTGCTTGGCGGCCAGCTTGGCTTTGGTTTGCCTGGGAAGGGGGAGCCCTGCCGCTGCCCGCCCTTGGCCGGAGATTGTCCGTTCGGGGCAGTTGCGAGTTGCGGTCAAAGACAACTTGAGGCCGCTGGGCTTTCGCGATCCCGAGGGCAAGCTGCAGGGGTTTGAGATTGAGCTAGCCCGCGAGCTGGGATCCCGGCTCCTGGGGTCAAGAGAGGCGGTGGAGCTGGTGCCGGTGGCCAATGTGGAGCGGCTGCAGGCAGTGGCCGCGGGGGAGGTGGATCTGGCCGTTGCCCAGATTGGCATCACGCCGGATCGGGCCCGCCAGGTGGAGTTTACCTCTGCCTACTATCAGGATGGCCCCAGCTTGGTGGTGGCCCGCTCCCAGAACTGGACAAGCTGGTCGGAGCTACGCGGCGCTCGCGTTGCCGTCCTGCGCGGATCTGCCGCTATTCCTCACCTCAATCGCTACCTCTCAGGGGTCGAGTTGGTGCCGGTGGATTCCTATCGGGAAGGGGCGGAGTTGCTCTTGAAAGGATCGGTGCAGGCCTGGACAGCAGACCGGTCGGTGCTGGCCGGGTGGCTGGCGGAGCACCCCCAGTTTCAGTTCTTGGGATCCCCCTTGGGGGCGGTGGGGCTGGGCATTGCCATGCCCAAGGGGCTGGAGCACGCTGAGTTGCGGCTGCGGGTGCGCCGCGAGCTAGAAAACCTGCGTGCCGAGGGCTGGCTGGCAGAGCGGGCCAGAGCCTGGGGTCTGCCCTGAGCTCTTGACCTCAGTGCCAAAAGTGACGGATGCCGGTGCAGACCATGGCGATACCCGCAGCATTGGCGGCGGCAATGGAGTCGGCATCGCGGATGCTGCCTCCCGGCTGAATGATGGCGCGGATCCCAGCGCGGGCTGCCGCCTCGACGCTGTCGGCAAAGGGGAAAAAGCCGTCGCTGGCCAAAACCGCTCCCGCGGCCCGTGGACCGGCCTGGCGAAGGGCAAGCTCGACGGCCCCCACCCGGTTCATCTGCCCTGCCCCGATGCCGAGGGTTTGCCCCTGGCGAGCAACGACGATGGCGTTGGATTTCACGTGTTTGCAGACTATCCAGGCAAACTCCAGATCCGCCCACTCCTCGGGGGTAGGCTGGCGCTCGGTCACCACCTGCCAGGAGGGTTGGCGAACGGATCCCTGCAGTCGGTCGGCCTCTTGCACCAGAAAGCCGCCGGCCAAGGTGCGAATGGTTTGGGCTGGCCCCACCTCAAAGTCCGGCAAAACCAAAAGCCGCAAGTTCTTTTTGGCCGCCAGTTGCTCTGCCGCTTCAGGCGTGCAGCCGGGGACAACCACGCACTCCAAAAAAGGCTCCGCCAGCCGCCGGGCGGTCTCCGCATCCAAGGTTTGGTTGAGGGCAACGATGCCCCCAAAGGCGGAAACGGGATCGGCAGCCAAAGCAGCCTCCAGAGCGGCAGCTAGGGTTGGGCGAACGGCTACCCCACAGGGGTTGTTGTGCTTGACAACCACCGCTACCGCTGGCTTAGAGCCGTTGGCAAGTCCTATGCTCAGTTCTGCCGCCAGGGCGCGGGCCGCTTCCAGATCCAGCAGGTTGTTGTAGCTTAGCTCTTTCCCCTGTAACTGCTTGGCTCGATGCCAGCCAGGGGCAGCCGCATCCACCACATACCAGGTGGCAGCCTGGTGGGGGTTTTCCCCGTAGCGCAGGCGTTGCCACGGGATCCCTTGCAGGTGAAAAACCTGTTCAGCAGCGCCTGCAGAAGCTGGAGGTTGAGAGGGTTGGGACAGCTCTGAGCGGGCCAGATAGTTGACGATGGCGCGGTCGTAAGCTAAGACCCGCTCAAAGGCGCGGCGGGCACACTGGAAGCGAAAGGCCAGCCGTTCCGCCTCGCTGGAGGCGCTAGAGAGCAGTTGCAAATACTGAGGGTACTGGCTGGGATCCGTGAGCACCGTAACATAGGGATAATTTTTGGCCGCTGCCCGCACTAACGTCGGCCCGCCGATGTCGATCTGCTCCAAAGCCTCCTCCAGAGCCCCTCCGGGTTGGGCCACCGTCTGCTCGAAAGGGTAGAAGTTGACCACCACCAGTTGGATGGGCGGGATCCCCAGCGCCTCCAAGTCTGCCCGGTCTTCGCTGCGCTCCAGGCGAGCCAAAATGCCGCCGTAGATGCGGGGGTGCAGCGTTTTCACCCGTCCCCCCAGAATCTCCCGCGCACCGGTGTGGGCCGAGATGGGGGTAACCGGGATCCCAGCTTCAGAGAGCACCTTGGCCGTACCGCCGCTGCTGACCAGTTGAAAGCCGTGCTCCTGGACAAGTGCCTTAGCCAGGGGGACAAGGCCAGTTTTATCAAAGACGCTGAGGAGGGCCAAAGGGGGGAAGGGCTGAGTAGGCATAGGTTGTCGGTAGATACGCTGGTGGCCTCTGGATTCCACGCCATAGGATAGCGCCCTTGCCAGAAAATCAGCAGCTTGTCCTAAAAAGCAACCCCAAGTGGGCAAAAAGGGATCCCAGCTCCGGCGGGAAAGTGCTATGACAGGATGAGCGTGAGGTGCCGCTGGGAGGGGGTCATCCGGATCCTATGGCTAGAGTCCTGCAGCTTCTGATCCAGGGTTGGTACTACTCCATCCCTCTGTTGACCTTCTCGGTTCTCTCGGTGGCTTGTTGCCTCGAGCGGGCCTTGTTCTGGTGGAAGGTTACCCATCGGCAGGAGGAGGTGGTGCGGCAAGCCCTCAGCCAGTACCGCCGCAACCCCAGGGCCGCCCAGTACCTGCTGGAGCAAAATGCCGACCTGCCCATTGCGCGCATCTTTTTGGCTGCCCTGGAGCTCAACGAAGCCAGCCCTGAGGATTTTAAACTGGCCCTTGAGACAGCCCTGGCTGCAGAGGTGCCGCTATTAAAGCGCTTCAACACTCTCTTTGACACGGTGATTACCGTTGCTCCCTTCCTGGGCCTCTTGGGCACGGTTACCGGCATCATCCAAATCCTCAGCTCCATCCAACTGGGGGATATTGGCGGCACCAATACGCAGGGGGTGGGACAAGGCATCGCCGAAGCCCTCTACTCGACGGCTTTCGGGTTGATCGTGGCTATTCCCACCTTGCTGATCTCCAATGTCTTTCGCTCTCTGTACCTGCGGCAACTCTCCAAGATCCAGGAGTACGGCGGCGAGCTGGAGTTGCTGCATCGGCAGCGGCTAGAGATGCAAGCCCAGCAGCTTCCCCAGTATTCCTACGCCAAGCCCGGCCCCAGCTCCACTCTTCCTCCCTACTCCCCGCTTGAGCCCTCCTAGCCTATGCGCATCCCAGAGGAGAACTTCAGGCCCGCCGAGATCAACATCGTGCCCTTAATCGATGTCATCTTCTCGATCTTGGTGTTTTTCGTCATCGCCAGCCTAGTGCTTACCCGGTCCGAGGCGCTCGATGTCAACTTGCCAGAGGCCTCCACAGCCGAAGCCCGCCGTCAGCCAGACGTTACGGTGAGCATCACGGCCGAAGGCCAAATTGCTGTCAACCGGCAGAAAATTGCCAATCTTGGTGCCCTGATCCCCACGGTGGAACGTATTCTGGCCGAGAAGCCGGCTGAAGGGCGGCGCTTAGTGGTCATCAACGCTGACTTGGCCCTCTCCCACGGCAAGGTGGTGGAGGTCATGGATGCTCTGCAGCGGCTGCCCAACGTCAGCCTGGCGATCGCTGCCCGCCGCCCCAACAACCGCTGACCCTCTCTTCGAGCCGGGGGTGAGGATCCTCACCCTGCTCCCAGCAGTTGGATTAGCAGCGCCTTTTGCACGTGAAGGCGATTTTCCGCCTGATCCCAAACGCGGGACTGGGATCCCTCCAAAACCTCGGCAGTAATCTCCTCCTCCCGGTGGGCGGGCAGGCAGTGGAGCACAATCGCCTCCGGATCTGCGTGTTTCATGAGCTCGGCATTGACCTGGTAGGGCAGGAAGTGGGCTTTGCGGGCTGCCGCCTGATCCTCTTGGCCCATGCTGGCCCAGACGTCGGTATAGACCACCTGGGCTCCCGCAACGGCTTCGTAGGGATCCCGCAAAACCAGCACCTGCGATCCCTGGGCCAAGGCCTGCGCTTCTGCCACCACTGCCGCGTCCGGCTCGTAGCCAGGGGGTGTGGCAACGCGGATGTGGATCCCGCTTAGAGCACAGCCCAGCAGGAGGGAATGGGCAACATTGTTGCCGTCGCCACAATAGGCCAAGGTCAGGCCTGCCAGTTGCCCGAAGTTCTCTTGAATGGTGAGCAGATCGGCCAAAACTTGGCAGGGGTGAAACTGATCCGTGAGGGCGTTGATCACGGGGATCTCGGCATACTCGGCAAAGAGCTCCAGCTCCCGCTGGTCGTAGGTGCGGATGGCAATGGCGTCCAAGTAGCGGGAGAGGACGCGGGCTGTATCCGACAGGGGCTCGCCGCGGCTTATTTGCATTGCCGCTGGCACCAAGTCCAGGGTGCTGCCCCCGCACTGGGCCATGGCAACGGTAAAGCTAACCCGGGTACGGGTGGAAGCCTTCTGAAATAGCAGTCCCAGCACTCGACCCCGCAGGTCTGCCCGGTAGGGATCCCGCTTCAGCTCCGCCGCTTGGGCCAGCAAGGCCGCCAGCTCCGCCGGGCTCAGGTCGCTGAGTTTGAGCAGATCCCGTCCGGCCAAGTTCAAATTCATGGATCCTCCCCTCCTTGCCTACCCTACCTGCCGAGAATAAGGCCTTTCCTACCCAGGGTTAGCACCGGCTACCGAGAAGAGGAACGAGCAACACTGGGAGCCTTTTGCTGGCGGGCCGCAATTTGGGCCTGGAGGGCGCGAATAGCAGCCGCGTACTGCGGATCAGCGGCAGTGGCTACCAGTTCGCGGTTCTTGCTGAGGCGCTTCAGATCTGCTTCCGACAGCTCCACCACAATGTCGGGGGTGAGGCCCTTTTGGTCAATCTCGGTGCCCTTGGGAGTGCGGTAGCGGGCAATGGTGACTGCCAACCCCGACCCGTCGGAGAGGGGATGCACCGACTGCACCAGGCCCTTGCCAAAGGTTGGCGTGCCAACAATCACAGCGCGCCGGTTATCTTGCAAGGCGCCGGAGAGGATCTCGCTGGCGCTGGCAGAACCCCCATCCACCAAGACTGCCAAAGGCTTGTCGGTGAGGGCGCTGTTGTTGGCCACAAGGCGATCCTGCTCCCCTTGCCGATTCACCGTCGAGACAATGCTCCCCCGATTGATCCACATGCGCGCAATTTCGGCACTGGCGTGGAGCAGCCCCCCAGGATTGGCCCGCAGATCCAGCACGTAGCCAGCCACCCCTTGTTTTTCTAGGTCGCGAATGGCCTGGCGCACCTTTTCGGCGGCGTTGCCGGAAAATTGGGTGATGCGGATATAGCCAATGAGCAGGCCATTTTCTTTGCGAGCCTCGTGGCGTACTGTAGCTAGCTCAATTCTCTCCCGCACCAAGTCAAACACCTTCAGCCCTTCTCCCTCGCGGCGAATGGTTAGCCGCACCCGGGTGCCTGGCTCACCGCGAATGAGGCTGACGGCAGTATTGGTGTCCATGCCCTCGGTGGATCTGTCGTCGATACGCACGATAACGTCCTTGGACTTGATCCCAGCGCGATCGGCAGGGGATCCCTCAATTGGCGAGATCACAACCAGCTCATTGGTCTCCTGATCCACACCCAGCGTGATCCCCACGCCGGTCAGCTCCCCCGAGGTGTCGATCTGCATGCTGGCAAACTGCTCCGGATCCAAGAAGCGGGTGTAGGGATCGTTGAGCTTCTTGAGGGCCTCGCGAATGGCCTTGTAGGCCTCCTCGCGGGTGGCATATTCTCTGCTGAGCAGCTCGCGGCGCACCGCTTCCCAGTCGACGGAGTTAAAGGAAGGATCGACGTACTCCCGATTGACAATCTGCCAAACTTCGTCCACCACTTCTTTGGGATCCCGGCGAAACCCCGCCCAACCTGGCATGGATAGCTGCACGCCAACCAACGACACGGCTGTAACCACGGCAGCCGTTGCACTCACCACAAACCCCCGCTTTCTCATTGACCCTCCTGGAAAACACGGTACTGGTTGAAGATGGGCTGGGTTTCGCCAGACTAGGATCCTCTAGGGGCAGCTAGCAGTGCCCAAATTCTGATAGGCTGCTGAGAGTGCTGCCCAGTTTTGCCCAAGCTAGCATAGGGATTCTGGCAAGGCTGCTCCCAGGATCCCATTAGGTTGGAACTTTTTGTAGCCTTTTGGGTTGGGTTTTGTTGCCTCTCTGCCCATGTCTCGTGGAGCTCCTGCAAGAACTGCCAACTCCTCCCTGCTAGTCCAGGTGCAGACGGCTCGAGCTGCCGCCCAGCGCACAGCCACCTTGCCCACTGAGGTTCGGGATGCGGCTCTCGAGGCCATGGCCACAGCTTTACTGGAACAGCAAGAGGCCATCCTAGCGGCCAATCGGGAAGATCTGGAGCGGGCAGCGGAGCAGGTTAAAAGGGGGGAGTTGTCGGCTGCGGCCTATGCCCGCCTAAAGTTGGATGCCCACAAGTTGGCGGAGATGGTAGCCGGAGTCCAGCAGGTGAGGCGGCTGCCCGACCCGGTAGGGCGATCCCTCCTCATCCGCGAGCTGGACGAGGGGCTGGTGCTGGAGCGGCGCACCTATCCCCTGGGAGTGCTAGGCGTCATCTTTGAGTCGCGGCCCGACGCCCTGGTGCAAATTGCTGCCCTAGCAGTCAAGACGGGCAACAGCGTCCTGCTCAAAGGCGGATCGGAGGCGCTCTGCTCCTGCCAAGCGTTGATGGCCGCGCTGCAGGCGGGGCTGCGGCAAGTTCCCGACTTTCCTAGGGGATCTTTGCAGTTGCTCACCCGTCGCGAGGAGATTAAAGAGCTGCTGCAACTGGAAGGTCTGGTGGACCTAATCATTCCCCGCGGCTCCAGCAGCTTTGTCCGCTACATTATGGAGAATACCCGCATCCCGGTTCTGGGCCATGCGGATGGGCTGTGCCACCTGTACGTGGATCGGGCTGCTGATGTGGACATGGCGGTGAGGCTAACCCTAGATAGCAAAACCCAGTACCCTGCCGCCTGCAACGCTATCGAGACCCTATTAGTCCATGCAGAGATTGCTCCCCGGTTTTTGCCTCTGGCCGTGCAAGCGCTGCGCGAGAAAGGGGTAGAGTTGCGCGGGGATCCCCGCTGCCGCGAGCTGGTGCCCGATCTGATCCCGGCCACTGAAGCTGACTGGAGCACTGAGTACGCCGACTTGATTCTAGCCATTAAAATGGTGGATTCCCTCGACGAGGCCATTGCCCACATCCAACAGTACGGATCCCGGCACACCGAGGCCATCGTGACCGAAGATGCCGTCGCTGCCCAGCGCTTTCTCGACGAAGTGGACGCAGCAGGGGTCTTTCACAACGCCTCCACCCGCTTTGCCGATGGCTTTCGCTACGGCTTTGGGGCAGAAGTGGGCATTAGCACCCAAAAGCTGCCACCCCGGGGCCCGGTAGGCTTGGAAGGCCTAGTAACCTACCGCTACCAACTGCGGGGGCGAGGCCATCTTGTAGCTGACTATACCGGCCCTCAGGCCCGTCCCTTCCTGCATCGGGATCGCTTAAACGTTACCGGCTTAGCCTAGAAGGGATCCCCTTGACCAGCTGGGTTGTCTTAACTTTTTTGGCTAAAAGTTGAGGTAAATTTTTAAAAGGTGGCCTTATGCGGCGCTTCTGGATTGGCCCTGTGCAGGCTGGACTTCTGTCCTCTCGCTAAGGAGCTTCACGGTTTTATGCCCGTTCGTCTGTACGTTGGAAATCTGCCGGCAGAGGTAGATCGCGAGGCCCTGGAGAAGCTCTTCAGATCTGCAGGTGAGGTCATTTCCACCAAGGTCATTCGGGATCGGAAGACCGGCAAGTGCCGCGGCTTTGGTTTTGTTACGGTAAGCACTGAGGAACAGGCGCAGCAGTATATCGAGAAATTCAACGGCCACAGCTTTGGCGACGTCAACTTGCGCATTGAACTTGCCCAGCCGCGCGAGAAACGGGAAGGTGCCGAAGCCAAAGCAGCAGTCTCCCCTTCCCCCGCCAAGGACTCCGCCCGGGAACCGGCCAAAGGTTCCAAAACGGCAGGGGAGAAGTCTACTTCAGGCAAGAAGCAGCGCCAGCGTGTCAAGGCGGGCCCTGAGGCAAAAGAGGCTGTTGAGCCGGATCCCCGCTGGGCCAGCCAGTTGCAGCGGATCAAGGAGCAGCTTTTGCAAGCCACCCACTCCTAACCCCCCGAAGGGGTGGTAGACAGGGCTGCCGCCTGGGCTTAGCCTAATAAAAGCTTGTACTCGAGGGGGAGTTGGGATGGGAAGTCTGGCGAGGGCTTTTGGCAGGTGGGGACAAGGGCTGGCCAAGCTCGGCCTGCTCGGCATGCTCCTAGTTTGGCTGGGAATGAGCGGCACGGCACCTGTTGTCTTTGCAGCTCCGGCAGAGCTAGAAAAGCAGGTGCTGGAGATCATCCGCAAGAATCCGCAGGTGATCCTGGAGGCCGTGCAGGAGTACCAGCAGCGGCAGTATGAAGAGCAGCAGCGGCAACAGCAGAAGCTAGCAGAAGAGTTTGGCCGGCAGTTGCGGCAGAACCCCCGCGCTGTCATTGGCGATTCCCCCAGAACCGGCTCCGAGTCCTTGCGGCTAGTTTTGGTGGAGTTTTCCGACTTTCAGTGTCCCTTCTGTGCCCGTGCCCATCAGACTCTGAAGGAGTTCATGGCTAGACATGGGGACGAGGTAACCTTGGTGTACAAGCACCTGCCCTTGACCAGCATTCACCCTGAGGCGATGGCGGCAGCGCGCGCCGCTTGGGCTGCTCACCGCCAGGGCAAGTTTTGGGAGTTCCACGACGAGCTGTTTGCCAACCAGTCCCAGCTGGGGGAGGAATTTTACGTAGCTACAGCCCAAAAGCTGGGCTTGAACGTGGAGAAGTTCAATCGGGATCGGCGCAGCCGGGCGGCAGAGCGGGCTGTACAGCGAGACATGGATCTGGCCTCTCAACTGGGCATCAGCGGTACCCCCCATTTCATCTTGAACGGCATTGCCTTCTCGGGGGCTCAGCCTTTGGAAGTGTTTGAGCAGACGCTGCAACAGGCCAAGCAGGCTCGCTAGGACTCCACCCCTGTCTCCCTCTCACGGCACGGCAGGCCTGAAGGGGGAGCATTTACTTCACCGGCAAAATGCGGGCATCAAACCCCGCCTCGGCTAGGCTGCGCCGCGCTCGTTCGGCATTGGCCCGCTGCCGGTAGGTGCCCACCTGAATCACTGAGCCGCGCACAAAGGCATTGGGGGCAAACTGCCGCACCTTGGGCAGCGCCTCTTCGCCAGCCTGAACCACCACCCAAAACCCGGCCGAGCTAGCCTCAGGCAAGGAGGGAGGAGAGTCCCGAACCAGGATAGGTTGGGAGCGGCGCAGGTCAGCGGGAAAGATCCCTGCCTTGTAGCCGTGGCTAGCTAGGTAGCGCACTTGCTCGCTGGCCGTTGCCAGATCGGCAAAGCCGCCGGTGCGCACAACCCGCCGGCTGTCGTAGATTAGGGGCAGGGATCCCGGCAGCAGGTGCTCCAAAGCAGCCAATTTTTCGCCGCTGGGATCGGCCACCAACACCCAATAGCGTTCCCCTTGGGCAGGCTCCTCAGGTGGTGAAGCGGCATTCTCTTCTGCCAGCGACACGACCACTGCCGGCAAGCCCTGAGCAGTCAGCCAGCGGGCCTGTTCCTGCGCCAGTGATAGGCGAGAGAAAGTCCCCGTCTGTAGGGCAGGCTGGCCGCGGTAACGCACCTCTATAGCCTGGGGAAAGAAGCGGCGCACCCGCTCCTCCAGCCGTGGATCTCTGCTGGGGTTGGGCACTTGGGTGGCAAAGGGCCGCTGCGGGTCGAAAGGAGGAGCCGTTGGCGGGGCAAGAAAGGCCGGCAGCAGGGGTGGATCCCTGTCTTGGCGGCTCACCACCCGCACGGGCAGCCCTAGCTGTTCCAACTCGGCCTGGCGGCGTTGGGCGTGGCTGCGGTTGACAAACGTTCCCGCCAGAATGAAGACCTGGCCATCCCCCTGCACAAAATAGGCATCCGGCACCTGCCTGCGCACCTGAGCTAAGGCTTCTGGTCGCTCAGCCAGGACATGGACTTGGTAACGGATTAGGGCAAAGGCAGGCGGCAGGGCAAGGAGACTAGCCACCAGGGAGCTGCCCCACCAAGCCGCCATTGTCAGCCTTGGCCAAGCCCTGCTAGGCAAGAGACTAGTCTCTCCCCCCCACCTAGCCCACTGTTGGTCTCTCCTTTGGCGGCAGTGGCGCAGCCCAGCGTTCACAGGAGAAGCGCAATGAGGTCTACCTCCAGTATAGTGAGGAGGATTTGGCAACGCTTGCTGCCTGCACTCCCTAGAAGCGACGGCGACGGTAGCTGTAGCGACGCGGGACAGCAGGGGCAGGGGATCCTCCCAGGGAAAAGCGAATGATCTCAGTCTTGTAGGGTTGGGAGCCTTCCGTGTAGCGGGCAAGCTGAATGGCGGATCCCTGGCCAGAGGGAAGAGCTGGCAGAGAGGAATCTGGCCAAGCAGCTTCGAGGGCGATGAAAAACTGCGAGCGCAGCAGCACCTCCCAGGGGGAAAGGGGCTTGGTTTGCTCGGGCACCAGGCGGCCTAGCGCAATCTGAAGACGCGGCCCCCCTTGCCGGGATCTCCAGAGCTGACGCGCCAAACTCCCCAGGGACGCCTGCTCAGAGGCTCGGACCAGCAGCTTCAGTCCCCTCAGGGGGTTGAGGCTGTAGGTAAGTAGGAGAGAGTACATCGGCAGCCAGCCAGCGGAGGAGCGTTTTGAAGTAAGCTCAAAAAGGATCTCTAGGCTCACTGTAGCACTGCCATTTGGCTATCTAACTCCGGCGATGGCGGCAATCCTCGAGCAGCGCTGGCTATTCCAGCCTGAGGACCAGCCAAGGGCGCGCCAGTTGGCGGAGGCGGTGGGGATTTCGCCTCTGCTGGCTCAGATCCTGCTCAACCGCGGCCTCCGCAGCCCTGCCGAGGTTCGCCACTACCTGCAGCCGGATCCCTCCTGCC